>NZ_CALVHE010000099.1 GCF_944327235.1 uncultured Desulfovibrio sp.
GGGCACGGTGAAGATGAGCCGCCGCAGGCGGCGCGGCACGTTGGGCAGTTCGCGCCGGGAGCGGATGGCCGGGGAGTTGATGGTGATGAGCGCCTGCGTGATGATCTCGCCCATCATGAACATCATGAGGGAGGAGCGGGTGAAGAGGGACTCGAAGATGGGTTCGGGCTGCTGCTTCTTGAGGGCCGCGCTGCGCTTGAAGAGCGGATCCTCGAAGCAGGCCAGCGGGGTCCCCTGCGGATTGAGCTGCCGGGCGAAGAGGCCGCGGCTGACCATGGGCTCGCTCTTGCCGCCGGTATTGAAGCGCCAGGTCTGCTGCCAGGGGCGTTCGTCCCAGAGATAGCGCTTGGGGCTGGACATGCCGGTGCTGCCTTCGGCGCAGACGGCCTGCGTGGCCAGACGGGCGGCCTCCGGGCCGATGCGCACGGCGGACGGCCAGGCGAAGGCGGGCGTGCGTCGTCCCGAGCGGCGGCTGAGGGCGTCGTTGCCGAAGAGGGCATCCACGAATTCCACGCGGGTCTCGAAGGGTTCGGCATAGACGTGCTGGGGCTGGTCGAGGTCGCGCAGTTCCAGCAGGTAGCTGTCGTTGAGGTTGGTGGGACGCTGGGGCAGGGTCTCCACGAGGATGCCCGTCGTGCGGGAGTTGCCGATGTCGAGGATGAAATCCACATCGACGGGCGTGTCGCGGTCGGGATTGATGACCTGTACGGCCAGATCGTCCAGCGCCAGACGTACCACGTCCAGCCAGGTGAGATAGCTGGCGAGGTGTTCCAGCACATAGGGAGATTCGTCACGCCACGAGCCGTGGCCCCGGTATCTGCTTTGCCGGTAGGCCCCGTAGATGGCGGACAGCCATTCGTCCACCCAGGCCTCGTTGAGGAACCAGGAATTGTCCCGCACATGGTGGGCCAGCAGGAAATGCCCGTGGGCGGCCACGTCCTGCGGGGAGAGGGCGAAATAGCGGTCGCCCTCGGCGGGGCGTTCCTCCACCTGCGTGTCGAAGGCGATGACCACGCGCACCTGATCGGGGGAGCCGCCGTCGCGGGTGACGTAGGCGCGCGACCAGTTGGAGGGGCCGTATTCAAAGCGACGGCAGCCGTCGGGCCAGAGCTGGTCGAGGGTCCGCAGGAAGGGCACGGGCAGCCAGCGGCCTTCCCAGACATCCAGACAGCGTTCGGCGTTGATGTCGTAATCCGGTTCGCAGGGCTGGGCGGTGAGCTGGTCGATGAAGCCGCCTTCGCTCTCCGCGAGGCAGCGCAGATGATGCCTGTAGCGGCCCGCTCCGTCGTCATCGGTCTTTTTTTCTTCCCGGAAGTGGCGGCGCAGCTTCCTGAGCGCCTCCACGGGCACGCTCAGGTCGAGGAACTGCGGGCAGCCGCCGGGGATGATGCTCACCGGGGAAAGATAGCGCGGCAAAGTCTCCATGTGCATATCCTTTACTGTTTTCTGAAACGGGCCGTCCAGCGGGTATCGTCCCGGTCATGCTCGCGGCCCTTGCAGAGGGTGGAACGGCCGGAACCGGTACAGTCGATGCTGTGCGGCACGAAACGGGCGCCGTTGGGGCATTCGGCATAGGGGGACTCCATGTGCAGGCGCTGGCCCTGGAAGCGGGCCTTGCCCGGCCCCACGCAACTTTCCTGACCTTCCACGTGCTCGAAGCGCTTGCCGTTGCCGTTCCTGTCGAAGCAGTATTCCACGATGACCGGCTTGCCGGAAGGTTCGGCGGTCAGGCCCGTCTCGCTGGCCCAGCAGCCTTCCAGGAAGCTCAGGTCGTTCCGTCTGGCGGCATCCCTGGGGATCTCCATGTCGTTGCCCTTGCGCGGCGCGGGGCTGGGCTGGGGCTTGGGGGTCGGCCTGGGAGCGGGCTTGGGGTCCGGTCGGGGGGCCGGTCTCGGCGCTTCCTTCGGCGTCTCACCGAAGAAGGGTTCCACCGTGGCCGGAGCGGGCCGGGGCGCGGGGCGGCGGACCGGCGGATCGCAGAGGCCCGCCCGTTCCCATAACTGACGGTAGAGGGCTTCCAGTTCCGCTTCCTTGAGCGCGCCGCGTCGTCTTTCCGCTTTCAGCTCTTCCCCGTCCGGCTGGGCCGGACAGCCGCCGGGCAGGGGCGAGGGCAGCAGGCCGAGAGCGGCCGCAAGCAGCCAGAACAACAGGAGGAGCAGCAGCAGGGGCGGCAGCCAGGGGAGGCAGCCGCGTCCGCCCGCCATGCCCGGTCCGCCCGGCGCGGTCGCTCCGGCGGGGCCGGGGACGTCGGCGGGCGGCGGGGGAGGGGCGGGAGGCGTCTGGGCCGGACGGGAAAGGTCCTGCGCCTGTACGCCCGCATGAGCGGGGATGAAGCCCCAGTTGATGAGCACCGGCTCGCCGTCCACGCTCCAGAGGTCGTCCTCCGCCACATGGCGCAGCACGAGGGGCAGCATCTCGTCGGCTATGCCCGCGGCCACGGCGGGGGCGGCGGCGCGCTGTCTGCCGAGTCCGGCGATGGCGGTGGCGTAGCGGAAGGCTTTCTCCCGCACGGCCCGCGCCTCTTCCGGCGGCAGGGCGGCGAGCGGTCGCGGCGTGCCCTCGCGCTCGGAATACCAGTCGATATGCCGCTGGTCGGCGTCATGTTGCGGTTCGGCCAGCAGGGCGGCGCAGCGCGTCCCCAGCGCCCGGCGGATGATGCTGTGCAGCTGCGGGCGGCAGTCCGTGACGAGGATGCCGCGTACGGCCAGCGCCTGCATGTCGCCGCGACGGCTGCGGGCAAGATAGGTCTGCGCGAGGGCCATGACTCAGAGCCTCAGCGGAGCGGGACGGCTCTCCTTTGGCGCGGTGGACGCCGCCGGGGGACGGGCGTCCTCTGCCTCCGTTTTCTTGCCCGGCGCGGCGTCCGGCGCGGTCTCGTCCTTCTTGTCCGGCGCGGTCTCGGCCTTCTTGTCGGGCGTGGCGGCGGGCTTGGCGGCATCGCCGGACGGCGCGGCCTCGGCGGGCCGGGCTTCGAGGTAGGGGATCTTCCATTGCCGGAGGAAGCCGGCCACCGCGCCGCTGACCACGGCGATGCTGGATTGACGGTAGGATTCGCCGTCCAGCTTGATGAAGGTGTTGATGCCCACGACCTGTCCGGCCTGATTGACCAGCGGGCCGCCGCTGTTGCCCTGCGACACCGTGGCCGAATGCACGATGATGGCCGGGTCCCGCTCCTGTACCACGTTGACCGAGCCGTCGGAATAGACCACTTCCGGCACGGAGGCGGTATCGCCTTCCAGCAGGGCCTTGAACTTGGGATCATCCCCGGTGACCGCGCCGGGGAAGCCCCAGGCGCGCACCCGTTCGGTGCGCTGGACGCTGAACTAGAAGGTCAGCGGCGTGACGGGCGCGGGGGCGTCCAGTTCCAGCACGGCCACGTCGTGCCCGCCCTCCTCGATGCGGTGGAGGATGCGGGCCGCCAGCACCTTGCCGGTGGCCTTGTTGGTGACGAAAGCCTGCGCGGCGTCGCCCACCACATGGCCGTTGGTGACGATGTGGCGTTGCGAGATGAAGAAGCCGGAACCCATGGAGAGGCCGCGCGACTGCTGCGCGAGGACGAGCACCGTCCCCTGTTCCAGCAGATGGGGCAGGCTGTCGGCGCGGGCGGCGGGCGTCACTTCCTGCCGGGGGGCCTGCGCGGGCGGCGGGGCCTGCGGCGTCGCGGCGTCGCCGCTCTTCGGGGCGCGCGGCTCGGCCGGATCGCCGGGCAGCATGAGCGGCGGACCGGCTGTCCCCTCCGGAGGCGGCGGCAGGGTGGGCAGCTTCTCCTTGACGGTACAGGGGTCCTGCGCGAGCAGTTCCCGCAGCATCTTCAGATAGGCCTCGAGCGCGTCGTTGCGTTCCCGCACGGCGGCCAGCTCGGCCTGCTGCCGGGCTTCCAGCTCTCTGGCGGTCTGCCACTGGCGATAGATATGCCAGCCGAGCAGCGCCAGCAGCAGCACGAGGAAAAGGAGGCTCCAGAACAGCGGGCGGCGGTAGAAGGGCAGGGGAGGCGTTGCGGACGGCGCGGCCTCGGGGGCCGGGCGGGCCTCATCCTGCGGCGTCGTCTCGCCGCGGGCGGCATCGGGTCTGTCGTCAGCGGGGGGAGTGGTCTGGCTCATCTCGTAAACTCCGGGGCTGCGGGGCAGCGTGGCGCGGGGACGGGCCGACAGGCTCGGAGACGAGGCCATGCCGGACCATCCGCGCATTACTTTCGTTTGAAGCGGGCGTCCCAGGTGGTGCCGTGGCCTTCCTTCAGCTCCTTGCCGCGACAATGGGTGCGCGTGTCCGAACCGGTGCATTCCACCTGCTGCGGCACGAACCGGCTGCCGCGCGGGCAGGCGGCGTAATCGGCCTCGAAATACAGCTTGCCGTCACGGAAACGCGCCTGCGCCGGGCCGCTGCAGACCCGTCCGCCCTTTTCTCGGGCGAAGCGCCGTCCGCGTCCGTTCTTGTCGAAGCAGTATTCCGCCACCAGCGGCCGGTTGGAGGGGTGGGAATACAGGCCCGTCTCGCTGACCCAGCAGCCTTCCAGGAAGCTGAGGTCCTGCTTCTTGGCCGCATCGTCGGGGATGGTCATGTCATCGCCCTTGCGGGGCTTGGGCCTGGGTTCCGGTTTGGGTTCCGGCTTGGGTTCCGGTTTGGGTTCCGGCTTGGGTTCCGGTCTCGGTTCGGGCTTGGGCTTCGGCTCCGGCTTGGGTTCGGGCTTCGGCTCTTCCTTCGGGGTCTCACCGAGGAACGGCTCGATCACTTCCGGCTCCGGTCGCGGCTCGTCCGGCGTGACGGCGGGCGGGGTCGCCGGAGGTCGGCAGAGGGCCGCCCGTTCGCGCAGGCGGCGCAGCAGTTCCTCAAGTTCCGTCTCCAGCGGGGCGGTGCGGGCCTTCTCCTTGTCCAGCGCCGCCGTGTCCGGCGCGGGCACGCAGCCGCCGGGCAGGGGAGAGGGCAGCAGGCCCAGCGCGGCCAGCAGGAGCCAGAGCAGGAGCAGCAGGAGCAGCAGGGGCAGCAGCCACCAGAGGCAGCCGCGACCGTTGCCCGTGGGCGCGACGACAGGCGCGGCGGCCGCGACCGCCGCCGGTGCGGCGACAGGGGCCGTGCCCAGCCGGGTGAGGTCCTGCGCTTCCGCGCCGGGGACGCCCGGCGCGAAGCCCCAGTTGATGAGCACGGGCTGTCCGCCCACCGACCAGAGGTCGTCGTCCGAGGCGTGCAGGGGCGCAAGGGCCAGCAGCGCGCCGGAAAGGCCGTGCTCATGCCCGCTGGTCTCGCGCAGCCGTCGGGCGGCGTCGCTGATGTCGCGGGCCAGTCCCGCGGCTCGCGCCCGCAGGGCCTGCGCCTCGTTTTCCGGCAGATCGGCACAGCGCACGGGCGTGCCGGGGCAGTCGGCATACCAGTCGATGTCCCGCGTGGCGGCGTCATGCTGCGGCTCGGCCAGCAGGGCCGCATGGGCGGGGCTGAGGTGGCGCAGGATGAGACCGCGCAACTGGGCATGGCAGTCCGTGGCAAAAATGCCCTGTACGGCCAGCGCGCGCATCTCTCCGCGACGGGATGTGGCGATACGATTGTTCATGAGCATGTCCGCGGCAAGGGGGAAGGGCGTGCCCTCCGGCAGAAAGGCGCGCCCGGCGGCGCGTCGGGGCCTGTTGACGCAATGGACGGTCATCCTGGGAGGAAAGGCGGTCCCTCCACCCACCACAGACCGTCCGGGACGTTGACGTTATATATCGTTTGTTTGGGGGGAAGGGAGCGACCGAAAGGCGGCCCGCAGGGCCGTGCCCGTTAGGCGACACAGGAGCCTTACAGGCATCGACAGCAGAGCGAGGGCTTTCCCTTCCCCCAAACAGGCAACGAATAGTGTTGACAGGCCCTAGAGCCTGTCGGCTCTCATTTTACAAATAAGTTCAACATATAAGTCTATTACCCGTACACGCTCCGCTTGCCGTGGAGGCGGGGTCGCCTCGTGTCCCTGCCTCTTCCCCCGGTAAAAGCGCGCTGGGGAAGGGATGGGGGCTTGGGGGAAGGGGAACCCCTCCCGCGCCGGCGGAGGGGTTCCCCTTCCCCCAAAACAGACAGCGAATGGTGTTGGCAGGCCCTAGAGCGTGGCGCTGTTGTAGCCGTTCTCGTAGGCTACGAGGCGGCTTTCCAGTTCGGCCTGCGTGCGGACGAGATTGTCGCGGGACTCCTTCCACGCGGAGGCCTGTTGCCGCACCGGCGTGGGCTGGCGGCGCTTGGGCTGGGCGTTGGTGTAGTCCTCGGCAAGGGCCTGCTGGTATTCGGCGTCACGTTCGGCCATGGTCGAGGCCGTGGACTTGAGGATGAACGCCGTCTCTTCCAGGCCGGAGCGGATCTCCTTGTAGCGTTCGTCCAGCTCGGTGCGGGTGATGGCTCCGGCCTTGTACTGACCGATGGCGGCCTTGAATTCCTTGTCGTAACACTTCATGACCACGGTGGCGGCGGCGGTGGCCCTGTCCATGCTCTGGGCTTCCTGGCCGAGCTGCTGGGCATAGGCCTGCAGATACTGGGCGTCGCGCTTTTTGGCCTGCGACTTGCCGTAGGCGTGTCCGCCCACCGCGCCCACGGCCCCGCCCGCCACGGCCCCGGCCAGCGCGCCTTCCACCTTGCCGGTGCTCAGGCCGCCGATGAGCGCGCCGAGCAGTGCGCCTCCGGCGGCCCCGGCGGCGGTGCTGGTGCCGACGCTGTTCTCGTCCTTGCGCAGCTCCGCTACGGGAGTGTAACACTGCGGGTAGTAATTGACGGTGGTCTTCTGTTCGCCGTACTGGCTTTTGCAGCCCGTGAGCGTCAGGGCGGACAGAAGGACCGCACACAGACACAGGGTAAATGGACGACGCGGCATACTCCCTCCCGGCGTTTGCCTTGCTGCGTTTTTTCGCGGGGTCCCCCGCTCCTCCAACATACACGTTTGCCTCGTCGCAGGCAAGACGGCATGTCCGCGGCGCGGGCCGGACAGCCTCCCGCAAGGCGAAGGGAGGCGGCGGACATGCGTTGCGCGTCCTTTTTTTATGGGCTATGATGATCTTTACGGCGGCGTGCCGGACGGTACGCCCTTTTTCGTCATCCTGCGCACTTTCTGGAGGTTGTGCACATGAAACGCGTGATGAGTCTTTTTCTGGCCTGCGGCCTCCTGCTGTCGGCCTCGCTTGCCTTTGCCGGTCCCAAGCATCTGACGCTGGCCACAGGGGGCACGTCCGGCGTGTATTTCCCCCTTGGCGGGGCCATCGCCCAGGTCATCAGCACCAACAGTGACGGCAAGTTCTCCGTCACCGCGCAGGCCACGGGCGCTTCCGGCGAGAACATGCGCCTCGTGCAGGCCCACGAAGTGGACTTCGCTCTTGTGCAGAACGACGTGGCCGATGCGGCCTTCAAGGGCACCGAGCCCTTCCGTCCCGACAACAAGATGACCGACGTGGTGGCCATCGGCCGCCTCTATCCTGAATACCTGCATGTGGTCGCCAGCAAGGACAGCAACGTCAAGACGCTGGAGGACTTCAAGGGCAAGAAGGTCTCCGTGGGCGCGCGCGGCAGCGGCAATGAAGTGAACTGCCGCCAGATCTTCAAGTATTTCGGGCTGGCCTACAAGAACATCGAGCCCATCTTCCTGCCCTACGGCGAGACCGCCGACCAGTTCAAGGACCGTCAGCTCGACGGCTTCGTGTTCACCATCGGCACGCCCAACCCCGCCATCCAGGACATCACCACCGCGCAGGAAGTCGCCTTCGTGCCGCTGGAAGGCAAGAAGGTGGACGAACTCGTGAACACCTTCCCCTTCCTCGTGAAGGACGCCATCCCCGCCGGGACCTACAAGGGACAGGACAAGCCCGTGCCCACCCTGTCCGTGCAGTGCATCCTCGTGGTCAACAAGAACATGTCCGAAGAGGACGTGTACGCCATGACCAAGGCGCTCTATGACAACCTCGACGACGTGTCCAAGGCACACAACAAGGGCTCCGAGATCAGCGTGGAGCGTGCCGCCGAAGGCATCACCATCCCCTTCCATCCCGGCGCGGCCAAGTACTTCGCCGAGAAGGGCGTGAAGCTGCCCCAGTAGGCGGGACGGAGACTGAGCCATGTCGCGCGGTCGGAACGCTTTGCTCCTGCTGCTGGTCGTACCGGCGCTGTGCATCCTGACCGCCGCGTCCCTTTGCGCGGCCGCGGCGACGGAGGGATATCCCTCCGTCCTGCGGCTGCGCGTGACGGATGCCGCCGGGAGGACGCGCATCCTGCTGCCGTTCGGCAACGGCGGCGTTTTCGGCATCCGCTATATCCATTCCGTGGCGCGGACGCCGGTGACGGACTGGTTCGCCGTCAACGACGGCTGCC
>NZ_CALVHE010000100.1 GCF_944327235.1 uncultured Desulfovibrio sp.
CGCTCTCCCCAAAAACGTCCCTGCGCTCCAGGATCTTCCGGGCCCAGTGGGAATGCGTGGCCGGTTCGCACATCCTGCCGTCAAAACGGAATACGGCCTTCTCTTTTTCCAGTATGGCGCGCGCCGAGGCAACCTCTTCCGGGGTGACCCTGAAAGCGGTCTGGATATGGTGCAGCTGGGCGGGATGGATAGCGGTCTTACCGCAAAAACCATGCAGGATATCGCGCTCAAGCTCAGCGGCCAGCAAGGTCTCATCGTCCAGAAGCTCAAAGACCGGAGCCGTCAGCGCAAAGCCGCGCGGCAAGAATACGGTGGCCAGCATACCGAGGACATATCCCAGCGGCCCCTCGTACACGGTATGCCGTCCGCTTCGCCGCACCCCGAGCTGCTGCTGCAGATCATTGCCGCCTATCCGCAACGCCACGATGCGCTCCCGGCCCGGTCCGGCCAGCAGCGCATCAGCCAGTTCTCGCATGGCGGCGGGATCGAAAGCTTCCGCCGTCTCCAACGTCGGCATCCAGAGGTACGGCAAGCCGTGCAGACGCCGCTCCCAGTCAGGCAGATCGGCAAGCCGAAATTTCGGCAGCACGAATCCGGCTATGCCTTCGAGGCGCCCCCTGTCCAACAGGGCGGAAAGATTGCCGCCGTCACGCGGCCGGATGAAGATATGGGACTGGCCGTCGCTCTGCCGCGCCGCAGCAAGAAAACGCTCGATGCATTCCATGCCTTGCGCCACTTCGCTGCTGTCGATGGAATCCTCAAGACAGAGCGTGACGGAAGGAAGAACGCCATATTTTCCC
Source organism: uncultured Desulfovibrio sp. (assembly GCF_944327235.1). Classification (GTDB taxonomy): domain Bacteria; phylum Desulfobacterota; class Desulfovibrionia; order Desulfovibrionales; family Desulfovibrionaceae; genus Desulfovibrio. The sequence goes on from NZ_CALVHE010000100.1 coordinate 801, forward strand.
GCGAGGATATTTTCCATGTATTTCCAGGCGGTCGAAGGCACGTAGAGAGTCGTCCCCACTGCATAGGGGGAAAGCCGTTCCATGCGTTTCCTCCAAAGATGACGCGTTTCTGCCCGGCGGCAGCCTGTCTGCGCTGCGGCCGTTTTTTGCTCATTTTTTCAGCATACCACAAACCATACCGGTGTGGTGATTTTTCTGTTACATTTATGTTACAAATTATATCAACTCTCGACAAGACATGTCTGCGCTCCCGTTGTCGGCCGACATACTCCATTTCCTCTGCCGGACACCGAAGCGTCCGGCGCCCCCCATCTCTCTCCTCCTGCCGGGGGAAGGGGGACGGCCACCGTCAGCGGACGGATGGTCACTGGCCGGAGAGCCTGGGCCGCCTGACGAGCGACCTCTTCCGGGCCCAGCCTGCCCAGCATGAGCCCAGCCCACAAGGCGGGGAGGTTGCACCCTGCGGCAAGGCCGTAGCCGATGCCGCCGGAAGGTCGCAAATTGGCCTCCAGCAGGAGAGGATGTCCTTTTTCCGCCTCGATGAGCTGGATATTGACCAGGCCGTCGCATCCCAGCAGGCGGGCGCATTCGTACGCGATCTCCGTCGCCTCGCTGGGTGCTTCCAGATCCTGCAGGAGCCCGTGTTTGCGCCGCTGCACGGAGCAGAGCGCGCGCCCCTGCCGTACAAGCATGTCCACGGAATACTCGTCCCCGCCGCAATAGGGCATGAGCAACAGCGGCTCGGGCGATTCTTCCAACAGACGGAGGTACCAGGCGGACGGCACGCGCCGCCCCGCCGTATCCGCCAGCACGTCCCGCAGGCTGACGCTGTCGTCGAGGATGCGGAAGCCCTGCCCATAGACGCCCTGTACCGGCTTGACGCACAAACGGACAGCCCCAAAGGGCGATGTGCGCAGCGCCTCGCGCAGATCCTCCGCCCGCTCTATGGGCAGGGCCGGTACCACAGGCAACCCGGCCTCTCGCATCAGTGTCGAAAACTGGAGCTTGTTATCAGCCAGCACGAAGTCCGCTTCGCGGCAGGCTCCCGTCGAAAGCCGCACCCCCAGCGATTCCAGGCGCGCGGCGGCTTTCGAACCAGCGACCGCGCCGCCCGGCAGCGACCGCGCCGCCCGGCATGGAGGAGCGTCACGGCATGACGCCGGATGACCTCCTCGATGAAAGCGGCGCGCTCCTCCTCGTCCCGGGGCTCGCGCAGGGCGATGTCGCCACAGCCCAGTATCTCCTGCCGGTCGTCCCGATGCGAAACGAGCAGAAGGATATCGGGGTAGGCCGCCTTGATGGCCAGCGCCATATCGCGTTGCGACGCATAACCTTCCGCAAGCCAGCACACGTCGGCCTGCGGCGCTACTTCCAGCCCGCCCGCCATCTGAACCCCCAGCCGAAAAAGCGGTCCATCTCCTCATGGCCGTGAAAATACCGTTCTAGGCGCTCGATGCTCAACTTGCCGCCGCTATTGATGATGCGTGCGATGGCGCACATGGGCAGCGGCTCATTGCCGTCAGAAAGCCGCGTCTCGATCTTCGCCTGGCCCGGGATGTCCACGCGCACCACGGCATCCGTCGCGTTCCAGTTGGGGGCACCGGCATAGATGAAGGTAAAGATGATGACCTCAGCAAGATCGTCGATACGGTCACCGTTGATGTGGATCCATTCGCCCTCCGCCTGACTGCCCGTACGGTCATCGCCCATCAGCTTGACGAAGGGCGGCTGATCCAGAGAACCGAACTGTTCCCCAAGGGCCTGGACGATGGTATGCTCCCCGTTTTTCAGACGCACATAGGCGGCCAGATCCAGATCGATGCCCCGATTGAGGTTGAACAGACCGGCAAGGCCGCTCGGCCTGCTCGTGAAGGCGCGGTTCCAGTTGAGATTGACGCGGTACAGGCCCCCGGCAAGGTTATGCTTGGTCAGGTCGATGCGGGGAGAGGCCTTGGTGAGCACGATCTTACCCAGGTTGACGGCGCGAGATGGCGCAGATGCGCCGCTCGGGGCCGGACGTGGCGGCACCGGGCCGGACTGTGCGGGACCCGAAGGGGCCGGACGAGGTGGCACGGGGGACGGAGCGGGCGGAGGGGCATCGTCCGCCACATCCACGCCGTAGAACTCGGCAAGCGGTTTGAGACCGCCCCGGAAGCCCTGCGCCACGAAGCGAAACTTCCACTGTCCGTTGCGCCGGTAGAATTCGCCCAGGATCAGGGCCGCCTCATCATGACGCGCCACCTCGACCGAACAGCGCAGCAGGCACTCCGCCCCCTGCGCGACCTCCAGCGTCAGGGACGACAGGCGCGCGACGGTAGGGAAGTCCGAGGTGACGGCCAGGGCCACCTTTTCCACATCCGGCGCAAGCCGTGTCAGATCCACGCTGAACACGCCGGAACAGGCGTCGTGGCTGAGCGAGATGGAGCTGTCATCATTCCTTTTCTGCCCGTAGAACACGAAGTCCTCGTCCCGGCGCGTCTTGCCGCCGGCAAAGAGACGAAACGCGGAAAAGTCGGCCGCGGCTCCGGCCCTGATGCTGACGGAAAGCAGGGATGCGGGGACAGGACAATTCTGTCCGGGAACAAGGGTCTGCGTCATGATCTCTCCTTTGCATGGCGCACGGGTGCGCCGTTCCGATTCACGTCTCAGGCCGAAGGGATGCGCGCCTCCGCCAGACGGGCCTCATCTTCCCGGTCCTGGGCCCGCAAGGCTCTGGCAAGCACCCGCCAGCCCTCGGCCGTATCATGCAGGCGCACGCTCTTGCGGGCCAGCAGCTCGGCCACGGACGGGTCCTCGTTGCCGTCCAGATAGAGCCGGGCCATGAGCAACATGGAGGCGGCATCGTTGGGATCTCGCAGCAGCGCCTCATGCAGCAGCTCGCGGGCCTCGCCCCCACGCCGCTGCCGTGCGGCCACATGGGCAAGATAGCGCCGGGCCAGACTTGGGCCGCCGTCCTGCCTGCCTTCGCGCAGGCGGTCCTCGATGCGGGCCGCCTCCTCATAGAAGCGGCGCGCCTCGTTGCGCCGCCCACCCTCTTCGCACAGTTGACCGAGACGCAGGTGGGCATAGAGATGCTCCGGCTCCGCTGCCAGACATTGACGGTAGTAGCGGGCCGCCGTGCGACGCTCACCCAGCTGCTGGCATACTGTACCCAGGTTATAGCGCGTCTGCGCGACCTGGCCGGGCTCGGAACAACGTCGCAAGGCTTCGAGGAAATGCCGCCGGGCCTCATGATGACGCCCGAGCGCAGCCATGCAGACGCCCAGCGAATTGCGCGCCAGCACATTCTCCTCATCCGCCAGCAGAGCCAGCTTGTACTCTTCCACAGCGCCGAAGATGTCGCCCTGACTGTAGCGCCTGTCCGCGCTGATGTTCAGGGCCAGCGAGTTGCAGACGCCCACATGCGGCGCGGGCAGCAGGAGGGCGTATTCCAGCGCCTTCAGGGTGCATTCCAGCATCTCGCCCTTGCGGAACTGCAAAAAGGGATAGGTCGCCAGTCCGCAGGCGGCGCGTACGCCCTGTTCGTCCAGCGTCCGGCAGACCGACTCGTACAGCGGCAGCAACGGCCGCTCGTCCATGACGGGATGGAAGAATATGAGTCCGTTGCCTCCGTACAGCCCGCACAGCACGCCCTCCCCTGCCGCTTCTTCCTGTCCGGCAAGGCATTTGCGCCATGATCCGGCCGCTTGTCCCAGCGCATGGCAGGGAGAACCGCCTGCCGCAGCATCCCCCGCCAGCTCGAGACGCAGCAGAGCCAGCACGAAATGGTTCCGCTCTTCCGCACGCTGCCGCAGCGCACGCCGAAAATCCCCGTGCCCCCAAAATCCTTCCAGCCCGCCGTCGATCTCGCACGGAGCGGGCGTTTCCGGCACGTCTTCCGCCTCGGTTGGCGTCTCCGCGGGAGGCTGCGTCTCCTCCACGCCACCGGCGGCAACGGGTTCCCCGGCAGCGCCTTCACGCGGCAACCACCCTTCTTCAGCCAGGATGCCCTCTTCCCCGTCAAATTCCGCCGTCTCATCCAGCAGGGCCAGTCGCTGCCCCACGGCCAGCGGGCGCGCCGCATCGGTCAGTTGCAGGGTCTCGGCCACGGCATCCTGCTCACGCACGAGCAGCAGCACCACCTCTCCCCGCAGCCGCCGTCGGCCCTCCGCATCCGGTTCCCAGACCGCGAAACGTTGCCCTTCGCGCGCCTTGGCACGCAGGCCGAGACTGATGCGCACGCGGCCCATGCCGAGGCATTCCTCGATGACGCCGCCCTCCTGCAGGATGCGCGCAAAGGACATGATGCGCCCGGGGACCCGACTCTTGACCGCCTCTCTGGCGGCCAGTCTGGCCCGCTCCATGAAGCGCCGGGCCTGTTCGTACATGGACAGGGCAAATTCCGGCCCTTCCATGTCCTGCGGGTAGACGGCATGTCCCGCGCACAGACGAGGACGCACGACCTTGCGCGTCACCCCGCAGCGCTGTTCGACGCCGACCATGCGGCGGAGCGCCTCCTGCGCCAGCCGCTGACAAGCCTTGCGGCCGCTGCTGCTGGGCATGAGCACCGCCATGCCGAAACGCCCCACACGCGCCGCCATGACATTACCCGGCAATTCCGCCCGCAGGGCGTCCGCCACCTGACGCAGCAAGCCGTCCGTGAAGGCATAGCCGTAGGTCTCGGCAAGCTCCCTGCCGTTGCTCATCCGCACGAGCACCAGTCCCATGCAGAGCCGGTGCAGGGAAGCGCCGCGCGAATCTTCGGCCGTGGGATCGGCAAGCTGTTCGCGTACGCGGGCGGCCTCTTCCTCCATACGGGCATAGAGCAGGTTCTCCGTAGCCAGACCGGTCACGGCATCAGTGCGTTCCCCACGAGTGCGTTCCAGCAGATCCAGACAGATGTCCGCCACAGCGGGCAGCAACGGCAGGGCCTGGCGTGTCTCGCGCACGCGCACGCCGTGCAGCATGGCCACGGCCAGCGGCGTTTCTCCCCGCCAGAGCGGCAGGAGCAGACGCCGTTCCCCGGCCAGCAGTTCGGGCTGCCGCCCAGGCGCTTCGGTGGGGAAGTACAGGGCGCAGCCCGTACAAGGGATCACGCGCCGCAGCTCGGCAAAAAGCTGGGCGTCCATCTCCATGAGATCGCCGCGAGTCAGGCTCGGTGTGGATTTTTCCGTATTCATCCGTCTATGGTATGCCGCGGCCCGGTCGTGTGTCTAGAAAAATCCATGACTTTTCCCACTGTCCGCCGATCATCCGCCACACGGACCGCAGAGCCCGGCGCATCTTTGCTTGCCGTTCCTCGCCGGGCAACGTATCCTGCAAAAAACTTCTGGAAAGGAACCATCATGCCCATTGCCAAATTTGCTCTCGGCCCGCTGGAAACCAACTGCTATGTGGTGAGCAACGACAGGGAAGCCGTCATCATCGATGTGGGCGGCGATCCCGCCCCCATGCAGGATTACCTTGCACAGCGTAACCTGAAATTGCTCGCCATCTGCTTGACGCACAAGCATTTCGACCATGCCTATGGCGTAGCCGCCCTTGCCGCCGCCACGGGCGCTCCCGTCTATGCCTCCCGGCATGAGGCCTGTCTGGACGATACGGAATCCGTTCGCGGCGGCATCTGGGGATTCCCGCCCGTGTCGCCCTATACCACGGAAGATCTTCCCGCCGGGGAACGCCACTTCGGCGGGCTCGCCTTCACGGTGCTGGATACGCCCGGCCATACGCCCGGCGGGATCTCGCTCTATTATCCCGCGGAAAATGCCGTCTTTACCGGTGATGCCCTGTTTTTCCGCTCCATCGGCCGTACGGATTTTCCCGGCGGCGACCAGGCGCTGCTGCTGCGTTCCATCCGCGAACAGCTCTTCACGCTGCCCGAGGACACGGACGCTTACCCCGGTCACGGGCCTGCCACGACCATCGGTGACGAACGCCGCCAGAACGCCTTCTGCGGGGATCTCTGCTGATGCCGCACGGGATCGTCCTGTTGGGCAGTCCCCGGCGCAACGGGAGCAGCGATACCCTTGCCCGGCATTTCATGGAAGGAGCAGCGGAGCTGGGGCTCGTGCTGGAGCCCCTGCCGCTGCGGGAATACCGCGTCCGCCCCTGTACGCATTGCGGCGGCTGTCAACGGCCGCCGCATCGCTGCGTCCTCGCGGATGATGACGACGCCGAGCATATCCTGTGCGCTCTGGAGCGGACGCCGTTCCTGCTGCTGGCCGCGCCCGTCTATTTCTATGCCCTGCCCGGCCAGTTCAAATGTCTCGTGGATCGCGCGCAAAGCCGCTGGGCGGCGCGGGAGGCCGAGAGCACGGGGAGGAACGATCCTGTCGTGAACCTGTCGCTGCTGGTGGCGGGACGCCCCCGGGGGGAGCAGCTGTTTGCAGGCAGCGAGCTTTGCCTGTCGTATTTCTTGCGGGCACTCGGGCGGGGCGAACTCACGCAACGGCAGTCGATGCGCGGCATCGAATCGCCGTCGGATATCGACGCCGAACTGCGGACGACCATGCATGACTGGGGACGACAGCAGGCGGGATCGACCATGCCTGCGCCGTCTGCCGCCCCGGCTGCCTCGCCCACCGCATGAGCGTTGCCACGCTTGTTCGTTCCGCCCAGTGGCTGCTGCGCTGCCTCAGCCTGCTGGAACGTCGCTGCGCGCATTGCCTTGCTCCCTTCACGCCGACACGGGACGAAGCCTTTTGCCCACGGTGCCTGCCGCGATTTGCGCCCTACAAGGGAGCGGCCTGCCCGCGTTGCGCCCTTCCCCTGCCGCACGCGGACCGAAAGGACGGCCCCAGCGTGCCCTGCGGTCACTGTCTGGCCGATCCTCCTCCCTGGGACGACATACGGGTCTATGGCCTCTACGAAGGCGTACTGCGTGATTGCCTGCTGCGTCTCAAATTCTCAGGAGAGCTGGCGCTGGCCGGTCCGCTGGGGGCATTGCTGGCCCGCCACCTGCAAACCTTCCCTCCCGAGACTGCGCCGCCCGACCTCGTACTGGCCGTGCCGCAACACCCCACCCACCTGCGGGAACGCGGCTACAATCAGGCGCACGAGCTGGCTGTGGCGCTCTGCCGGGAACTTCGCCTGCCGCTGCGGCATGACCTGTTGTACCGGGCGCGACGCGTTTCCCCTCAGGCCGGACTGGATGCCGCCCAGCGCTCCACCAACGTTCGCGGGAGCTTCGCCGTCGCGACGCCGGATCTGGCGGGCAGGCACTGCTGGCTGCTGGACGATGTCATGACCACCGGCAGCACCGCCCGCGCCGCCAGTTCGGTCCTGCGTGAGGCCGGAGCCGCGTCGGTGACTCTGCTGGTCATGGCCCGTACGCCGCTTCGCTGACCTGGACGCGGCAGGCCACGTCTTTAGAGCGTCTTCAGTTTGAAACGCTCCGCGTTCCAAACCGAAATTGCTCTAGGATCAGGACTCATTACGCTTTTTTGAGGGGGAAGAAACCCCTTTGCTTTGCTGTCGATGCCTGTAAGGCTCCTTTGTCGCCTAACAGGCACGGCC
>NZ_CALVHE010000101.1 GCF_944327235.1 uncultured Desulfovibrio sp.
GAAAGACTGGCGCCGCATAGCCATGCGCTATGATCGCTGTGCCCATACATTCCTTTCGGCAATCCATATTGCTGCCAGTGTCATTTTTTACCTTTAATGAGTCCTGACCCTAAGAGGGGTGCCGTTCTGTAGGAGACTAAAAGCCCGCCAAACGATGGTAGCATACGCTCACCGTTGGACAGCCTCCTCAAAAGTTTTTCGCTGGTGGCCGCCTTTACCCACTCCTCTACGACGCAAAATTATCGGCGCAGCCAAAGGGAAAAAATTTTGCGTCAGTCCAGTTTGTCAAAGATGTCCGCAAGTCGAAGAAATATTTTCTGCAGGCAAGGATATGACCGAACTCTGGTGGACATGTTGCTGTATTTGGTTCGTTTGCGTGGGGATGGGGACGCTTGGGAGACGGCGCAGGGGCAATTCCAAGCGCGCAGGTATATTGACGAAGTTCTGAAATCTTTTTACATAAAAGAAAATTCAATTTACGGAGTGGCTGCCATGCGAAGTTCTCCCCCTATCCCCGCTCTCTCTCTCTCTCTCTCTCTCTCTCTTGCTGATATAAATAACATCCGGGGACAGTCGGTCCGCCATCCTGCCGGTCGCTGCTGTGGACATGGAGTGTTGTCCGTGCCGACGTCTGTTGTCCTGTGCAGGCGTTTTAAGCACGGTCGCAAAGAAGCGGTGGACCTCTCAGCTCTGTCTGCCCGCGAGCATCTGCTCGCCCTCGTCGGGCAGGGGAGGGCAGCCGCATGAGTCCTCTGTCCGTCAATCACAATCTCATGGCCTATGGCGTGTCTCGTCAGCTGTCCGCGCATTACGACACGCTGGCGGATTCCGTGCGCCGCCTCTCCACCGGTCTGCGGGTGGAACGAGCGGCCGACGATGCGACCGGGCTGGCTATCCGCGAACTCATGCGGGCGGACATCAAGGCTCTGGGGCAGGGCGCGCGCAACGCCAACGACGCTATCTCCCTCATCCAGACGGCGGACGGGGCCTTGCAGATCATCGACGAGAAGCTCATCCGCATGAAGGAACTGGCCGAGCAGGCGGCTACCGGCACCTACGACTCCACGCAACGTCTCATCATCAACAGCGAATTCCAGCAAATGGCCTCGGAGATAGACCGCATCGCCAAGGCCACCGATTTCAACGGCGTAAAACTGCTGGACGGCTCCCTCTCCGGGCCGCACGGCGGCACCGGCGCGGGCAGCGCGGACGGCCTGTCCTCCACTGGCGCGCTCAAGGTGCATTTCGGCACGGCCAACGACAGCGCGGAAGACTATTACTATGTGGAGATAGGGGATTGTACGCTGGCCGGACTGGGACTGCGGGAAGGCGGAGCGGCTGGGGGAGGCGGCGGTGGAGGAGTCGGATATGGCGGAGTTCCTATTTTGAGTGAGAGGGTGCAGAACGGTATACAACAACAGTTTACTTCAGGTATTATTTCTTTTGGGATAATTCCGAAAGGCTCAACCAATATTTCCATACATATAAATTCTCAAGCACAAAATGATGATATAAATATTTTTACTCGTGATGGAAAGCATATTGCTGGAACGTTCCTTCAAAATTGGCCTCCATCAGGGGTGTCAGCAAGCGATGTCATCAAAGAAAGTAATGGATTTTATCCATCCGCAGTATATGATTCCAGTAAAATAAATGAAACAGGAAATGAAATAAAATATACAGGTGGTGCTAATTTCCCTTTCTCTTATAATGGAATGAATTTTACATACACAGGTGATGGGATTTCTGTAAGTATGTTTTTCCAAGAAGAGAAATTAACAATTGATAATGTAACAGAAGATTTGATTCTAATTATAGGTGGAGAAGGTGTTTTTGACATTACGGCCAACTGGACAGCCATGCCCACAGCGGGCGGTGGAGGCGGTGTCGTGACCCCCGGCGACCCCAACGGGGATATCATCTCCATCAGCACACAGGAGCTTGCCCAGCGGGCCTTGAATCGGTTGGATAACGCCATCGTCCGCAAGGATCAGATACGTGCCCATCTTGGTGCGACGCAGAACCGGCTGGAAAATACGGTGACCAATCTCACCGTGCAGGCCGAGAGTTTGCAGGCGGCGGAATCCCGTATCTCGGACGTGGACGTGGCCACGGAGATGACGACATTCGTCCGTAATCAGGTCCTTACCCAGTCAGCCACCTCCATGCTGGCGCAGGCCAATGCCTTCCCCCACATGCTCTTGCAACTCTTGCAGGGGTAGGGGGAGGTTCTCTTCTCTCTTGTTTTTTTGGGGCCGCTGGGTTGGGGCTGTTGCGAGCAGGGGAGGACTTGCCTCGTATCCCTGACTCTTCCCCGGTAAAAGCGCGCTGGGGAAGGGATGGGGGGCTTGGGGGGAAGGGGAACCCCTCCAGCGCTGGCGGAGGGGTTCCCCTTCCCCCCAAACAAACAGCGAATAGTGTTAACAGCCCGTTGGCGACGCAGGAGCCTTACGGGCATCGACAGCAGAGCGAAGAGTTCCCCTTCCCCCAATCTTACACCGTCTAGCGGCCGGCCCACTGCACGCGGTGCACGTCAGGGGCGGGCAGGGCAACGCTGCGGGGATAGTGGACAGCCGGTTTGCCGTAGAGCATACAATAGCTCAGCTCGTAGCCGTCCGGCATACCCAGACGTTGCATGACATCGGGCAGGAAGAGCGTGATGCACCAGTAGAGCAGGCCGCACCATGTGGTGCCCAGTCCCCAGGACTGCGCCAGAAGCTCGAAGTAGGAAAGATAGATGATCGGGTCCTGTGTGGGGCAGGGGGCATCCTTGGCGTTGGCCACGATGACGCAGTGCGGGGCCGTGCGGAAGAGCACATCCACCTGCTTTTCCCGCCAGAGGCGCGGGGCCGCGCGAAAGACCTGCGCCCGGCGGTCGTCGGGGATGGCTCCGGCGGCGTCGAGCTCGGCCAGACGGGCATAGACCTCTTCCCGGAAGGCCTGCAGGGAGGTCAGCGTGTCCAGCGTACATATCCAGAGCTTGCGGGCGTTGACGCCTGTGGGGGCGTACTGGGCGGCGGTGAAGAGTTGGTCCAGGGTGGCCCTGTCCACATCTTCCTGCCGGTACTGGCGGCAACTGCGCCGCCCGCGCACAAGGGCGGTCATCGTGTCCGGGCCCGGCAGCGCCCCCTCGAGCGGCAGGCAGTCCGCGGGCGTCCGACCAAGGACGGAAACGGCCCCGACAGGACAGACGGCCAGACAGTGCTGACAGCCGATGCAGTTTTCTTCCCGCGACATGGCAGGGTAGCCGTTGTGCATGGTCAGGGCCTGACCCACGCAGTCCTTGACGCAGGCCCCACAGGACAGGCATGTTGAGGTATCGACGGAAAAAGCGATCATGAGACCTCCTCGGCAGGGGTGAATGATGGGCCATTGTGCTTCCAAACAGGCCGGGAGGCAAGCTACCGGCAAGCCGGAGGGGATATGCGCATACGAAAGGGAGCGGCGGTCGCGGCGCTGCTGGTCGCGGGCGTGCTGGCGCTTGGGCTGTGGCGGCTGGTGTTGCGCGGGGACAGCGCCCCGGTCTTTTACGGCAATGTGGAGATACGGCAGGTGGATGTGGGCTTTCGCGTGGGCGGACGCCTGACCGATCTGCTGGTGGAGGAAGGCGACAGCGTGCAGGCCGGTGACCTCATCGCCCGGCTGGATGACGACACGCTGACGGCGCAGGCCCGGCAGGCGCAGGCCCAGCTCGCGAGGGAGAAGGCCAATCTGCAACGTCTGGAAAGCGGCTACCGCAGCGAGGAGATCGCCGCCGCCCGGGCGGAGCTGGCCGCCGCCCGCGCTCTTGCCGACAATGCCCGCCAGAATTTGCAGCGGGTGGAAGCCATGCGGGCGGGCAACGCCATTTCTCAGAAGGAGCTGGACAATGCCCGCGGCACCTACCGCAATGCCGCGGCCAAGCAGAAAGCGGCGCAGGAGCAGCTTTTGCTGGTGAGCACCGGCTACCGGGATGAGGATATCGCCGCCCAGCGGGCAACGGTGGCCGCCGCCGAAGCGCAGTACGCTCTGGCGCGCATCGCGCTGGAGGACGCGAACCTGCACGCGCCGCAGGCGGGCGTCGTGCTGACGCGGGTACGCGAGGTCGGGGCCATCGTGCAGGCGGGGCAGCCGGTCTATACGTTGAGCCTCACGGAACCGGTCTGGCTGCGGGTCTATGTGGACGAACCGCATCTGGGCGACATCCGGCCCGGCATGGCCGTGGAAGTGCTCTGCGACGCCGCGCCCGGACGCAGTTTGTCCGGACGGGTGGGCTTCATCTCCCCTTCGGCGGAATTTACCCCCAAGAATGTGGAGACGGCCGAAGTGCGCACGTCGCTGGTCTACCGGGTGCGTGTGCGCACGGAGGACCCGGACGGCATCCTGCGGCAGGGTATGCCTGTCCGCGTCCGGCTGCCCGGCGCGACGGAGGCGGTGCGGCAATGAGGACGGGGAGCGGCGGCACGGCCGAACCTGAGTACGCCGTGGAGCTGGATGGGCTGGGGATGCGTTTCGGGGCGCGGACGGCGCTCTGCGACATCACGGCCCGCATCCGTTCCGGGCAGATAACCGGGCTCATGGGCCCGGATGCCGCGGGCAAGACCACGCTGCTGCGGCTGATGGCCGGTCTCATGCTGCCCGCGACGGGCACGGTGCGGCTGCTGGGCATGGATGCCCTGCGGCTCGCGCGGACGGCTCCCAACAGCATCGGCTACATGCCGCAACGCTTCGGCCTGTATGAGGATCTTTCCGTACGCGCCAATCTGGAACTGCACGCCCGCCTGCGCGGCGTGGAGGGAGAGGAGCGGGAAGGCCTTTTTGCGCGCCTGCTGGGCTTTACCGGACTGGCTCCTTTTACCGGACGCCTTGCCGGGCGGCTTTCCGGCGGCATGAAGCAGAAGCTGGGCATAGCCTGCGCGCTGCTGGGCTCGCCGCGCGTCCTGCTGCTGGACGAGCCCGGCGTGGGGGTGGACCCGCTCTCTCGGCGCGAGCTGTGGGAAATGGTCACGACCCTGTGTCGGGAGGGCATGAGCATCATCTGGTCCACGGCCTATCTGGACGAGGCCGCCCGCTGTCCGGAAGTCCTCATGCTCAATGAGGGCCGCCTGCTGTATGCCGGAGCGCCGGAAGCCATGCTGGAGCGCGTGCGGGGGCGGGTGTTCGCCCTGCGGCCGCCGCGTGAGACGCGGCGTGACTGCCTTGCCCGCTGGACGGACATGTCCGGCGTGGAGGATGTGGTGGTGCAGGGCAGCCGTATCCGTCTGGTGCTGGCCGCCGATACGGCGGGAACGCTGGTACGGAAGGTGTACGAAGAGGGCGGCGAGGCCGTCCCGCCCCGTCTGGAAGATGCCTACATGAGCGCGCTGGGCGGTATGCTGAAAACGCCCTCACCCTACGGGCAGCGCACGGCGGGGGTGGACGGCGCAGGCGCGGCGGCCGGAAGCGGGGACGCGACGGCGGAGCGCATCGTGGCCGAGGGGCTGACCAAGCGTTTCGGTTCGTTCGTGGCGGCGGATGCGGTGAGCTTCCGCGTGCGGGCCGGGGAGATATTCGGCCTGCTGGGGCCCAACGGGGCGGGGAAGTCCACCACCTTCCGTATGCTCTGCGGCCTCTCCCGTCCCACGGCGGGGCAATGCCGGGTGGACGGGGTGGACCTGCTGCGGGCGGGCAGTCTGGCGCGTGCCCGGCTGGGCTACATGGCGCAGAAATTTTCCCTTTATCCGGACATCAGCGTGGCCGCCAACGTCGGCATTTTTGCCGATCTCTACGGCCTCAGCCGCCGGGAACAGCGGGAGCGTCTGCCGCGCCTGGCGGCGGCCCTCGGCCTTGCGCCCTTCTGGCACAGTCGGACGGACAGTCTGCCGCTGGGGCAGAAACAACGTCTTGCCCTGTTGTGCGCCACCCTGCATGAACCGCCGGTCCTTTTTCTCGATGAACCGACTTCCGGCGTGGATGCCCGTACCCGTCGCGACTTCTGGAAGCACATCCTTGCCCTCACCGCCGCCGGGACGGCCGTGCTGGTGACCACGCATTTCATGGAAGAGGCAGAATACTGCGACCGGTTGGCCTGCATCAACGGCGGGCGCATCATCAGCATGGGCACGCCGGACGATCTCAAGTCCGCCTGTGCCCGTGAAAGCGGGCAGAACGATCCCACGCTGGAGGACGCCTTCATCGCCTGCATCCTGCGGCAGCGTCGCGAGGAGGCGCAGGCATGAACCGTTTCTGGTGGCGTCAGCTCGGGGCGCTCGTGCGCAAGGAAGCGCAGCAGATCGTCCGCGATCCCTCTTCCTATCTGGTGGCGGGCGTCCTGCCGCTCCTCTTCCTTTTTCTGTTCGGCTACGGGATCACGCTGGACCCCGGCATCCTGCGGCTGGCCGTGCTCAATGAAAGCGGCGGCGCGTCCTCGCAGCAGCTGGCGGCCGCCTTTGCTCATTCGCCGTGGTTCACCGTGCGCACGGTGCACGACATGGCCGAAGCCGAGGGCCTCATGCGGGATTCCCGCGTACAGGGGGTGCTCGTCCTGCGGCAGGATTTCGACGCCTGCCGGGAGCGAGGCGCGGCGGCGCAGCTCATGCTCATCGTGGACGGTACGGAACCCAATATCGCCACCTTCATCCAGAGTTACGGACAGGGCGTCATCAGCCGCTGGCAAAGTTTGCAGTCGCCCGGAGCCGAGGCCGTGCAGCCCGCCGTGGGCGTGGAACAGCGCTTCTGGTACAATCCCACGGCCCGCAGCGAGCAATTCCTCGTGCCGGGGGCCATCACCGTCATCATGACCCTTATCGGCACCCTGCTGACCTCGCTGGTCTTTGCCCGCGAATGGGAGCGCGGCACCATGGAAGCCATGTTCGCCACGCCGGTCAGCCGTTTGCAGCTCCTGCTGGGCAAGTTGATCCCCTATTTCGGCATGGGGATGTTCAGCATGGGCATATGCGCGCTGGCCGCCGTCTGGCTGTTCGAGGTGCCGTTCCGCGGCTCGGTGGGCGCGCTGCTGCTCCTTTCGTCGGTGTTCATGTGCTGCGCGCTGGGGCAGGGGCTGCTCATCTCCACCGCCTTCCGCACGCAGCTCGTGGCGGCCGAGGCCGGGCTCTTTTCCGGCTTCCTGCCCGCCCTGCTGCTGTCGGGCTTCGTGTTCGACATCAACAGTATGCCGCCCGTCCTGCAATGGCTGACGCATCTGCTGCCGGCCAGCTATTTCAATACCTGTCTGCGGACGCTCTTTCTGGCCGGGGACGTCTGGGCTATCTACGGGCGGGCGCTCTTCTTCATGGGGCTGCTGGCGGCGGCGCTGCTGGGACTGACCTACCGCAATCTGCGCAAGAGGCTGGACGTATGACGGGTGCGATAAATTGGCGTCGCTTTGCCGCCATCGTCCGCAAGGAACTTCTGGTCCTCCTGAGCAACCGCGTCTCGCGCATCATGCTGGTGGTGCCGCCGCTCATGCAGATCGTCATTTTCGGCTGGGCGGCCACGCTGGAGGTGCGCAATGTGGACGTGGCCGTACTGCGGCATGACGCGGGCCGACTTTCCACGGAAGTGCTGCACCGCCTGCGGGGATCGCCCACGTTCCGCCACATCTTTTTCGTGGACAGCGAGGCGGCCCTGCGGCAGGCCGTGGAAGAAGAGCGGGGCCTGCTGGCGCTGGTCTTCCCGCAGGATTTTTCCCGGCGCGCGGCGGCGGGGGAGACGGCCACATTGCAGGTCATCCTGGACGGCCGCCGCTCCAATGCCGCGCAGATCGCCGCTTACTATCTGCAGACCCTGCTGCAGGACGTAGGCGCGCAGACGCCGCGCGGTCAGGCCGCCGCGGCCGCCGTGACGCCTCAGCTTCTGGTGGCCGGGCGCTGCTGGTTCAATCCCAATCTGGAATTCCAGTGGTTTTTCCTGCCCAATCTCATCGGTATGCTGAGTTTCATGCTGGGGCTGGTGGTGACCGGGCTTTCCGTGGCCCGTGAGCGCGAGGTGGGCACCTTCGACCAACTGCTCGTGTCCCCCGCCACACCGACGGAGATAGCGCTGGCCAAGCTCATGCCCGGCTGCCTCGTGGGGGTGGTGCACGGGAGCATCTTCCTGCTGATCACGGTATTCGGCTTCGGCGTGCCCTTTACCGGCTCCGTCGTCCTGCTCTATGCGGCCATCCTGGTCTTTGCGCTGGCCTCCGGAGGCGTGGGGCTCATGGTCTCTTCCCTCTCCTCCACCCAGCAGCAGGCCTTCCTGGGGGCCTTTACCGTGGGCGTGCCCTGCATCCTCCTTTCCGGGGCCGTGAC
>NZ_CALVHE010000102.1 GCF_944327235.1 uncultured Desulfovibrio sp.
GCCCATACATTCCTTTCGGCAATCCATATTGCTGCCATTGTCATTTTTTACCTTTAATGAGTCCTGACCCTAGGGGCTGTTGACGCTATTCGTCGTCTGTTTGGGGGGAGGGGGAAGCCTCGCCTCGCGCGGGAGGGCCAGCCTTTTCGCGGCAAAGCGAGAAAAGGCGTTCTCGTCATCCTTCCCCCCAATCCCCCTCGATCCTTGCCCGGCGCGCGTTTACCGGGGAAGAGTCGGAGACACGAGGCACCCTTGCCCCAAAAGCAAGCGGAGTATATACAGTTTACTTCCCTTATCTATTGAAATTGTTTGTAAAGTTTATGCCGGCACGCCCTGGAGCGTTTTGCCGTTGAAAAAGGCATGACGCGAGGCGGGGTCACAGCGCCGCCCGGCCAAAAGAGGACGGGAAAACCACGTTCATCCCGCGAAACGACAAGCCGTATGGTTTGGGACGCGAAGCGTTCCAAAGGGGAAACGCTCCCCGATCCGCATACGGAGTCAGCGGAGCCATAAAAAAGGATGCGGAGGCCGTGCCGTCCGCATCCTTTTGTCGTTCGGGGCGTTGTCGTCCCGGACAGTTTCCGGCATACGCCGTCGAAAACTATTCCACCAGCCGGTCCGCGACCTTTTGCAGTTCCCTGAGTTCATCGGTCAGGGCCTGCGTGGATTCGGTGGCCTGCGACATGGCATCGACCAGTTCCTTGCTGATGTTGTTGACTTCTTCCACAGCGCCGTTGATCTGGGCCGAGGTGGAGGATTGTTCCTCGCTGGCGGAGGCGATGAGCCGCACCATGTCCGCCGCTTCGGTGGACAGGTGGACGATGTCGGCCAGATGATCGCCGGAAGCGCGGGCCAGATCCGTCACATGGTTGATGTTGCTGACGGCTTCGTCCACGTTCTTCATGTTGGTGACGGCATCGCGCTGGATGCCGCCCATGGTCTTGTCCACTTCGGTGGTGGCGGCCATGGTCTTTTCGGCCAGCTTGCGCACCTCGTCGGCCACCACGGCGAAGCCGCGTCCGGCTTCCCCGGCGCGGGCGGCCTCGATGGCGGCATTGAGGGCGAGCAGGTTGGTCTGGTCAGCGATGTCGCTGATGACGGTCATCACCTGCGTGATGTTCTGGGCCTCGCCGTGGAGATGCTCCATGTCCGCGCGCAGGCGCAGGGACTTTTCCTGCACGGCGCTGATGGCGGCCACCACTTCATTGACGATGTCCTGACCTTCGCTGGCCTTGTCGCGCATGGTGGCCGAATGGGAGGCGGCGTCCTCGGCATTCTTGGCGATATTGAGGACGGCGACGTTCATCTGTTCCATGGCCGCCATGGTCTCGGCCATGCGCTCGGAGGTCTGGCGCGAGGAGTCGTCCGCCTTGGCGATGAGCTTGAGCACGCTGCCGCAGGCCGTATTGGCCGTGCCGATGCGGGCGGTGGTCTCGCCGGCGGCCTCCTGGATGCGTTCGGCCGTCTCTTCCATGTGGCGCTGCTGGCGGGTGATCTCCGTGTAGTCCAGCCAGACGACCAGCGAATCCCGGACGATCTGCTGGTTGTCGAAGATGGGCGTGGCCATGGCCGCGCCGAAGACGTCGCCCTTGCCGGGGATGTTCAGGTGGCGGTCCTCGCGCAGGGTCTTGCGCGATTCCACACAGCGGCGGCAGATGTCGTCATCCGCGCCGATGAAGGCGCGCATCCCCGTGCCCTCATAGCTTTCCGGATCGCCCGTGTGGGCGAAGAGATCCAGCATGGGCGCGTTGACGAAGCGGATGATCTCCTCGGTGTCGCAGACCATGACCGGCGTGGGCATGGAGCTGAGGACGCCCTTGGAGAAGGCCAGTTCCGCCACGAGCTTGTCCAGCATCTTGTCCAGCGCGCGGGCCAGTTCGCCCACTTCGTTCTGCGTCGTATCATGCAGGCGGGAGGAATGATCGCCCTCGATGACCTGCCGGGCGAAGGCGGCGGTATCGGCCAGAGGACGGCAGATGCCGCGCCGCACGAAGATGAACGAATAGACCAGCGCCCCCGCCAGGAGCAGCAGGGTCGCGGCCAGCAGGTAGATGCCCCGCATGACGCTGGCGCGGCTCTCTTCCACCTGCGCGGCGGTACGCGCCGAGAGGGTGCGGAAGAATTCGGCCAGCGGCTGCATGATCTTGTCGGTCTGGCGCTTGTAGTCCGCGCCGAAGACCAGCGAGCGGGCCAGTTCCAGATCGGGCTTGCCCCGGACCTCGGAGCCGTCCGGCCCGGTGGTGATGCCCTTGACGGCGTTCATGGCCTTCGTTTCCAGCACCACGAGCTCGTTGGAGAGGTCGTTGGCCTGCTTGACGAGGGCGAACTCCTGTTCAGTGAAACCGTTTTCGCGCATGAGGTCCGTCAGACTGACGGTGCGGCCGGGATCGACGCTCTTGCTCTGGGAGCGCGGGATCTTCCCGGCGCGTTCATCCACGATGGCGAGGTAGATCTTCTCGTAACGTTCGTCGCCGGTGACGGCGTATTCCCGCACGTTGTTGGTGAGCTGTTCCGAGGATTGCATCAGCTCGTTGGCCAGCTGGAGGGCGACCTCTTTCTGCCTGTTCATGCGGATATTGTCTTCCACATTGCGGTACAGGTTCCAGACGAGCAGGGCGACGTAGCAGATCAGGACGAACATGACGCCGTTGACGATACTTGTCGAGCGCGAAATGGTCATGCGTATTCTCCCTCTACGTGGTATGTCGTTCTTATCGGCTTCTTGAGAGAAAGCATTAGCGCGATACGCGGATATGCGTCAGAGCGGAGAGAACGTTCCCGGTACGGCGGGGCCCGCGAGGAGGGCGTCCCGCCGTACCGGAGGAGGGAAAGGAAAGGAGGTGCGTCAGGCGGCGGGGCTGTTGATCTGCATCTTCCAGATGCCGCAGGGACAGACGCCCGCGCAGATGCCGCAGCCGATGCAGCGGGCCGGGTCGGAGACGTAGGACGCGCCGCCGTCCGCCTCCGGGATGCGGCTGATGGCCTGTTGCGGGCAGGCCGTCAGGCAGAGGCCGCAATCACGGCAGGTGCCGCAGCTGATGCAGCGCTCGTGATCGTGGGCGGCATCGGGCCGCTCGGCGGCCGGGCAGGGGGCGAACCAGGCCGTATGCAGGCTGTCCGCCGGGACGCGGGAACGCGCGGGCGCGGCATCGGAGGGCGTGCCGCGCAGGCGGGCGTCCACGGCCTCGGCCACGCGGCGGCCGGAACCGATGGCGTCCACCAGCAGGCCGGGCCGCACCACGTCGCCCACGGCATAGACATCTTCCAGCACGCTGCCGTCGGCGGCGGGGGAGAGCCAGTCGCGGAAGCGCGGGGCCGTCTCGGGCACGAAGTCCAGTTCCGGCGTCTCGCCCACGCTGATGATGACCATATCCGCCGGGAAAAGACGGCCTTCCTCGTCCACGAGGCCCTGCTCGGTGATCTCCTTCGTGCGCACCGGCCAGACGATCTTGCCGCCGAGGGCCTCGATGTGCGCCATCTCGTGCGCGAAGGCGGCGGGCTTCTGCACGTCCACGCAGGTCACGTCCCGCGCGCCGCAGGCAAAGGCTCCCGCGGCCACGTCCATGCCCGCGTTGCCGCAGCCGATGACCACCACCCGCTCGGGCACGGCGGGCGATCCGCCCCGGTTCACGGCCTTGAGGAAGTCGATGCCCGCCACGATGCGCTCCTTGCCCGGCCAGGGGAAGACGCGCGCCCTGTGGCCGCCGGTGGCGATGATGAGGGCGTCGTGCTCCTTGCGCAGGGCGGCGAAGCGCTCGGCATCCACCCGGCAGCCGGTGCGGATGTCCACGCCGATGTCCCGGATGCGCCGCAGTTCCGCCTCCAGCACGCCCGCGTCGAGGCGGGCATGGGGGATGACCTGCCGCAGCTTGCCGCCGATGTCCTCGTCGGCTTCATAGACCGTGACCGCATGGCCCTTGTGCGCAAGCTGCCAGGCCGCGCTCAGGCCGCCCACGCCGCCGCCGATGATGCCCACGCTCTTGCCGCTGGCCGGGACCGTCACCGGCAGCGTCGTCTCCGAGGAGAGCCGTCCCAGCGCGCCGATCTGGACGGCGTCGTCCAGCTGGTTGCGCGTGCAGGCGCTCTGGCAGAGATTGGGGCAGACGTGGCCGCAGACCGAGGCCGGGAAAGGACTGTGTTCCAGCACGAGGCGCAGGGCCTCCTCCACGCGGCCCTGCCGCAGGAGGTTGAAGCGCCGCTGGGAGGGGATGCCCGCCGGGCAGGCATGTTCGCAGGGGGCGGCGTGGCGGGCGTTCTCCCAGACGGGGCGGCGCAGGCGGTCCGCGTCATGGGCCACAAGCCCGCACACGGCGAAATCGTCCGGGCAGACATCGCTGAAGATGCCGTCCTCCACCCAGCGGTTGCGGCGGAAATCGTGCATGTCCGGCAGGCCCTCGTGGCTGTCCGCGGCGTGCGGGGCGGGCAGGATCTTGCGCCAGTGCTTCCAGACGGTGAGCTCCCGGCGCAGGCGCGGCCGTTCCACGGCGTCGAGGAAGGCTTCCAGCCCGGCGTCCAGAAAGGCGATGTCGTCCTCGTCCAGCGGATGCACGGCCACGTCCGGCGGCAGCTCGCCCAGCGGGCCGCGCACATAGACCACGCCGCCCACCATGCCCACGCAGGGCCGTTCCCCCAGCACGCTGCTCAGGGTCTGGCTGTTCCAGCCGCAGACGATGGCCTTGCCGCCGCCCATGAATTCAAAGGAGAAGCTGCCCACGCTCTGCAGCACCCAGAGCTCCGGGGCCTCATAGAGCGGGTCGTGCTTCATGAGCGAGCCGGAACGGGTCCCGGCGCGGCCGCCGATGTAGATGCGTCCGGCGGCGGCGCAGTGTCCCGCCGTGTCCCCGGCGTCGCCGCGCACGATGATGCGGCCGCCGGCATTGAGCCAGCCCACGTCCGCCGGGGCCGGGCCGTTGACGATGACCTCCGTGTCCGGCATACACATGCCGCCCACGCGCTGGCCGGGATTGGTGACCACGAAGCGCAGGGGGCGGCCGTCGCGGTTCCAGAGCGGCCCGCCGATGTCGTGCTGGCCGGAGGCTTCGATGACGAATTCGGTTTCGCCGCGTTCCACCGCCTCTTCGATGCGCAGCAGCAGGTCCTGCGTGGAAAGGCGCTGGTGTTCATGTACGGTCGTCAGATGCAGCATGACAAATCTCCGTCAGCAGGCGTAGGAAATGTGGAGGGTGTCGGCCACGTCCTTGCTGGTGGACACCAGCGCGTCGGAGCGGCCCACGGGCAGGGAGCTGTTGCCCACCGGGGCCAGCAGCTTGCGCAGCTCGTCGTCAAAGGTCAGCATGTAGTCCACGATGTTCTGCGCGCCCCTGTCCACGTCCAGACGGCGGACGAGGCGCGGGTCCTGCGTGCAGATGCCGGTGGGGCACTTGCCGGTGGAGCAGGCGTTGCAGCGGCCCCGCTCGTTGCCCACGCAGCCCAGCAGCTGGATGAGCAGCTTGCCCATGATGATGCCGTTGGCCCCCAGGCAGATCATCTTGAAGGCGTCGGCCGCGGCGTTGCCCGTCATGCCCATGCCGCCGCCCGCCCAGAGGGGGATCTGTCCCTGCAGGCCCTGCGAGACGGCGGCAAGGTAGCAGTCGCGCAGCTTGGAGACGATGGGATGGCCGGTATGGTCGAGGGAGATCTCATTGGCCGCGCCCGTGCCGCCCTGGATGCCGTCGATGAAGAAGCCGCCGCAGATGCGGTACGGGTCGCGCAAAAGGTTGTTGTAGACCGAGACCGAGGTGGCCGAGGCCGCGCACTTGATGGCCACCGGCACGCGGAAGCCGAAGGCCGCATTGAGGGAAAGGTGCATCTTCTGCACGGATTCCTCGATGGAATAGAGGCCCTGATGGTTCGGCGGCGAGTGCAGGGTGGTGCGCGGCACGCCGCGGATGGCCTGGATGTGCGGGGCCACCTTGGCCGCGGGCAGGAGGCCGCCGTCCCCCGGCTTGGCGCCCTGACCGATCTTGATGAGCACGCCCGCGGGATCGGTCTTCATGCGGGGCATGGCCCTGATGATGCGGTTCCAGCCGAAATGCCCGGACGCGATCTGCAGGATCATGTAGCGGAGCTGGTCGGATTCCAGCAGACGCACGGGCATACCGCCCTCGCCGGAGCACATGCGGATGGGCAGGCCGCAGACTTCATTGAGGTAGGCCGTAGCCAGCGCGATGGCCTCCCACGCGCGGGTGGAGAGCGCGCCGATGCTCATGTCGCTGAAGATGACGGGATAGATCCAGTGGACGGGCGGGGTGCGGCCGTCCAGCACCAGATTGTCCCCGTCCCGGCGCAGCGGCAGGTCACGCGCCAGCATCACCCGGCCCAGCGGGGCGCGCATGTCGAAGGTGTGGCGCTCGGAATCCAGCGCCGGGTCGGTCATCTGGCTGATGCGGCCCACCACGATGGCGTCCAGCGTGCGCTGGGTGTTGAGGTTGGTCCGCCCGCCGCGCTTGAGAGGGCCTCCGGCGCGGGCCAGCAGGGCAAAGCGGTCGTCCTGATTGCGGACGGGCCGTATGGCCCCGTTGGGACAGACCTTTTCGCACATGCCGCAGCCCACGCAGGCGCGGGCGAATTCGGCGCGCTGGCGGATGACCGGACGCGGCCGGTGCTCCTGACGCGGCGTCGGGAAAGGCCCGTCCGACAGGGGCAGGCTGTGCCGCCGCACGCTCACCTCGATGGCGTCGAAAGTGCAGGCCGCCACGCAGGAGCCGCAGAGCGTGCAGCTCGCTTCATCATAGTCTATCTTCCAGCGCAGATCGTTGCGCCCGATATCCTGGGTCCTTACTGCTTCCATCTCTGCACCGCCAGATCGTTGTCGATGAGCACGAGCTCCCGCTCGTTGGGATAGATGTCCTTCGAGGCGTCGCGGTCGGGCATGATGGCGTTGAGGCCGCAGACCTCCGACGCCACGGCCGCCATGCCGTCATCGAATCCCACCACCACGGGCCGCAGCTTCTTGGAGTCGCAACAGGTCAGCATACTGCCGTCGGGCAGCAGGCCGATGATGGCGTTGGGGCCGTTGATCTCCAGATGGGCCAGCGACTCGCGGATGTGCGTCAGCACCGCGCGATCCGGGCGGCCCTCCACCTCGGCCAGCGGCAGGGGCGTGATGACGTGCTTGAAGTAGCGCAGGGGCCACTTCAGTTCATGCAGCACATAATGCAGGGTATAGAGGAAATTCTGCGAGTCGGACTCGAAGCCCACATAGCCCCGGTGCAGCGACTTCTGGAATTCCTTGTTGCGGGTGAAAAAGGTGTTCTCGCCATTGGCGCAAAGCGTGTACCCCTGCAAAAAGAAGGGATGGGCCGCGTACCGCACGATGTCGTAATTGGTGTTCTGGCGACACTGGGCCACGATGTTGCGGGCCAGCAGGCGGGAGTCGTCCTCCCAGAGCCGGAAATACGTGGCGATGTCCGCCGGATCCCCGATCTCCTTCAGGGTCAGCACGTCCGGCCAGAAGGAATAGACATACCCCGCATCATGCCGCTCCAGCAGCTCGCGCAGCGCAAGACGCGTGTCCACCAGCAGCTCCTCCCGCTCGGCCCGGCTGCGGTAGTGATACACCTCGGGATAATCGTAATTGCGGAAGATGTACCGCGGCATGGCCTCGATGCGCAGCCCCGGCCGCCGGTCCACGTCCGGCACCCACTGCGCCACCTGCACGAAACCCCGCTGCTCCATGTACTCGTTGACCAGCTGCACGCCCCGCGGCGTACAGGCCAGCGACAGCAGCGGCTTGTCCTTGTAATGGGCAAACACGCCCTCCAAATCCTGCATGACCAGCGCAAAGCCCGAATTGTCATGCCCTTCCTGCTGCGGCAGCATGAGCCGCAAGGCCGCCGAAGGCGCAAGAGGCATCAGGCTCTTGATGGATCCGATTCTGCACATATATCCGTCCTTGGCGGCCCGCGCCCGCCGAGTTCGGAAAAACGAACGCGGGCCGCGCGTATTGAGGGTGTTTGTTTGGTGTGTCGGCTATGGTCAGGTTGTTTGGGGGGAGGGGGACCTCCTCCCCTAGCGCGGGAGGGGGTCCCCCTCCCCCCAAGCCCCCCACCCCTCCCCCAGCGCGCTTTCATAGGGGGAAAGGGATAGTTGCCGTTATTCAGACGTGACCATGTTCGTTTATTGA
>NZ_CALVHE010000103.1 GCF_944327235.1 uncultured Desulfovibrio sp.
GAGTAGACATGGTAACCTCCGTCTCCATACCTACTCTTTTTTGAAGCGTATGGAAATAATGAGTCCTGACCCTAGGGCCTGTTAATACAAATTTACAAATAATTCAAATAAATAATACAAAAAACCGTTCACGCTCATTTGTCTTTGGGCAGGGTCGACTCGCGTACCTGATTTTTCTCCCGGTAAAAGCGCGCTGGGGATGGGATGGGAGGGCTTGGAGGGAAGGGGCCCCCTTCCAGCGCCGGCAGCGCCCAGCGGGCGGCCCGCGGGCCGTGCCTGTTGGGCGACAAAGGAGCCTTACAGGCATCGACAGCAGAGCGAGGGGGGTCCCCTTCCCCCAAACAGAGTAAAGAGTGTTAACAGGCCCTAATCGTTCAGGGCCAGTTCTTCCAGCCGCCGGAGATCATGGATGACGACCTCCTTGCAGGAAAAAGCGCCGATGATGCCCTTGTCCCGGAGACGGCGCAGGATGCGGGCAAGCGTCGCCCGATGGATGCCGAGCAGGGCAGCCACATCCTGCTGCCGCATGGGACACGAAAAGCGCAGAGCATTGCCGTTCTGCCGCGAGAGGTTGAGGATAAAGCGACAGACATGGGACTCCCGACTGCCCGTGCCCATATCGGCCAGGAAGGTGTAATGGATGAGGATCTTGATACCCATGGAATGCAGCAGACTGGCCACCTGCTTCGGATGCGCGGACAGGAAAGCCTCATCCTGAAGCAAGCCCTCCGGGAAACGCCAGATCACCGAAGGCTCAAGACATTGAAAGACCACCCCCGGCTCATAGCTGGAGACCGTGCGTGCCTCATTGAACAAGCAGCCTGGTCCCACCCGCAGGGTCAGCCGTTCGCGTCCACAGGCGGCGACATACGCAATGGCGACGGATCCGCGGGAGAGATAGTACATGCCGCGCCAGCGGGTATGCGGGATGACGGCATCTTTTTCAAAGTCGCGCCGTGTGGCCAGATGCAGCACGTCTTCCCAACACGGATTAAGTCCGACGATGCGACCGGTGCGGGCGAGAGTGGCAGCGAAGGGCGAGGCATCTTCTTCAAAAGCAGGCCGGGACATGGAACCTTCCTTCTTGTCGCTGTTGCGTGCGATATCCGTACTGCGGCTCGAGGCTGTCAACACAAATTTTACAAATAATCTCAACAGATAAAACAAAAAACAAACTATACACGCTCCACTTGCCTTTGGGGCGGAGTCGCCTCCACGTCCCTGACGCTTCCCCGGTAAAAGATCGCTGGGGAAGAGATGGAGGGCGTGGGGGAAGAATGACGAGAACGCCTTTTCTCACTTCGTTGCGGAAAGGCGGGGAATAGTGTTAACAGGCCCGAAACGTTTTCCCATTGAAAAAACAAAACGCGAGGCGGCGGCACAACGCGCCCGGCCCAAACCAAGAGGAAAAACCGCGTTTTTTTCCCGCGAAACGTCAGGCCGTATGGTTTGGAACGCAGAGCGCTCCAAACGGAAAATGCACCTGGAACGATGCCCCGCAGCGCATGTCCTCAAACGGGGCACGCCTTCCGTTCTTGCCAAAAGAGATGGCATGACGTACGAAAACTGGGTGTTGATCCTGCCACTGTCTCATCTGTACCGATACGAATATGCCACATCTTTCTCCCGCTGTCTCTTCCCCATCGCCTGCCGCTGTGACGACGCCGCAACAGGCGCGTGATTTGCTGTCCTTGCCGGATGCGTGCCTTTTTGACGGAGCCGAGCGCTTGCGGCAAGCTGCGTTCGGCAAGCGCATCTCTCTGTGCGGCATCATCAATGCCCGCAGCGGGAATTGCGGCATGGACTGCCGCTTCTGCTCGCAAAGCCGCCATAACCAAACCCCCATCACCACATTTCCCCTGCTGGAGGCGGCGGTCCTGCGCCGGCGCATCCTGGATATGGCCCGCTGGCCCGTGCGACACATCGGCATCGTGACCAGCGGAGGCGCCTTGCAGCAGGACGAACTGGATCAGGTCCTCGATGTGCTGCGCCAGCTGCCGGAGACAGTGCGTCGCCGCGTCTGTACTTCTTTCGGTCGTCTTGCTCCCGCAGCGCTCCAGACGCTTGCTCGTGAAGGCGTGCGGCGTTTCCACCACAATTTGGAGACTTCGCGCAATTTTTATCCACAGATATGCACCACCCAGAACTGGGAACAGCGCTATGCCACCGCGCAGCATGTGCGGGCAGCCGGTCTGTCGGTCTGTACGGGCGGCCTGTTCGGTCTGGGCGAAAGCTGGGAAGACCGCATCGAGCTTGCTTTCAGCCTGCGCGAGCTTGGCGTCGACAGTGTGCCCATCAATTTCCTGCATCCCCATCCGCAGACGCCCCTTGGGGACAGGACACCGCTGGCGGCCGACGAGGCCCTGCGCATCATTGCGCTGTTCCGGCATATCCTGCCCGATACGACGCTCCGTATCTGCGGCGGCCGCCCGGAAACACTGGGCGACCGTCAGAAGGAGATCTTCCGCGCCGGAGCCAATGCCCTCATGACCGGCGATTATCTGACCACGCACGGCTGCGCCGTGGAGCAGGATTGCGCCATGATCGCCGCGGCCGGTCTGGAGGTCGCGCAGCCATGACCGTTTTGGACATGACCGATCCCGCCCGTCCGCGCCGAGCGCTGGCCGATGCGGCCGTCTTTGTGAGCGGGACAGGAACGGACGTGGGCAAGAGCGTGGCCACAGCCGCACTGTTGCGGGCCCTGCGGCAGGCCGGACTGGCGGTGCAAGCCGTCAAACCCGTGCAGACGGGCGTGGAGGATGCCGCTCGCGAAGGCGATGCCGCCTGCTACGCGCAGGCCGTAGCCGACATGCCGCCGGATCCGTTGCCGCCCGCGGCCACACTGCACAGTTTTCGGCTACCTGCCTCGCCGCATCTGGCGGCCGCCCGTGAGGACATACAGCTTACGGTTGCCGGTCTGCGGCAGGATATCGAAGCGCACTGGCGCACGCTCATGGCCGCACATACCGGAGACGGACCGTGCGCCGTGCTGCTGGAAGGGGCGGGCGGGCTGCGCGTCCCTTTCAATGAGCGGGAAGATACGCTCGATCTCATGGCCGCGCTGGCCGCGCCGGTGGTCATCGTTGCACGCAACGGGCTGGGAGCGCTCAATCTGGCGCGCCTCACTCTCGATGCGGTGCGGGACAGAGGGCTTACGACCGCGGGACTCGTGCTCATGCAGCCTCCGGATGCTCTCACGACGCCGGACGAGGCGACGCGGGCCATTCTGGCCGATAACGAACACTGGCTGCGGGCCCGGCTGGAAGCCGAGGGCATCCCCGTGGCCGTGCTGCCGTGGGTGCGGCTGGACAACGCAGGCTGGGAACGGCTGGCGCAGGCCGTCCGGCCCGTGGCGCAGGCCCTGGCCGCACTGCTGCGCACGCCGTCGAATACGGCGGAAGCGCTGGTGCGGCGGGACAAGAAGGTGCTCTGGCATCCCTATACCTCGACGATAGAGCCGCTGCCGGTCTTTGTGGCGCAACGCAGCCACCATAACCGGCTGATGCTGGCGGATGGCCGGGAACTCGTGGATGGCATGTCGTCCTGGTGGGCGGCGGTGCACGGTTACAACCATCCGCGTCTGCTGGCCGCCCTGCGGGCGCAGGCCGGACGTATGCCGCACGTCATGTTCGGCGGCCTGACCCACGCGCCCGCCGTGGAGCTGGCCGAGCGCCTTCTCGACATGCTGCCGCGAGGGCTGAAGCGGGTCTTTCCGGCGGATTCCGGCTCCGTTGCCGTGGAAGTGGCCCTGAAAATGGCCCTGCAATACCAGCAGGGCATCGGACAAACGCAGCGTACCCGCTTCCTGACGCCGCGCGGCGGCTATCACGGCGACACCACAGGGGCCATGAGCGTGTGCGATCCGGTCACCGGTATGCACAGCCTCTTTGCGCGTATGCTGCCGCAACAACTTTTCATGGAACGGCCCCGCTGCCGCTTTGACCAGCCCTTTGATCCCGCCAGCCTGGACGATGCCCGGCGTAAGCTGGCCGAGCATGGGCACGAGGTGGCGGCGGTCATCCTGGAGCCGGTGGTGCAGGGGGCTGGGGGGATGTGGTTCTATCATCCCGACTACCTCCAGGGACTGGTGCAGCTTTGCCGCGAGGCCGGAGCCCTGCTCATCTTTGACGAGATCGCCACGGGCTTCGGGCGTACGGGGACCCTGTTCGCCGCTGAACGGGCGGGGGTCACTCCGGACATCCTCTGCTGCGGCAAGGCGCTTACCGGCGGCGTCCTGACCCTGGCCGCCACCGTCTGCACCGAACAGGTGGCGGACGGCATTTGCCGGGACGGGAACGTTTTCATGCACGGTCCGACCTACATGGGCAATCCGCTGGCCTGTGCCGTGGCGCTGGCCAGTCTGCGCCTGCTGGAGGAAGAGGACTGGCAGAAGCGGGTACAGCAGCTCGAACAGGGATTGCGTCAGGGGCTGGCTCCCTGTACGGGCCTGCCGGGCGTGGCCGACGTGCGTGTCCTGGGCGGTATTGGAGTGGTGGAAACGACGGAACCGGTCCCCGTGGCTCTGCTGCAGGCTTTTTTTGTGGAGCGTGGCGTCTGGATACGGCCCTTTGCGCGCCTGATCTACCTTATGCCGCCCTATGTGACGCCGCCGGAAGACCTTGCCCGTCTGTGCGACGCGGTAGGCGATGCCGTACGGCAGGGCGTGCATTTGCCGAACTAGATGTAGAGTGTCAACACACCCTGGCAGGAGCAAGCCGTTTCTGTCGGACATTCCTGCTTTCCATACGATAAGCAGTCACCGGAACAGCTATAGCGGAATACAGTTGCGAGGTCGGTGCACCGGGGGCAGGCGGCGCATTTGCATGAGCGGGCACCAAGGAGCATCAAGTCCCGTCTTGTATCCGCTGTCGCAGATGGCGGGCGGCCTCATCGGTCAGCTCGTCCACAAGGCACAGGACGTGCCGGATCTCTTCGGGCGTGATGGCCTCATAATGGATGCCCGCGCAGCAGCAGACGGCGCACCCGGCGGCCTGAGCGAGCCGTGCGGCAACCTGCCGGGCAAGTTCGTCCTCCCGATGTCCGGGACGGCCGATGGACTGTGCGGCCTCCTCACCGGCCGCGCGTTCCCGCGGCGACAGAGCCAGCGCCGTTGCGCCGATGTGCGCCGCGCCGCCGCGCAGCAGGGCCAGCCAGTCCCGCCCCTGCGGCAGCAGATCGAGCCGCAGATGCAGGCGGCCCTGACGCCGTTCACAGCACAGGGCATTGTCGAAAGGGGAAGGCATGGCGGCAGGCCGGAGGACTGAGGCCATAGGGCAGGGCTCCCGTAAAAGTTCCGTCTGCAAGGCAAAAGGGAAGGGACACCATATCTATGATGTCGTCCTCCAGTTCACCCGCGAGATAAACTTCCTCATCTGCTTTCGTCAAGGCGACGAAACGGATAAAATTATGATGGGAGTCAATTTACGCTCTGCAAACGGCAAGAGACAAGGAAACAGCATGCGGACGGCGACCATCCTGCACCGCGTGGCGCTGGCGACAGGCTATGCGGCCATGCCGTTTCTCCTGACGGATGCACTGTATCCGCCGCAATGCCTGTCGTCCGGCGTTGTGCTGTACGGTTATACCGCACTTGCCCTTTTTCTTGCCGCTGAAAAGAAACCGTGGCTGAATGCGCTGCATGCCTCCCTCTTTTTTCTCTTTGTCTTTCTGCTGTCTTTTTTGTCTGCGGAAAATTTCAGCATGTCGCCGGGGGATTTCTGCCGCTTTGTGCTGTCTCCGCCTGAAGAGTATAACCGCACGACGGACATTCAGGAGTTTCTTGCCTCGCTTGCGCTGATGTTTCCTGTCGTTTGGGGGATATTTTCCTGTCTGTATGTCGCGGCGGCACCCTGCGCGCAATGGATGCGGCGGCGCGTCCACGGCGGGAACGAGCAAGAGCATACGGATGCCTGAGCATCGCATGTGGAGCCTTCGCCACCGGCAAAAAAGATTTTCATGAACACTTCCAGCAAAGGAGGCGCTGCCTATGGTTCTTGATCCTACCCAACATCCTGACTGGGAAATCGCTCAGGATGCGGAAACTCGCATGAAGCCCATCGGGACCGTGGCACAGGAATTCGGCCTTCTGCCGGAAGAAGTGCTGGCCTACGGGCACTACATGGCAAAAATCGAGCAGCACGCCGTGCTCCGGCGGCTGGCGAACCGCCCCAACGGCAAGTATGTTGACGTCACGGCCATCACGCCCACGCCGCTCGGAGAAGGGAAATCCACCACGACCATCGGTCTGGTGCAGGGCCTTGCCAAACGCGGACAGCGCTCCTCGGCCGCCATCCGTCAGCCGTCCGGCGGTCCGACCATGGGCATGAAGGGCTCCGCCGCCGGGGGCGGGCTGGCCCAGTGCATCCCGCTGACCCCGTATTCGCTCAACTTCACCGGAGATATGCACGCCGTGACCGCGGCGCACAATCTGGCCATGACGGCGCTGACCGCGCGTATGCAGCATGAACGCAACTACGATGACGCGACTCTGGCCCGACTGTCCGGTATGCGGCGCCTCAACATCGACCCCACCCGTGTGGACATGGGCTGGGCCATGGACTTCTGCGCCCAGTCCCTGCGCAACATCATCATCGGCATGGAGGGCAACGGCCGCCGCAACGACGGCTTCATGATGCGTTCCCGCTTTGACATCACGGCCGCCTCGGAAGTCATGTCCATCCTTTCCGTGGCGCGGGACCTGGCCGACCTGCGGGCCCGCCTCGCCCGCATGGTGCTGGCACGCGACCGTGACGGCAATCCCGTCACGGCGGCGGATCTGGAAGTTGCCGGGGCCATGACCGCCTGGCTGGTGGATGCCGCCAAGCCCAACCTCATCCAGACCATCGAAGGCCAGCCCGTGCTGGTACATGCGGGGCCTTTTGCCAACATCGCCCTGGGACAAAGCTCCATCATTGCCGACCGTGTGGCCCTCAAGCTGAGCGACATCCATGTGACGGAATCCGGCTTCGGCGCGGAGATCGGCTTTGAAAAATTCTGGAACGTCAAGTGCCACATCAGCGGTCTCGTGCCGGATGCGGCCGTCATCGTGGCCACCATCCGCGCCCTCAAGAATCATGGCGGCGCGCCGCAGCCCATGCCGGGCCGCGCCCTGCCCGACGCCTACACACGTGAAGACGTGGGGCTGGTGGAGGCTGGTTGCGCCAATCTGCTGCACCACATCGGCATCGTGCGGCGGGCCGGGGTATCGCCGGTGGTCTGCATCAATGCCTTTGCCTCGGATACGGCGGAGGAGATCGCCGCTGTGCGGCGGGCCTGCGAGGCCGCGGGCGCACGGGTGGCCGTCTCGCAGCACTGGGGCAAGGGTGGCGATGGCGCGCTGGAGCTGGCTGATGCCGTGCTGGATGCCTGCAATGAAAAGAATGAATTTACGCCCCTGTACGACTGGTCCCTGCCCTTTGCCGAGCGGGTGGAGCGTATCGCCACCCAGGTCTACGGCGCGGACGGCGTGGACTATGCCCCGGACGCGGCCCGCCGTCTGGCGGAACTGCAGGAACGGCCGGACGCCGCCGAGCTGGGCATCTGCATGGTCAAGACCCAGTATTCCCTTTCCGATGACCCCAGCCGCAAGGGAGCTCCGCGCGGCTGGCGGCTCAAGGTGCGTGACGTCCTGTTCTACGGTGGCGCGGGACTGGTCGTCCCCGTGGCCGGGGACATCAGCCTCATGCCCGGTACCGGCTCGCGTCCCGCCTTCCGCAAGGTGGACGTGGACGTGGAGACCGGGCAGGTCATCGGCCTGTTTTAGAGCAATTCCACATTGAAAATGTGGATTGCTCTGGTAGTCGCGAGAGCGACTACCCGCAACCGAACACACGGAAGAACCACGCTTTTTCCGTAGTGTGAGGGCAGCGTCAGCATTGAGATTGGACACGATTTCAATGCGAATCCGCTCTAGA
>NZ_CALVHE010000104.1 GCF_944327235.1 uncultured Desulfovibrio sp.
CGCGTGACGAGCGTCCGGGCGGCGTCGGAGCTTCCGCCCCTGCGGGGCGGCGATCTCCTCCGCGCCATGCCGCGCTTTCGCTTGCAAAACAGGATGGGGACCTTTTGCGCATGGAGGGGAGTTCCATGTCCGGAAGTCTGGAAAAAGGCTTTCCCTTGCTGATTCCGCGCACTGTGCCTGTGAGCGCGGGATGGGCGGCGGGGGGATATTCGTCTCGTGCTATCTGAGTGCTTGGTGCCCGGGACGGTGTTTGGAGAGCTGTCCCTTGCTTGTGGCTGTTGGTTTGTTTGAGGTGTGGAGAGGGGCGTTTCCTGTTGCGGGCAGGGAGGATAGGCCGATTGGTGCAGGCTGGCATATCTTATTCAGAGGGGATGAGTTTTACCTGCCATCGGTTTGTATTTTTCTTTGGGCTTTGGAAGAGGCTTGCAGGGCAATCGTACCGGAGGTCGCAAACTGAAGAGTTGGGGTAAGTGTTTTTTGGGGGCAGTTGGTACCGCTCGCATTGAAAAGCCTTTTTCAAACGTAGGCTTTTCGTCTTGGTCAGTGTGCTAAGAGGGGTGCCGTTCTGTAGGAGACTAAAAGCCAGCCAAACGATGGTAGCATACGCTCACCGTTGGACAGCCTCCTCAAAAGTTTTTTGCTGGTAGCCGTCTTTACCACTCCTCTACGACGCAAAATTATCGGCGCAGCCAAAGCGAAAAAATTTTGCGTCAGTCCAGTTCGTCAAAGGTGTGCGTGACATGAAAAAATACCCTCGGTAAGCAGCGATATGACCGAAGTCAGGGGACATTTTGCTGTATTGGGTTCGTTTGTGTGGGAACGGGGACGCTTGGGAGACGGCGCAGGGCCAATTCCAAGCGCGCAGGTATATTGACGAAGTTCTGAAATCTTTTTACATAATAGAAAATTCAATTTACGGAGTGGCTGTCATGCGAAGTTCTCCCCTATCCCCGCTCTCTCTCTCTCTCTCTCTCTCTTGCTGATATAAATAACATCCGGGGACAGTCGGTCTGCCATCCTGCCGGTCGCTGCTGTGGGCATGGAGCGTTGTCCGTGCCGACGTCTGTTGCCCTGTGCAGGCGTTTTAAGCACGGTCGCAAAGAAGTGGTGGATTTCTCAGCTCTGTCTGCCCGCGTGCATCTGCTCGCCCTCGTCGGGCAGGGGAGGGCAGCCGCATGAGTCCTCTGTCCGTCAATCACAATCTCATGGCCTATGGCGTGTCTCGTCAGCTGTCCGCGCATTACGACACGCTGGCGGATTCCGTGCGCCGCCTCTCCACCGGTCTGCGGGTGGAACGAGCGGCCGACGATGCGACCGGGCTGGCTATCCGCGAACTCATGCGGGCGGACATCAAGGCTCTGGGGCAGGGCGCGCGCAACGCCAACGACGCTATCTCCCTCATCCAGACGGCGGACGGGGCCTTGCAGATCATCGACGAGAAGCTCATCCGCATGAAGGAACTGGCCGAGCAGGCGGCTACCGGCACCTACGACTCCACGCAACGTCTCATCATCAACAGCGAATTCCAGCAAATGGCCTCGGAGATAGACCGCATCGCCAAGGCCACCGATTTCAACGGCGTGAAGCTGCTGGACGGCTCCCTCTCCGGTCGGCATGACGGCACCGGCGCGGGCAGCGCGGATGGCCTGTCCTCCACTGGCGCGCTCAAGGTGCATTTCGGTACGGCCAACGACAGCGCGGAAGACTATTACTATGTGGAGATAGGAGATTGTACGCTGGCCGGACTGGGACTGCGGGAAGGCGGAGCGGCTGGTGGAGGCGGCGTTGGCGGCGGAGGAGCCGGATATGGCGGGGTGCCTATTTTGAGTGAGAGAGTACAGAATGGAAAAGTTGTGGAATATAATTCTGGTTTTATTTCCTTTGGAATCATTCCGGCAGGCTCAACAAACATCTCGTTGTATCTTAATGATGGCGCCCAGCCTGATGATATTCTGATATTTAATAGAAAAGGGGAGCTTCTTGCAGGAAATCCAATGAATCAATGGAGTTATATACCAGTAGGTAGTGAGTATTCTGAATCAAATGGGTTTCTTCCCGGTGCAGTTTATGACTCCCACAAAGTAAATGGAACTGGAACCTTCCTTAACTATGTATCTTCAAATTATTTATATAATTTTACAGTCGATGGCATGAATTTTGGCTATACGGGGAGCACAAAGGATTTCAACCCAAACACACGTGATCCTGTCGAAAAACTAACCATAGATTATGTCACTGAGGATTTGGTTCTTGTTGTTGCAGGAATAGGAGTTTTTAATTTTTCGGCCAGTTGGACGGCCATGCCCACGGCGGGCGGTGGTGGTGTCGTGCCCCCTGGCGATCCCAACGGCGACATCATCTCCATCAGTACGCAGGAACTTGCCCAGCGAGCCTTGAATCGGCTGGACAACGCCATCGTCCGCAAGGATCAGATCCGCGCCCATCTTGGCGCAACGCAGAACCGGCTGGAAAATACGGTGACAAACCTCAACGTGCAGGCCGAGAGTCTGCAGGCGGCGGAATCTCGTATCTCGGACGTGGACGTGGCCACGGAGATGACGACATTCGTCCGTAATCAGGTCCTTACCCAGTCAGCCACCTCCATGCTGGCGCAGGCCAATGCCTTCCCCCACATGCTCTTGCAACTCTTGCAGGGATAAGGGGCGGCTTCTGGCCGCTTCGCAGTTTTCCGCCGGGCATTCTTTGGATGCCCGGCGTTTTTCGCGTGCGCCAGAGGACACGGGCCTACAGGATGCATCCTCCCTCAATGCGCGAGGTGGGGCCACACTCCCCAGTATCCTCCCGAATAAAAGTGCGTTGGGGGAAGGGGGGCGGGGGAGGGCCTTTCCTGTCAGGCATCATACGGCAATTTGTCCTTTTTTCAGCGTTTTTGTGTGCATGTAACCGATGGGGCGGAGCTGGGACGGTCGCTCCGGTCGGTGATGTGGCCTGCGGGAAAAGCAGGATATTACCGCTTTCTTCTTTGACAGGTCCGGCTGTTCCGCGCATAGTACGGGAATAGAGTCCGTTGAGCGTGGTCCTGTCGGCTACCTGACTGTTCCGGCATTTCGGCAGGGCTTTCCGCTGCGCGCAAACGAGGGGGCGGTGTATGGTTTTCTGGCTGGCGCTTCAAGGCGTTTTGGGATTGCTGCTTATCAGCCTTGTGGGCTATGTGCTGGCGGCCAAGGGCTGGTTTGACGCACATGCCATCATCACCATGCCGCGCCTCATCACCTGCGTGGCTCTGCCTCCCTATCTCTTTTATACGGTCAGCCATTCATTCCAGCGGGACCAGCTCCTGCATATGATCTATGGCTCTCTGATACCGCTCCTGTCCATGTTGCTGACCGTTGCGCTGGCGTATGTGCTGGCGCACCTGTTGCGTGTGAAGGAGACCCGGCGGGGATTGTTCTGCACCGGCATGTCGGCTTCCAATACCATGTACATCGGTCTGCCGGTGAATCTGGCCCTGTTCGGTGACGAGGCGCTGCCCTTCGTGCTGCTGTATTTCTTCGCCAATACGGTTTTTTTCTGGACCGTGGGCAATTACGCCATCAGTCATGACAAGGAAGAGCTGCGCGCCAAGTCCAGCCTGCTGACCAATGCGCGGCATATCTTCTCTCCGCCCATGATCGGTATGTTGTGCGGGGCGGCACTGGTGGTGTTTTCCATCCGGCTGCCCAGCTTTGTGGAGTCCTTTGCCCAGTATCTCGGCAACATGACTACGCCGCTCGCCCTGATCTTCATCGGGACGACGCTCTACCAGATGGACCTGCGCCATTTGCATATCGACAAGGACCTGATCCTCGGCGTCGTGGGCAAGCTGGTGCTGGCCCCGCTGTTGCTGGCTGTCATGCTGTTGTTCCTGCCTGACGTGCCGGACCTCATGCGCAAGGTGTTCATCATCCAGGCCGGTTTGCCCAGCATCCTGCAGACCGCGCTAATGAGCGCCTATTACGATACGGACCCGCAGTACGGGGCGCTGATGGTGACCATGACGACCGTCCTCTCCATCCTTAGCATCCCGCTGGCCATGACGCTGGTTTCGCTGTAGTGGCCAGCCTTGCGGAGAGTTCCGCCATAAAAAAGCCGTCCACGTGTGGACGGCTTTTCTGCTTTTAGGGAAGCAAGTCGCTATCAGGCTTCGGCATGGGCCTTGAGGGCTTCCGCCTGCGCGGCCGTGGCGAGCGCCTCGAAAAGCGGATCCAGCTCGCCTTCCATGATGCGATCAAGAGAATACAGCGTCAGGTTGATGCGGTGGTCCGTGCAACGGCCCTGCGGGAAGTTGTAGGTGCGGATCCGCTCGGAACGGTCGCCCGATCCCACCTGCGCCTTGCGGTCGGCGGACTGCTCGTTGGACTGCCGTTCGCGCTCGGCGGCCAGGATGCGCGAGGCGAGTACCTTCATGGCGCGGGCCTTGTTCTTGTGCTGAGAGCGTTCGTCCTGGCAGGTGACCACTGTCCCCGTGGGGATGTGGGTGATGCGCACAGCGGATTCGGTCTTGTTGACGTGCTGCCCGCCCGCGCCGG
Source organism: uncultured Desulfovibrio sp. (assembly GCF_944327235.1). Taxonomy (GTDB): domain Bacteria; phylum Desulfobacterota; class Desulfovibrionia; order Desulfovibrionales; family Desulfovibrionaceae; genus Desulfovibrio. Next base: position 4,530 of record NZ_CALVHE010000104.1, read on the forward strand.
AGGCCCGGTAAATGTCGATGCGCAGGTCTTCGGGACGGATCTCAACGTCCACTTCCTCAGCTTCGGGCATGACGGCCACCGTGGCGGCGGAGGTGTGGATGCGGCCCTGTGTCTCCGTGGCGGGCACACGCTGCACGCGGTGCGTACCGGCTTCAAACTTGAGATGGCTGTAGACGCGGTCGCCGGAGATGAGGCAGATGATTTCCTTGTAGCCGCCGGAATCGGAAGGGGACTCGCTCATCACCTCGACTTTCCAGCCTTTGACTTCCGCATAGCGCGTGTACATGCGGAAAAGGTCGGCCGCAAAGAGCGAGGCCTCCTCGCCGCCGGTCCCGGCCCGGATCTCCAGGATGGTATTCTTTTCATCCAGCGGGTCCTTGGGCAAGAGCAGGACCTTGAGCTGCTGCTCCAGCTTGGGCAATTCTTCCTCGGCCGCGGCTATCTCTTCCTGCGCCATAGCCTTGATGTCCGGGTCGCTGTCGTGGAGGAGCGCCTTGTTGTCAGCGATCTCCTGCACGAGCCGACGATGCCGCCGGAAAAGCTCCACCACATCGCGCAGGTCGGCATGGGCCTTGGCGGTTTTACGGTACATCTCCTGATCGTTGTAGACGGCAGGATCCGCGAGCTGCTTTTCCAGCTCGACATATTTGTTTTCCAGGGCTTCCAGTTTGCCGAACATGCTTCCTCCGATAGGGACAAGACGCCGCTAGGGGCGCTCAACGGATCGTACAATATAGTCCGCCGTGCGGATCTCCCGTCCGGCAGTCTCCTCGCCAAGAGCCTCGCGCAGGGCGGACAGCGCCACTTCGATCTGCGCCTTGTCCGGCTCGGCGGTGGTCAGACGCTGCAGGACAAGCCCCGGCGTACGCAGCACGCTTGCCCAGGGGCCTTCGGAAAGGCGCGCCGCATAGCGGATGAGCTCGTACGCCAACGCACTGATGGGGATGACCAGCAGCAGCTTGAAAGCCAGGGTCAGCGCATGTTTGGCCACAACGTTCTGCGGCGTGTACACATGCAGCAGCGCGGGGACGAGCACAGCGTGCAGGATGATGGAAATGCAGATGACGAAAAGCAGGAACGTCGTACCGCAGCGCGGGTGCAGACGGCTCATGCCCGCGGCGGCCATGACATCCACGATGCCGCCGCTCTCAAAGGCGTGGATGGTCTTGTGCTCGGCCCCATGATACTGGAACACCCGGCGAATGTCCGGCACGAAAGAAATGAGCCAGATATACCCCATGAAGATGCAGCACTTGTAGAAACCGTCCCAAAGGTGGAAGGTCAGCCCCTCCACGCCGCCGCTCATGCCCAACGCCTGCATGAGCAGGGACAGGCCATGCGGAGCCACCACAAAGAGCAGCACCGCCATGAGCAGCGCCAGCAGCATGGTCAGCACGAGCTGCGAACCCGAGATCGGGGGCTCGTCCTCGTCAGCCTGCATGACGGCGGAGCGGTTGAGCGCCTTGATGCCGTTGACGAGCGTTTCCAGCAGCACGGGAAAGCCGCGCAAAAACGGCTTTTTGAGCAGCGGACGGCGCGTCAGGGAAAACCAGGGGAAACGCTCCACCACGATATCCCCTGACGGATGACGGGTCGCCAGCGCATAGCCCTCGCCGTGACGCATCATGATACCTTCCATGACGGCCTGACCACCGACAATGGGACAGGCGGACTGCCACAGCAGCCCGGGCAAATGACGCAGGGAGCGCAAGATCAAAGAAGCTACCTTGAGCATGATACGGCCTTTCCGCGACAGCGGACACGGCAAGGAGACTGCCGCCGCCATCCCGGTCTCCCTCTCTGTCCCGGGATCTATCCGCTAGGGCATTTTCAGGTCGAAACGCTTCGCGTTCCAAACCATACGGCACCATGCGGCCTGTCGTTTCGCGGGAAAAACGCAGTTTTCCCGCTCGCGTTGGGCTGGGCGGCGCTGTGCCGCCGCCTCGCTTTTCGCCTTTTGATGCCAAAACGCTCTAAGCAGCCATCTTGCCGGAAGGGAAAAAGATACAGCTCCAGCAAGGCCATGACAGAATTTCCGTCAACGGCCTTGCCAGAGGAAGATCTTCGCGCCGGAACGGCGGGACAGGCGTGCCGCAAACCGCGGCGCTGTCTACTTCTGTTCGAACTTGGCGTACTTCTTGCGGAAGCGGTCGATGCGGCCAGCCGTGTCGAGGAAGCGCTGCTTGCCGGTGAAGAAGGGATGGCAAGCGGAGCAGACTTCCACATGCACCTGCTCGCCCTTGGTGGAGAGCACTTCTTCGGTATTGCCGCAGGCGCAGGTGATGGTAGCCTTGTACACCGTGGGATGGATGTCTTTCTTCATGATCAACCTCGTGTATGGCAACGGCGCGAGCCGTTGAAAATTCGTACCGCGTCACGGCTGTGCGTGGCAGGGCCAAAATCTATAGCCTTCTTTTGCGGCTTTGGCAAGCCTTGCGGCCCGGTCCCCGAAAAAAAGACGGCAGCCGCCATTGCGTCCCGCCGAGCAAGCGGCTACACTGCCGCCCATGTGTGCCAAAATCGCCCGTCAACGCGCGGATGCTCTCGTGCATCAGCAGGGCCTTGCCGAAAGCCGCGAACAGGCCCGCCGTCTCATCATGGCCGGAAAGGTCGCTCTCTCCCCGGAAGGGCTCCCGCCCGGCGCGCCGCCGCTCAAGGTGGACAAGCCGGGGCATCCCTATCCCGAAAATACGGTATTCGTCCTGCTGGAAAAGGAGTGCTACGTCAGCCGCGGGGCCTACAAGCTGCTGACCATCCTGGAAAATTTCCAACTGGACGTGACCGGCCTCGTGTGTCTGGATGCCGGGGCCAGCACCGGCGGCTTTACCGACTGCCTCCTGCAGCACGGCGCTGCCCGCGTCTATGCCGTGGATGTGGGGAAAAACCAGCTGCACGAAAAGTTGTGCGCTGACCCTCGCGTCGTCAACCTCGAAGGCGTCAACCTGCGCTCCGCTCCTCCGGAACTCCTGCCCGAACCCGTCGATCTGGTGGTCGGGGACGTGTCCTTCATCTCCCTGACCCTCGTGCTTCCCCCCTGTATGCAGTGGCTGCGTCCCGGCGGACGCATGGCCGTGCTCATCAAGCCGCAGTTCGAACTCGGCCCCGGCGAGACCGTCAAAGGCGTGGTGCGCGACGAGGCCGCCCGCCAGCGCGCCGTGGACAAGATCCTCACCTTCTGCCGCGATACCCTCGGCCTTGCCTGCCTCGGCGTCCTCCCCGCCGCCATCCGCGGCCCCAAGGGCAATCAGGAATACATGGCCCTGTTCCAGCGCTGATTTTTTGTTTTTTTGAGCGAGAGGCTGCAAGAGTCAGTGTAGATTGCGGATCGGCTCCTGTAGAGATCTCTGCGTGCGGAGTGGAGTG
>NZ_CALVHE010000105.1 GCF_944327235.1 uncultured Desulfovibrio sp.
CGCTCGCTTGTTGGTTTGTCTGCTAACTTCCAACTTATCGAATGAGGAAAGGGTGAACAACCTATCGGAACACAACATCTAGAAGGCCCCAAGCGATGCAGGAGCCTTACGGACATCGACGGCGGATCAACGGGGGAGGCTCCCCCCGAAAGCGTGATTCGCCCTCATCTACCGCACCTTGCGGATGATGGTCACGGCCTTGTACGGCAGGATGGAGTCGCCGGCTTCCTCTACGGGGATGTCGTGCCGTGCCGCCAACCCCAGCAACAGACGCACATCCGGATCCGCGCGCCGGTTGACGAGCACATGCTCCGGCACGCGGCGCAAGAGCGCCCGCGTCGCCTCAGCTATGCCGGGTTTGATCCGGTTGGCGGCGTCGATGGCGAACCGCCGCATGAGACGCGCCACCAGTTCCCCGGACTGCCGCTGCAGGGTGGCGTACTGCGAGGGATCGGCAACGGCGGGGTGGCGCTGCGCCTCGGCCAGCATGTCATCTGTCCAGAGTGTGGAGACCGTATCGACGAATGCGCGCGTCTGATCGACATGGCGCAGGGACTCCCAGAGCATACATTTATGCAGGCCGTCATCCGCCCAGAGGGAGCGGGAGATCAGGCCGGCCACCGGCGCGCCCAGCAGGCCGAAGGGGATCAGCCAGTCCTCACAGGAAGCGGCCAACCAGCTCGTGCCGCAGAGGTCGGCCAGCACCGTCAGGCGCGGCGGCCGCTGTGCATAGCCGGGGCGTCCGGCCAGCGTCCGCGCCAGCTCGCCGCTGATGGCCCCCTTACCGGTCCAGCCGTCCACGAAATAGATGTTTTCCGGGGGGCATTCCCGCTCCACCAGTGAGAGCGCGGCATGATCCAGCCCTCTGTCCCGGATGATGCTGACGCCGAAATGCCGGACATCTCTCCCCATGAGCACCAAAGCCCGACGCAGCAACACGCCCAGAGGACAGCCCGCACGTACCAGGCTGACCAGCCCGATGGGCCCGGCGGCGGTCGGCTGAGCGGCGATGGCGGCAGCCAGGGCGAGCGTCTCGCGAGCCAGCCGCGCCTTGCCGTCCCGCAGGGCTTCCGCGTAAATGGCCATATGTTCCGGCGTGGGGACGCTCTCCTCGCTGAGCATCTCCGAGTAGTGGCGCTGCCCGCTCTGGAGCCAGACTTCCTTTTCCGCCACCGGCGTCAGTTCGATAACCGTCTTGCGCAGCAGAAAGGTGATATCCTCCGGCGCGTAGGAGCCGGAAAAAAACTGCCCTGTCTCCATCACCGTTCCCCCTCCCCTACGGCACGCCCCACCACGCCCGCCAGCTGACTGCGACGGGGCATACCCCACCAGTCGCACAGGGAAAGAAAGGGCATGTCGCTCAGGCTGTCGCCAAGACCGACGGTAGGCCGCGCGCCGCCTTCCGTATCCAGCGTGTCCAGCAGATGGCGGAGAGCGGCGGCCTTGTCGATGCCGCGCGGCAGCAGACTGATATTGTTGTCGTTGCTGGACAGGACGAAACGCGAGAGATCCAGCGCGGAAAGGACGTCATCCATCACGGCGTACAGTTCCGCCAGGCGGCTGTTGTCCCGATGCTTCATGACGAGATAGATGTCCGTGCCGTACTCCTGATTGATGCGGGCAAAGGCATCATGGCCCCGCCGGGCGAAGTAGTCCGTGCAGCACTGGGCGATATGGCGCAGCTCGTCCCGCAGCGGCCGCGCGATACCGAGGATGCGCTCCCGCCAGACGGCATCCTCGCTGCCGTCCGGGGTAAGGATGACGGCCCCGTGGGTGGCGATCTTCCAGGAGCGGAACGCGATGCGCACCCGCCCCAGCTCCTCGGTCCCGCGACCAGTCACGGGGATGAGGCAGGCATTCTCATTGAGCCAGTCCAGAAAATTCCGTTGCGTCTCGGTCATGAAGGAGCTGGGCCTGCCCTGCCTGTCCACGGCCGCCACGACGGCCCGCTCCCGCTGGGCCTCGCTCATCTTGCGTGCCGTCTGGAACAGGGTGTCGTCCAGATCGAGAAAGAAGAGCGGTCCCCTCCCCGCGGACTCTGGCGCGAACTCAGGCATGGTCATACTCCAGCACGACCGCCTTGCGCAGATGGCGCAGCAGCTCCCCATCGAGGGCCTCGGCTCCCGTCTCGCAGCAGAGATAGATGCTGTCGTACTCATCGGGAGCGACGTTGTACAGATAATTGCTGATACCGAAGCCGTAATTGTCGCCATGTTCCAGGCGGTGACGGATGGCCAGTCCCGGCTTGATGGGCGAACGCGTCGTCGCACCGAAGCGCACGTCGGCCCCCTCCCGCTCCAGCCGCTCGGCCAGCAGGAAGGGCGGCCAGACGAATTCGCCGGTACCCAGCACGAGCACGCGCCTTCCCGGTTGCTCCCGCACCTCCGGCCACGGCCGCAGGTCAGGATCGCACATCCCGAAACGGCCCCAGTCCTGCCGCCGACTCACCGGCTCGCCGCCCGTACCCTGCTCCACGCGCGCGGGGAAGGGCGTCGGCGGATGACCGGGCGTCGGCGTCCAGTGCCACGTCCCCTGCAGCAGACTGATCACCTCTCCAGGCCAGGGCAGAGCCGCCTTGGCCGCAGCCGGGCTCCAGTCCACGATGACCACGCGGGTCACGCGCCGCAACGGCAGGCCCGCGCCGTGCAGGGCCTCGCAGAGATGCAGGAAGGTGTCTCCCGTCGTCATCTCGTCGTCGACGGCTACGAGATGGAGCGGCTTCTCCCCGAGAGTGAAGCCGCGCGGCCGGTAGAGGATATGCCGCATGGCATGGCTGTGGGCTTCGTCGAATTCCGCCAGACGGGGCGCGGCAAAGACATGGCGCGTGGAGGCCAGATAACAGCTGTCGGGACATGTTTCCCGGCAGCGGCGAAAGACCCCGGCGCCAAGCCCCACAGCGGTCTCCGCCATACCGACGAAGAGGGTCTGCATATCCGGCGGCAGCGTGATGCTGTCGGCAAGGCGCCGCTGCACGTCCCGCATGACGGACGGCGCCACGGGGATATGTCGCCCCAGCACCTTGCTGACGAAAAGGAATACCCGGCGAGGATTCTGCCGCTCGGCAAAGTCGAACAGCGCATCCGGCGGCAGGTCGGCCCGGGCGATCTCCAGCTCAAGCTGCCCGGCGGCGTAGGTCTGCACGAGTTTCTCCATCCCCTTGCTCCTTCCGGCAGCCGCTTGCCGCCCCGCTCTTCTTCCGCCGCAGGGCACTCTGCTCCGGGCAGGGCCGCAGGCCCCGCCATGCGGCGGCCTGTGCCGGTGTTGCCGGGAGCGGCCGTCCGCGCCGCTCCCGACCCGGCCAAAACAGTTAGACGTTGACGCCGTAGTTACGGGCAAGGGGGCCAAGCCCGCCATTATATCCCTGTCCCACGGCCCGGAACTTCCATTCGTTGTTGTGCCGGTAGACTTCACCAAAGATGATGGCCGTATTGGTGCTGGCATCCTCGCTCAGATCAAAGCGGGCCACCTCACGACCGGTCTTGCGGTTGACGATGCGGATGAAGGCATTGGACACCATGCCGAAGTTCTGGCGGCGCTGGTCGGCCTCATGGATGGTCACCGTGAAGGCCAGCTTGGTCACGTCGGCAGGGACGCGCGACAATTCGACGTTGATGACTTCGTCATCGCCGTCGCCGGCGCCGGTGCGATTGTCGCCGGTGTGTTCGACGGCGCCGCAGGCGGACTTGAGGTTGTTGTAGAAGATGAAATCACTGTCGCTGCGGACCTTGCCGGAGGCATTCAGGAGGAAGCAGGAGGCGTCAAGGTCGAAATCGTTGCCGTCGGTGCTGCGGGCGTCCCAGCCCAGGCCGACCATGATGGACTCGATACCCGGTTCTTCCTTGGAAAGCGAGACGTTGCCGCCTTTGACGAGAGATACGGACATGAGAGAGCTCCTGTCGTTAGAGGATCGCGATGATGGGGCCGATCATGTCGGCAACGGTCTTGCCGCGCATGGATTCGCCCACGGCCTGCATTTTCCATTCGCCGTTATGGCGGTAGAGCTTGGCCATGATCATGGCCGTATAATCGCCGCCGCCGCTGATGGTGTAACGGGCGACTTCCTTCCCGCTGTCGTCCACCAGGCGGCAATAGGCGTTGGCCACCTCGTTGAAGTTCTGTCCGCAGTAGCTGCTGACGGTAAAGACGAGGTAGTGCACCTCGGCGGGGATATTGGCCAGTGTGACGTTGATGACCTCGTCGTCGCCCTCTCCGTCACCGGTCCGATTGTCGCCGGAGTGGATGATGCTGCCGTCCTTGCTCTTGAGCTGCCCGAAGTAGACGACGTCCAGCGGCTGCTTGTCCGCGGAGAACAGTACGCAGGAGGCATCAAGGTCGATATCGCCCCCGCCCATCAGACGCCCCAGAAAGCCGCTTTTTTTGACGGCATCCCAGCCAAGTCCCATGAAAACCTTGTTCAGGGTCTTCCCCGACTCCTTGTCAAGGGAGATCTTCTGCCCTTTGATAAGACTGACGCTCATGTGCTACTCCTGGTCTTTCCTTTGTGTTGCACTAATGATGGAAGCGATGATGCCGACGGCCAGAACCGCCAGCACCACGACCAATGAGAAGTGGGGCGACAGCTCGAAGCCGATGCCGAAACCATGCTTGAGCGCGGAGAGCAGCAGCTTTGCCGCGATGAAGAAGAGCAGCACGATGACGGCCTTTTCCAAGTGTACCAGATAACGGCTCATGGCTTCCAGCACAAAATAGAGGCTTCGCAGACCGAGGATGGCGAAGATCATTGCCGAGTAGATGATCAGCGGTTCACGGCTGACGGCAATGACGGCCGGCACAGAGTCAAAAGCGAACATGACGTCGCTGACCTCGATGACCGCGAGGCAGAGGAAGAGAGGGGTCGCCACGAAGGGGATCTTGTGGCTCATGCCCTCCACCGTGATCCCCAGCCGGGAAGCTTCTTCCGTCGCATGATGGCGGGTGATGAAGAAGTCATGCCCGTGCAGGCGCGGCCACATGGGGAAGATGCGCTTCACGCCCTTGTAGGCGATATGGGAGGAGTAGTCCTCGATCTCTTCTTCCTGGTCGCCCTTCTTGAGCATGACGAAACCGGTGTAGGCCACCATAGCGGCAAAGATCAGCTCCACATACGGACCGAACGAAAGCAGGCCCGTGCCGATGGCCACGAAGATGGCGCGAAAGACGATGGCTCCCAGCACCCCCCAGTAGAGCACGCGGTGACGGAACTCGTTGGGGATGGAGAACCAGGAGAAAATGGCCATGATGACGAAGAGATTGTCCACCGACAGTACCTTTTCCAGCACGTAACCGGTGAAGAACAGGCTCGCCATATCGCTGCCGTGGTGGATATAGAGATAGATGCCGAAGGCGACGGAGACGGCGATCCAGAAGATGGTCCAGAGACAGGCGCTTTTCAGTGTCACGTCGGCATCGCGTTTGTGCGCGAAAAGGTCAAGAAAGAGAGAGAGGATGACGGTCACGGCAAAAATAACGACCGTTTCCGTGGGAAAACCCAGATGTTCCATGATTGAGTACCTTGTGGCTGTTACCGGTTTGCCGCGGGATAACGCGCCCCACCCATGCCATGCCGTCAGAACGCGGCCGTCATGGCGCAATCGCACCTCCCGCCCTCCTGCCCCATGCGGGTGCTTCCCCCGCATGAGGGCCGGGAGCGCCTAAATGTCCGGGCGCAGAGCATCACGCCGGCGCAAGAGAGGCTCTGCCGCTCTTCTGGAAACGCCCCTTTCCCCACCCTTACGGCGGAAAAATCGCAGCGTCTCGAAACGGCAGGCCTGCCCGCTGCCGGAGCAACGCCCTGTCAACACAGGGACAGCGCCTGCAAGAGACGCTGTCCACGCAAGGCGAAAAGCCTGCTTTTCGCCTGCCTGCACGGACGGTCGCCCACCTGTGGCGCGACCGTCCGCTACCGAAACTGGTTTAGATGTTCACGCCGTAGTTACGGGCGAGCGCTCCAAGTCCGCCGTCAAAGCCCTGCCCCACAGCGCGGAACTTCCATTCGTCATTGTGACGGTAGAGTTCTCCGAAAATGAGGCTGGTATTGGTGCTGGCGTCCTCGCTCAGATCGAAGCGGGCGATCTCCTTGCCGTCCTTTTCGTTGACGACGCGGATAAAGGCATTGGACACCATACCGAAATTCTGACGGCGCTGCTCCGCCTCATGGATGGTGACGGCAAAAGCCAGCTTCATCACGTCGGCGGGCATGGAGGCCAGCTTGACCATGACCTTCTCGTCGTCACCGTCGCCCTCGCCGGTCAGATTATCACCCAGATGCTGCACTGACCCGCAGGCCGACGTCTTGTTGTTGTAGAAAATGAAGTCGGCGTCGGAACGCACTTTGCCGTCGCCGTTAAGCAGAAAGCAACTTGCGTCCAGGTCGAAGGCTTCGCCATCGGTCGCGCGCACATCCCAGCCAAGTCCCACGACCACGTTTTCCAGCCCGGGGGCCTCCTTGGTCAGGGAAACATTGCCGCCTTTCACCAGAGATACAGACATGGTTCTTTCCTTTGAGGAGGTCGTTTCTGCCGCACGGCCGCCGGCATCCCCCGGCCGCACCGCTGCTGCCTGCCGCGGCGTGCCCCTCCGTTCCGCGCCGCGGGACTTGTCATCATCCTTTCAACAGTCAAAGTCTTCAACGGGCACACCCAGTTCCGTGCAGATCTCACGGACGGCCCGTTTCTCACTATCATCAAAGTTGCCGTCGCTTTTGGCGATGACGATGGCCACGCGGACAAGCAGGCGAGCCTGATCGTCCTTGCCGCGCAGCCTGCCGATCTTTTTCAGGGCTTCCGCCTTGCCGATGCCCATGTCAAAGTCGAAGGCGTCCGCGATCTTCTTGAAAGCGGCTACTACCTCATCCGTGTCAAAGCACTTCAAGTCTTCGGAAACCTTGATGTAATCGCAGAGTTTCTTTTTCTCTTCCGATGTCGCTGCGCCGTCAGCGAAGGAAATGAGCACGGCCCCCGCCACGACCCCTTCAAGGAAGGCGGCATTACGAAAACGGCTCACCTCCGTTGCCAGCTTGCCGCGCCCTTCCGAAATCTTCTGCTTCAGATTGTCCAGAAAACCCATAGGATGCTCCTTCTTTACTCATGTTGCAGCGCCATCTCGCGGCCGGGCAGAGCCCTCGGCACATCGTCGCCGGGGAAAAGGCCGGGCAAGCTCCCCGCCCGCGCCACTTCCCGCGTGCATGACGTCTCATCCGGGAGCTGTAAACACTATGCGCTGCTTGTGGATGGGGCCCCTTCGTTCGCCATCGACGCCCGTACGGCTCCTGCGTCGCCTTGCGGGCACGGCCCAACGCCGCCTTTCGATCGTCGCCAACGCTGAAGGGCCAGTCTTTTCCTGCAAAGCGGGAAAAGGTGTTCGTGGCAGTCTTCTCCGCGATCCCCACCTTTCCCCAGCGCCCTTTTGCCAATATGCAAGAGAAAATATGACTTTTTTACTCTGCTAACATTACTGTAAAATCCACGTCATCCCAGCCCGCGAGCAAAGGACTTCTCACGAAAGCCCCACAGCGCTCCCGCTGCCCGGCTCAACCTGCTGTGCGCTCTCCCCAAAAACGTCCCTGCGCTCCAGGATCTTCCGGGCCCAGTGGGAATGCGTGGCCGGTTCGCACATCCTG
>NZ_CALVHE010000106.1 GCF_944327235.1 uncultured Desulfovibrio sp.
CCGTGTGTTCGGTTGCGGGTAGTCGCTCTCGCGACTACCAGAGCAATCCACATTTTCAATGTGGAATTGCTCTAACCTGTTTGACGAGCTGCTTCCATTTTCAAGTGTGCGAAACTTTCTGTACGTTATCCTTCTGCGCTATTCCTCGTTTTCGCCGCGACCGCCGTGACCCGGGGACATGCTTTCCGGCGACGATACGAAAAGGGGGAAGCCCGGCGGCTTCCCCCTGTATGGTCGTCAACGACATGGGCACGGGCTGACCCGCGCTCACGCCACCGCATCGCGCGTCATCTCGAAGAAGCGCGTGAAGAGGTAGCGCCCGTCGTGAGGCCCGGCGGCGGCTTCAGGATGATACTGCACGCTCATGACCGGCAGGGTCTTATGACGCAAGCCTTCCAGCGTCTGGTCATTGAGGTTGATGTGCGTGGCTTCCACATCGTCCAGACCGTCAAGCACCACATGGAAGCCGTGGTTCTGCGAAGAGATCTCGATGCGGCCGGTGGTCAGGTCCTTCACCGGATGATTGCAGCCATGATGGCCGAACTTGAGCTTGCCCGTGGTGCCGCCCAGGGCATGGCCGATGAGCTGATGACCGAGGCAGATGCCCGTCACCGGGAAGTGCTTGATGAGCTCGCGGATATTCTCGATCTCCGCCGTCAGGGTCGCCGGGTCGCCGGGCCCGTTGGACAGGAAGATGCCCTTGGCCCCGCTGGCTTTGGCCTGCTCCGCCGTGAAGGAGGGCGGCACCGCCAGCACCTCGAAGCCCACTTCGGCCAGCAGGCGGAGGATGTTCCACTTCACGCCGAAGTCATAGACCAGCAGCGGCAGGCCCGTTCCCTTCCAGGCATAGGCGCCGCGCACGTCGAAACTCACTTCCTCCATGCGGTCATTTTCGAGGATATAAGGCTTTCTGGCGCAGACATAGGGCACGAGGTTCTGCCCCTGCATGGGCGGCAGGGCCGCAGCCTTGGCCTGCAGGGACGCCGCGTCAAGATCGCGCGTGGAGATGATGCCGCGCATGGCGCCGTTGAGCCGCAGGTGGCGGGTCAGCGCGCGCGTGTCGATGCCTTCCATGCCCGGCACGCCCCATTGCTTGAGGAAGTCGGGCAGGGACTTGGTGGCGCGCCAGTTGGAAGGCTGCTTGCAGCACTCCTTGACCAGCAGGGCCCGCATGTGGATGCGCGGGGATTCCATATCCCGGGCATTGATGCCGTAATTGCCGATGAGCGGATAGGTCATGCAGACCATCTGCCCGTAATAGGAAGGATCGGTAAGGACTTCCTGATAACCGGTCATGCCGGTGTTGAAGATCACTTCCCCGCCGGTCTCAAAGTCGCCGGTGAAGGATCTGCCTTGCAGACAAAAGCCGTCTTCGAGCACAAGTAATGCTTTCATTTCCTAACTCCGGGCGTCGCGGGCGTAATATTCCTGAAGGCTTGCCACATGGATGCCGTCGCTCCGCTTGCCGATGGCCGTGGCAGTGGCCTTGGCACCGGCCACCGTGGTGCAGTAGGGCACGCCGTAGGTGACTGCCGCGTGACGGATGGACTTGGAATCACGCGCCGTGTTCTTGCCGGAAGCCGTATTGACCACCAGGGCGATCTCATTGTTGACGATGCGGTCGACGATATGCGGACGGCCTTCGTACACCTTGCGGACTTCCTCCACTTCCAGCCCGTGTTCACGCAGCAGTTTGGCCGTGCCGCGCGTGGCCAGCAGATGGAAGCCCAGTTCAGCGAACATGGCCGCCACTTCGGGCAGCAGGGGCTTGTCACGATCATTGACCGACAGGAAGACATTGCCACCCTGCGGCAGGGACTGGCCCGCGCCGAGCTGGCTTTTCATGAAGGCATCGGGGAAGTTGTCGCCCATGCCCATGACCTCACCGGTGGAGTGCATCTCCGGCCCGAGGATGATGTCCACCCCGGGGAAACGCTGGAAGGGCAGCACGGCCTCCTTGACGCAGGTAAAGCCGCCGCGGCGCATACTCCACGGATCAAGCTCCTCCAGCGTCTTGCCCAGCATGACCTGTGTGGCCAGATAGGGCAGCGGCACGCCGGTGGCCTTGGACACGAAGGGAGCCGTGCGCGAGGCGCGGGGGTTCACTTCCAGGATGTAGACATCGTCGCCCTTGATGGCGAACTGGATGTTCATGAGGCCCACGACCTTGAGCTCGCGGGCCAGCGCTTCGGCCTGCGCCGCGATGAGGGCCACATGATCATAGGAGAGCGAGAAGGGCGGCAGCACGCAGGCCGAGTCCCCGGAATGGATGCCCGCTTCCTCGATATGTTCCATAATGCCCGCCACGTACACGTCGCTGCCGTCGGAAAGGGCGTCCACATCCACTTCCACGGCGTGCTCAAGGAATTTGTCGATGAGGATGGGGTGTTCCGGCTTTTCGGGGACCTGGGCGGCAAAGTATTCGCTCAGTTCTTCCTTGTCGTACACCACGGCCATGGCCCGGCCGCCCAGCACATAGCTGGGCCGCACCACCACGGGATAGGTGATGCGTTCGGCCACTTCCAGCGCTTCATCAAGGCTCATGGCCGTACCGTTCGGGGGCTGGAGCAGGCCCAGCTTCTCGATGAGGGCCTGGAAGCGTTCCCGGTCCTCGGCGCGGTCGATGGCGTCGGGCGACGTGCCGAGGATGGGCACTCCGGCGCGCATGAGCGGCACGGCCAGATTGAGCGGCGTCTGCCCGCCGAACTGGACGATGACGCCCTCGGGCTTTTCCTTTTCGATGATGTTCATCACATCTTCAAAGGTCAGCGGCTCGAAATAGAGGCGGTCGGAAGTATCGTAGTCCGTGGAGACGGTCTCGGGGTTGGAGTTGACCATGATGGCCATGACGCCCGCGTCCCGCAAGGCATAGGAGGCATGGCAGCAGCAATAGTCGAATTCGATGCCCTGTCCGATGCGGTTGGGACCGCCCCCAAGGATGATGACCTTGCGGCAGTCGCGGGCGTCCACCTCTTCGCCGCGCTCATAGGTGGAGTAGTAGTAGGGCGTATAGGCCTCGAATTCCGCGGCGCAGGTATCCACCAGATAGAAGGTGGGCACGATGTCCATTTCCTTGCGCAGGCGGCGGATATCCGATTCCGGACGTTTCCACATCTCGGCAAGCTGCCGGTCGGAGAAGCCGTATTCCTTGGCCTCGCGCAGCAGGGGAGCCAGATCGGGATTGGCCGGGGTCATGTCGTTGGCCAGACCGAAATCGCGGATGCGGTTCTCCATATCCACGATGTCGCGCACCTGCCGGATGAACCAAGGATCGATGGCTGAGGCTTCGTAGATGTCTTCCTCGCTGATGCCGGCCAGCAGGGCCCGCCGCAGGTCGAAGATACGACGGGAATGGGGCTTGCGCAGACCGGCAAGGATGGCATCTCGGTCCGGCAGATCGGCGCGGAAGTTATAGCCCAGGCCGGGCGCACCGATCTCCATGGAGCGCAGGCCCTTCTGGAGGGCCTCCTTGAAGGTGCGTCCGATGCTCATGGCCTCGCCCACGCTCTTCATGGAAGTGGTCAGCTCGTCCTTGGCGCCGGGGAACTTCTCGAAGGTGAAGCGGGGGATCTTCACCACGCAGTAGTCGATGGCCGGCTCAAAACTGGCCGCCGTCTCGCGGGTGATGTCGTTGCGCAGTTCGTCCAGCGTATACCCCACGGCCAGCTTGGCCGCGATCTTGGCGATGGGGAAGCCCGTCGCCTTGGAGGCCAGCGCCGAGGAGCGCGAGACGCGCGGGTTCATCTCGATGACCACCATGTCGCCGTTGCGCGGATTGATGCCGAACTGCACGTTGCTGCCGCCGGTCTCCACGCCGATCTCCCGCATGATGGCCAGGGAGGCGTCGCGCATCTTCTGGTATTCGTCATCGGTGAGGGTCTGGGCGGGAGCCACGGTGATGGAGTCGCCGGTATGCACGCCCATGGGATCGAGGTTCTCGATGGAGCAGACGATGACGCAGTTGTCATTGCGGTCCCGCATGACTTCCATCTCGTACTCTTTCCAGCCGAGCACGCTCTGCTCGATCATGACCTCGGACGTGGGGCTGGCCGCCAGACCGCGCCCGGCCACTTCCTCGAGGTCGGCCATGTTATAGGCCACGCCGCCGCCGGTGCCGCCGAGGGTGAACGCCGGACGCACGATGAGCGGGAAGGGGAGCACATCGCCCAGCCGCCGCACGTCGTTCATGTTGCGGGCGATGCCGCTGGCAGGCACGGTCAGGCCGATGTTCTCCATGGCCTGTCGGAAAAGTTCGCGGCTTTCGGCCTTTTCGATGACATCGGCCTTGGCGCCGATGAGCTCCACGCCGTACTCCGCCAAAACGCCGCTCCGGGCAAGCCCGAGAGCGGCGTTGAGAGCCGTCTGGCCGCCGAGCGTGGGCAAAAGGGCATCCGGCCGTTCCTTGCGGATGATGGCCGCCAGCGTATGCTGTTCGATAGGTTCGACATAGGTGGCGTCGGCCATGTTCGGATCGGTCATGATGGTGGCCGGATTGGAATTGACCAGCACCACCTGGTAGCCTTCCTCTTTCAGAGCCTTGACGGCCTGCGATCCCGAATAGTCGAACTCGCAGCCCTGACCGATGATGATCGGCCCGGCCCCGATGACCATGATCTTGTGTAGATCCGTGCGTTTGGGCATTGGATTTTCCTATGGGTTGGACGTCCGGCAGGGGGGATCCCCCGGCCTTCACCGAACAGCTTGCGCCGTCAACCGCTCCGGCAGGCAAGTTTCATCCGGTCAAAACGATTTTTTCTATCCACTTCCCGGAATTTCGTCAAGCGGCGGCCCATCCGTTCCGTCGGCCTCCGCTCCGGGTCGAAAGGGAAGGGCGCTTACCGTCGGCCGCCTTGACATCATGAGCAAAAGCCAAGATAGTTCTGTCAACATTTTTGTGGGCCCGAGAGGGCCGGGGAGGCAGAGTGAGGACAAAAATCGTAGCGACCATCGGTCCGGCATCCAACA
Source organism: uncultured Desulfovibrio sp. (assembly GCF_944327235.1). Classification (GTDB taxonomy): domain Bacteria; phylum Desulfobacterota; class Desulfovibrionia; order Desulfovibrionales; family Desulfovibrionaceae; genus Desulfovibrio. The sequence goes on from NZ_CALVHE010000106.1 coordinate 4,966, forward strand.
CACGGGAGCGGCTGCGAGAACTGGCGCAAGCCGGAGTAAGCATCTTTCGCCTCAATTTTTCCCACGGCGGTGCTGCCGACTTTGTGGACATCATCGGTCATATCCGGGCCATCGAGGCGGAACTGAACCTCCCCCTCACCATCATGCAGGATCTTTCCGGCCCCAAGATCCGGCTGGGCGTCATCAGGGAAAAGACCATACAGGTCAGCAAGGGCATGTGCCTGCTGCTCGGGCCGACGGAACGGTACACCAGCGAGTTGCCCTATCTCCCCTTTGACCACGAGATCATCCTGCAAAGTCTCGACAAGGGGGATCGGCTGGTGCTGGCCGACGGCGGCCTGCAATTCGTGGTGGAGGAACGCCGTGCGGACGGTCTGGTGCTGCTGGCGGCGGAAAACAGCGGCATCGTCACCTCCCGCAAGGGGCTTGCCCTGCCCGGCAAGGCAACACGGGTCCGTGCCCTGACCGACAAGGACAAGCGAGACCTCAATGATGGTCTGAAGCTGGGCGTGGATGCCGTCGCCATCTCGTATGTGCAGACGGCGGACGACGTGCTCGAGGCCAAGGAGATCATCGCCGCTTCCGGGCGAAACATCCCGGTGGTGGTCAAGCTGGAACGGCAGGGCGCTGTGGAGAATCTGGACGCCATCCTTGCCGCGACAGACGCCGTCATGGTGGCTCGCGGCGACCTTGGCGTGGAGTGTCCGCTGCCGCAGCTGCCCGCATTGCAAAAGCATATCATCGCTGCTTGCAACCGCCTTTCCAAGCCCGTCATCGTGGCCACGCAGATGCTGCTTTCCATGGTCAACAGCCCCGCGCCCACCCGCGCCGAGACCACGGACGTGGCCAATGCCGTCCTGGATGGGGCGGATTGCGTCATGCTGTCGGAAGAGACGGCCATGGGCAACTTTCCCGTGGAAACCGTGCGCTACATGCGCCGCATCACCGACGAGGCCGAAAAGCTCCTGCTCGAAGACCGCCGTGCCGAATCCCCGGATACGGCAACAGACATCTCGAGCTTTCTGGCCTATTCGGCCTGTCTGCTTGCCCAGAGAGCTTCGGCTCAGGCCATCGTGGCCCACAGCATCAGCGGCGCTTCGGCACGCCTCATTGCCGCACACCGCCCCGCACAGCCCGTCTATGCGCTGACGCCCGACCCGGTGACCTTCAAGGCGCTCAACTTTTCCTGGGGCGTCCACCCCGTCCTCGTCAGCCAGCCCGATGCGGAAACAAGTCATCTGCGGCGTGCACAGCAGTTCATCTGCGACAATGAGGCCATCACCCCCGGACAGTGCGCCGTCATTACGGCGGGGCAGCGTACCGGCTCTGCATCAACCCCGCGCGGAACAAACCTTGTCAAAATTTACTGGAAGTAGTTATGGCTGCCCAAAAACGCGACGTTCCCCAGAATATCAATGAAGAATACTACCAGATCAGCAGCGAGATCCTGTCCAGCTTTCCCAAGTATCGCCCGCCGGTCGATCTGTTTTCCTTCCGTGAAGACATCTGCGTGCTTGCGCCGTACTGCCGCAAGGGCGACCGCCTGAGCAACGCCCAGGTGGAAGAGGTGGCCCAGCTATGCGCCGACGGCTCGCTGTTCGTGTCCCGCTCGGACCACCCCATCTACTCGCGCCATATCGTCAAGCAGCTTGACCTCGTGCTGCAGGACCGCAACCTCAAGGAAGCGGAGATCGTGGACATCTGCATCCGCGCCCTGGTCATGCGCTATTCGGAGTTTTACGCGCAGCCGGTCAAATTGCTTTTTGATCCGCTGTACCGTGACCTCATGGTCGTCACCGAATACATCTTTGAGGACAAGCACCGCATCGCCGGCTTTGTACGCCGCCTCTTCCGCGTGCATGAGCCTGCCCGGCACGCCCTCAACTGCCTGAACGTGGGCCTCTGGCTCTGGATGCAAAGCGTCAGCGAGATGCGCCGCAAGGATCTGGATAAAGTGGCGCTGGCCCTGCTGCTGCATGATATCGGCATGAGCAAGGTGCCGGCCTTTGTGGTCAACAAAAAAGGCCCCCTCAAGCAGGAAGAACGGGACAAGGTCGTCCAGCACCCTATCCTTGGCGTCAAGATCATGCAGAAAGTGGACATCTCCTTTGAAGAGCTGATCCGCGCCTGCTTCGAGCATCATGAACGCCTCGACAGCAGCGGCTACCCCCAGCATGAACCCGGCAGCCGCATCAGCCGGATCGGTCGCCTGACCGCCGTGGTGGACTCCTTCTCGGCTATGATCATGGACAAGCCTTACGGCGAAAAACATGAACCGGCCGAGGCCGCGCGCGAACTGGCGCAGGACAACCGCTACGAGCCTGATTTCACCAAACCGCTCATGGCGGCCTTTGCCGCTCAGACCTTTGGACAGCTCATCGATATGGACGGCAACCTGGAAGTCCCGGAATAAAGACTCCTGACAGCAGAAAGCAATGGGCCCCCGCTACCTTACGGTACGGGGGCTTTTTTATATGAGAGAAAACCTTCCACTAGATAGTGTCGTCAAATCATGTTTGCCCACAAAGATATGCATCTAATTTGAACGACGGCAAGAAAAGAGGCACATCTTTTGGCATACCGTGTGGCAATTCCTCGCCAGCGCTTGAGATGGAGAAAAGCATTCTCGACAAGATGCCTGAC
>NZ_CALVHE010000107.1 GCF_944327235.1 uncultured Desulfovibrio sp.
AATCACCGTCATGAGGATATCTACAAACTCCTCCTCAAGATGCTCAGAGAGAATCCTCTCTGCTAGTCATGACCCATTTCTTATTATTGATGGATGATTCAGCGATATCAGGAAACAGAAAACATATCGTCAGGGAAAATTTTTCTGAAAATACATCATGTTGAAACACGCTATGCCCGTAACAGGCTCACGGGATGCCTCGCGGCTATCCCGTGAGCCTGTTACGGCGGAGCATGGAAACTCTCCGGCGTCCGGCATGTACCAAATGCATGTCAGCCTGTGAGCAAGGCAGGCTAGCTGCTCTGCCGGTATGCGCTCGATTCAATGCTTATGGGACAGAGAGACGCATCTCCCGAAACGGACATAGGAAAGGCTGGACCTCCGCGGCGGCCGGAAGGCTCATGCCTCCGTCACCCCTGATCATTCGCAGAGTGAGGACAATGACGGCGTCCCCGGATGCGAGCTTCCGCCTCGTCCACCTCGTCCTGCCAGCCGTTGCGCGTTGTCGTCAGACAATCAAAGCGCCGCGAGTAGGGCTTGATGTCCAGCAAAGGAGTACCGTCCAGGATATCCAGAGCGCCTACATGCAGGAGGTTCTCCTCCACCCGCAGCAGGGGCACGATGCTCATGCCGATGGGGTTGGGACGGCATGGCGCGCGCGTGGCAAAGACGCCGCGCTCCACATCCTGCAGAAAGGGCTTTACCGACAGGCGCGGCTCCCCCGCCCGGTCAAGGACATAAAGCAGATAGATATGCGAATAGCCGTCCAGATCCCGCAGACCAGCGGCAAAGGCGGGAAAAACTTCCACGGTGCCGGGGAAATCGGCAGCATAGACGGGCTGGATGGGCGTCTGTGCCGCCACATGATGCCTGCTGTGGATCACGCCGATGGCCTGAAAGGAAAACTGCTGCATGGTGTCCTCCCCATACGGACAAGTCCGCCAGACTTCGGAAAGATCTCGGCGTCAGCCATTCAGTTTTGGAGAGCGTCCCCCCGCACGATGAACGGCTCGACCAAGGGACGACTTTCCGTATAGACGGCAAAATGGCGAGCCGTCAGGGCCAAAGCCTCTTCCAGCCGTTCCGGTGTGGAAAAACCGTAAATGACGGTCAGACAGGCGGCCGTCGTCCCGGTGATCATGGCGCGCGTGGAGTCGCTGGTCGCGCCGCCGAACGGCCCCTGCTCGTCCACGAGCAGCGGCAGATGGCAAAGGTCTATGCTGTCCTTGCCGATGCCGGTGTACACTTCGCCCTCACGCCCCAGCCGCAGCACGATATCACCGCTGATGGCATTGAGATCATAGGAGCCGATGGAAAAACCCGTTTCCAGCGAGGCCAGATTGTTGGCGTCCACGACGCTGTTGATACGGTAGAGCTCCTTGCCCTGCCGGATACGACGGTACAGGGATTCCGAAGAGATGCGATATCGGCCGGGATCCTTGCCGAATGCCTTGTAGGCGGCGCGGGATTCGCTCAGATTGGGGATCTCCGCCAGCGGCGTCGTTTCAAGCATGTGCCGCAGGAAAGGGGCCGTCACCTCGCCCAGATAGGTTTGCAGATCCTCGCGGGACGCTTCCACCGTCACCATATGGGCAAGACAACCCAAACGCGTATGCGGACAGCGTTCCAGCAGGGCGGGATCGATATGGATGGCGGGCAACATGGGAATCTCCTGGAATGTGTACTGCAAAAAAATTCGGGGCGCTCACTCCCCCACGGGACCGGCATGGTCATTTCGACGACGCGGCCTTCCCCGCCCTTTTACGTTATCAGGAACATGGCTTCAACAGAAAATACAGCGTCACGAGCCGCGAAAAAAATCCGTACCGGCCGATACGCCGGGGAAACGTCACAAAAAAGCCTTTTCTCCGCATCCGGCCTATGGCATACTGCCGTTTGTAAAAGAAGGAGTCCCCTTTATGCAAGCTCGCAGCCGTTCCATACATCTTTCCGTGCATATCCACAAAAATCCGGCGGCCATGGCCGAACGCGCCGCACACATCCTTGCCGCCGCCTGTGAAGAGGCGGTCAGTGAACGCGGCGTGTTCAAGATCGCCCTTTCCGGAGGACAGACCCCCATCCCGCTCTTCCGCCTGCTGACCGCCCATGACTGGGCGGATCGTCTGCCGTGGGACAAGATCACCTTTTTCTGGGTGGATGAACGCTGTGTCGGGCCGGATCATCCTGACAGCAATTACGGACTCGCCCGGCGCGAGATGCTCTCGCATCTGCCGGTGACCCACTTTTTCCGTATGCGTGGCGAGCTCGATCCGGTAAAGGCCGCCACCATGTACGAGGAGCAGATCCGTGCCGATTTCAATATCGGCCCCACCGAGCTCCCCCGCTTCGACTTCATGCTGCTTGGCGTCGGTGATGACGGCCATACGGGCTCCATCTTCCCCAATTCCCCGGCCCTGCTGGAACGCAGACGTCTGGTCATCGACCAGTATGTGCCGGAACGCAAGGCCGACCGCCTGACCCTGACCCTGCCGGTCATCAACAACTCCCGCTGCTGCATGTTCCTCGTCACCGGCAAGGAAAAACATGCCGTCCTGTCCAAGACGCTCAACTTGCTGGATGAGCCGACCCTGCCCGCCCAGTTCGTGCGGCCGAGCGTCGGGGATCTCATCTGGGTCGTGGACGAGGCCGCAGCCACCGGAGAATAGACGCCGAGAACGATTCGCCCCTCTTTGGATGCGTCTACGCTCGGCCGAAGAGGGGCTTTTTTTACAGGAGCCGCCATGCCGACCTATGTCGATCCCGCCAAATGCGACGGCTGCAAGGGTGGTCAGCGTACCGCCTGCATGTACGTTTGCCCCAATGATCTCATGCTGCTGGACAGCACGAGCATGAAAGCCTTCAATCAGGAACCGGACGCCTGCTGGGAGTGTTATTCCTGCGTCAAGATCTGTCCGCAGGGGGCCATTTCCGTGCGTCCCTATGCGGACTTCGCGCCGCTGGGAGGCGTCTGCCTGCCTCTGCGCGGTTCGCAGCAGATCTCCTGGACCGTACGCTTCCGCAACGGCCTGCAAAAACGTTTCAGCTTCCCTATCCGCACCACGGCCGAGGATTCCATCGAGCCGCCGGCCCCCCTTGCGCCGGATGCCTCATTGGAAGATAACCGCCTGAGCACGGAAGGAACGCCGGCCGCCGTTCCCACCCAAGCCGCACCCGTCCGCGCCACGGTCAGCGAGCCGGACAGGCAGCGCATTTTTCGGACGCACAGCCCTCGCCTGGAGGACGCATGAGCCACACCCCTACCCAGCAACAGGCCGGCCTGCCGCTGGCCACCCCTGATATCGTTGAACACGATCTGGATATCCTCATCATCGGCGGCGGCATGGGTGCCTGCGGCGCCGCATACGAAGCCGTCCGTTGGGGAGATCGCCACGGCCTGAAGATGCTCATGGTGGACAAGGCGGCTCTGGAGCGCAGCGGCGCTGTGGCTCAGGGGCTGTCCGCCATCAATACCTACCTTGGCGACAACAGTCCGGAAGACTACGTGCGCATGGTCCGCACTGACCTTATGGGCCTTGTGCGGGAAGATCTCATTTACGACGTGGGCCGCCATGTGGACGACTCCGTCCATCTTTTTGAGGACTGGGGCCTGCCCTGCTGGATCAAGGGCAAGGACGGGCACAATCTGGACGGAGCGGAGGCGCGTGCCGCCGGAAAATCCCTGCGCAAGGGTGACAAGCCCGTACGCTCCGGCCGTTGGCAGATCATGATCAACGGCGAGTCCTACAAATGCATCGTGGCGGAAGCCGCCCGCAAGGCGCTGGGACCTGAGCGTATCCTCGAGCGGGTATTCATCGTCCGGCTGCTGACGGACAAGAATGATCCCGGGCGTATCGCCGGTGCGGTGGGTTTCAGCGTCCGCCGCAACGAAGTGCATATCTTCCGGGCCAAGGCCGTCCTGCTGGCCGCCGGCGGCGCGGTGAACGTCTACCGTCCCCGCTCCTGCGGCGAGGGTCTCGGCCGGGCCTGGTATCCTGTCTGGAACGCCGGTTCCACCTACGCCATGAGCGCCCAGATCGGCGCGGAAATGACCATGATGGAGAACCGCTTCGTCCCGGCGCGCTTCAAGGATGGTTACGGGCCGGTGGGAGCATGGTTCCTGCTGTTCCGGGCCAAGGCCGTCAACGCGCTGGGCGAGGACTATTGCGAGACGAACAAAGCCATGCTGCGTCCCTACGAGGAGCGTGGCTATGCCCGTGGCCGTGTGGTGCCCACCTGTCTGCGCAATCACATGATGCTGCGGGAGATGCGTGAAGGCCGCGGCCCCATCCTCATGGATACCCGCACAGCGCTGCGGAGCACCTTTGCCTCTCTGGACGAAAAACAGCAGAAGGCGCTGGAAAGCGAAGCCTGGGAAGATTTTCTGGACATGTGCGTGGCGCAGGCCAATCTCTGGGCCAGCACCAATACCGCACCGGAAGAGCGCGGTTCGGAGATCATGCCCACAGAGCCTTACCTGCTGGGCTCGCATTCGGGCTGCTGCGGCATCTGGGTCTCCGGCCCTGATGAGGACTGGGTGCCTGCGGAATACAAGATCCGGGCCGCCAACGGCAAGGTCTACAACCGCATGACCACCATCGAGGGCTTGTTCACCTGCGGCGATGGCGTTGGCGCTTCCGGCCACAAGTTTTCCTCCGGTTCACATGCTGAAGGCCGCATCGCCGGCAAACAGATGGTCCGCTGGTGTGTGGATCATCCCGGCGAAGCGCCCATGCCGGCGCAGACGCCGCAGGCGCTTGCCGATATGATCTATGCGCCGTGGCACACCTTCCAGACATACAAGGACGCCACGACCGACGTTGAAGTGAACCCGCATATGCTGACACCTCGCCACTTCATGCTGCGCCTCATGAAGTGCACGGATGAATATGGCGGCGGCGTCTCAACCTTCTACATCACCTCGCAGGCCATGTTGGAACGCGGTTTTGAGCTGCTGGACATGCTGGAGGAAGATTCCGCGCGTCTGGCGGCCCGCGACCTGCACGAGCTCCTGCGCTGCTGGGAAAACTACCATCGCCTCTGGACTGTCCGCCTGCACATGCAGCATATGGCCTTCCGTGAGGAAACGCGCTATCCCGGTTTTTACTATCGCAGCGACCACATGCCGCTGGATGACGCCGCCTGGAAGTGTTTCGTCAACTCCGTCCATGATCCCAAAAGTGGCGAGACGCGCCTCTTCAAACGCCCCTACATCCAGCTTGTTCCCGAAGCGGATGTCTAGTCGTATGAGGTGCTGGAAAAAAAGTTGACAATCTTCAGCCGTTCAGATAGATATCGTTCTTGTGCAAACGCACAAAGCAAGGGGAAGTAGCTCAGCTGGGAGAGCATCGCCTTCGCAAGGCGGGGGTCGGGAGTTCAAGTCTCCTCTTCTCCACCAGAAAGGACAAGGGGTCACGGTGTAATGCCGTGACCTCTTTTTCATATCGTATCTCTCTGACACCGGGCCACCCCCCAGCTTAGAGCATTTTCGGTTTGAACCGCTTCGCGCTCCAAACCATACGGCCTGTCATTTCGCGGAAAAAACACGGTCATTCCGCTTGGTTTGGGCCGGGTGGCGCTGTGCCGCCACCTCGTTTTGCTTTTTTCAAAGACAAAACGCTCTACTGCGAACATGCTGCGTGAGTCCTTCTCGCGGGATATGCTGCCCTTGTGATCGATAGCAGCACCGTTGCCATCGGCGTGCCCCACCATGTGCCCCCCCTTTCAAAACAGACGTAGGACACCTTCTCGCAAGCCGCCTGGCACATAGACTTCCTCTTTTCTGACCGAGCGTTGCGCGCTGACAGGCGCGTGCAGCTATGGATAGATTCTCCACCACAACAGATGCCCAACAGGGACATCACGATGTCCCGAACAGCGAAAACAGTGGCGTGTCCAGGCGTTCCATTCCATCAGACAGGCGCACCAATCTGCTTCCTCCATACACACCGGTCACGGTGCCGTTTTTTCTGCCGACGGCAAATGGAAGAACATCAATATATTATCTTCTACAAGTATTGCTTTTGCCCAAAAGGAATCCTATCCTTTTTTTCAGAGAGGGCCTGAAGAGACGTGCGTATCCTCTCCCTGACCGCAAAACTACGTCGGGTCGTGCCGCGTCTCCATCTTCAGGCCGTGGGCAACAGTCATCACGGTAATGCTATCTTTTCGGATCCGCACTTCCTCTGTGAGGAATAGATATGACGTGTAGGCATCTTTTCCAGGGACGTGGTTTCGGCCTGTTGGTGTCAGCGTTGCTTCTGCTGGGCAATCCCTCCGCCCCCGAAGCGCAGGATAAGGTAGGCAACGGCAGCCTGACCATCTCCGACGGCAGCTGGGGCAGCGTTTACGCGCTGCAGCTCCGGCCCAAAAACGGCAACGCGCTGGCCGAAAGCGCCCGCCTTGTCATCAACGGCGGTTCCGTCAGCAGCAGCATCTACGGCGGCTATGCCAGAAGCGACAATGCCGCGGCACGCGCCGGCAGCAACAGCGTCATCATCAGCGGCGGCCTGACGGGCAACAGTCCCGGCATCTACGGCGGGTACGCCCGCAGCTCGGTAAGCGCCACTGCCGCAGCCAACAGTCTGAACATCAGCGGTTCGCTAGCGCTAGGGATGATGGCCTCCGCCTACGGCGGCTATGCCCGTGCCGACGGCGGCAACGGCGGCCTGTTCATGGCCTCGAACAACCGGGTGAATATCGACGGCACGGCCCATCTGATGCAAGCGTTCGGCGGAAGGATCAGCGCCATCAACGGCGGGAGCGACACCAACGCCGCAGCCTATGGCAACATGGTCAACGTCTCCGGGGGGAGCGTGGACGAGCTGTATGGAGGATCAGCGACCGGTAAGGGCACTGCCGACGCTTCCGGCAATACCGTGAGCATCTCCGGCGGCACACACGGACATGTCGTCGGTGGGCAGGCCTTCAGTAGCGGCCGGGATGCCACGGCCAACGACAATGTCATCTCCGTGACCGGTGGCCGGATTACAGAAAACCTCATTGCCGCATCCGTGCAAAGCGATGCGACAAACGCTTCCGCCAGCAACAACGCTGTCTATCTGAACAATGCCGTGGTAGAGCAAAGTGTTACCGGGGGGTTTTCCCCTGATACAGCCATCCCGACCAGCCTGAACAACAACAGCATCGTCGTAGGCGCAGGAGCCACTGTCCACGGCGCTGTTCATGGTGGTGATGCCGCCGGTACGGCGGATGGCAACAGCGCCAGTTACAACACCATTGCCGTGGTGCTGGGCGGTAAGGTAGACGGCGAGCTGGTAGGCGGCAATCTGGAAAAAAGCGCGGGGGACGCTTCGCACAATACCATCCTGGTCAGCGACGGCAGCGTGGGCGGTGATATCCACGGCGGTCAGACGGCAGGGGACGGCAGCGCCAGCAACAATGCCATTTCCGTGCTCCAGGGCGGTCAGGTGAGCGGAAGCCTGACGGGCGGCAGCCTGCAAGGCACGGGAGACGCCTCGAGCAATACCATCTTGATCAGCGACGGCAGCGTGGGCGGCGATATCCACGGCGGTCAGACGGCGGGAGGCGGCAGCGCCAG
>NZ_CALVHE010000108.1 GCF_944327235.1 uncultured Desulfovibrio sp.
GCCTCTTTTCTTGCCGCCGTTCAAATTAGATGCATATCTTTGTGGGCAAATATAATTTGACGACACTGTCTAGAGCATTTTCAGTTTGAAATGCTTCGCGTTCCAAACCATACGGCCTGTCATTTCGCGGAAAAAACGCGGTTTTTCCGCTCACTTTCGGCCAGGCGGTATTGTGCTGCCGCCTCGCGTTTTACCTTTTTCAAAGGCAAAACTCTCTATGCCGAAAGTGACGGCTCCGCTCCGCAGGACGGCCACAAGTCCTCCCGGAAATTGGAAGCGGGTATTGCCCCGGCCGTTTTGCCAGGCGTCGTCCAGAGCCAGCAGGCGCTCGGCGCGGGCCTGTCCGCCGTAGCGGCGGTTCAGGCGGCGCAGGGCCCGCAGATAGAGGCGCAGACGTACGGCCGGTGGATGGGCGCGGAGCAGGGCGCGGGGGAGGGTGATGCCGTTTTCCGTCTGCTGCCAGGGAGTCAGGGCAAGGGCCGAGTCCAGCGTGCTTTCCCAATAGCCGGCGTCCAGCTGCGCCAGTTGCCAGAGACGGGAAACCGATTCGCCGTAAGCGGGATTTTCCGCTTCCAGCAGGGGCAGGACCGAGTGGCGCAGGCGGTTGCGCAGAAAGGCGGGATCGTTGTTGGAGCTGTCCTCACTCCACGGGATTCCCCAGTCGGTTAGCCATTGCCGGAGCGTTTTGCCGGACAGGTGCAGGAACGGCCTCAGAAGGCGGCGTTCCGGGTCGCAGGCGGACATGCCGCCCAGCGCGGGCCAGCCCGTACCACGCAAAAGGCGCATGAGTTGATCCTCGCAGAGATCTTCGCGTTGATGGCCGGTAAGCAGCCAGTGGCAGCCTGTTTGCTGTCGCACCTCCTCCAGCAGGACATAGCGGGCCTTGCGGGCCGTTTCTTCCAGACCTGTTCCGGCTTCGCGTGCCATGTCCCGCACGGGGGCATGGCGGACGTGATGAGGAAGGCGCAGCGCCGCGCACAGATGCCGCACCTGCGCGCATTCGGCGTCGGCCTCCGGCCGCAGGCCGTGATGGACGGTGCAGACATGCGGGCGCCAGTCCTGACGGGGAGCGAGCAGGGCAAGGATGATGGTCAGGGCGGTGGAGTCCGCCCCTCCGGAGACCGCCAGCAGCAACGACTGCCCGCGTGAAGCTCCGTAATGGAGAAGAGTCCTTTCCAGACGCAGGCACTCTCGGGCCACGACAGGCCGCAATTCCCGGAGCGACGCCGGAGGTGAGAGGAGCGCTGGAGGCGTCACGGCAAGTATGACCCAGCCGCAGGGCGGAGGGGGCAACCCTCGGACCGGCGGCAAATACCAGCTGTCACAGAGAGGATCAGTGCGGCAGGTCGCATTCGGCAATGAGGTCTTCCAGCCGGTCAATAAGCGCCTGACGTGTGGCGCTGTCGGCCGGGGCAATGCACTCGCAGTGCAGACGGTTGCGGGCGCGTACCAGAAGTTCCAGACGCAGAAAATCCTCACCGATCTCCAGAGAGACGGCATACGGCCCGCAGCGGGCGGCATGGTCTTGCTGGAGAGGAGACCACAGGCTTTCCGGCACAGGCAGCCAGAAAAGACCATCCAGAGAGGAGGCGTAGCCCCGCTCCTGCGCAAAGTCCGCCAGGCGACGGCAAAGCTCCGGCGGCAGATCTTCCACAAGATAGGCGCGCATCAGCCTTTCTCCCGTGGTGTGGCGCGGCTACAGGTGCCGCTGTCCAGATTGAAGATACGGCGCATCAGACTGATGCGCGAAGCACTGCCTTCATGCGAACCGGTGCCTTCTTTGAGGAAGATGATGGGATCGTGATTCATCTTGCGGACCAGCGCCTTGGCCATGACGTCAAGCGCCTCGCGCACCTCGTCGGAGACCGGCCCCAGCCGTTTGAGCGTGCGGGCAAGCTCCTCCTCGGCCATGTGCTCGCCGCGCTGGATGATGTCCACGATGGTGGGTTGCATATCCAGCCCCTGTACCCACTGCTCGAAATGCCCCACCTCCTCATTGACGATCTCCGCGGCTTTTTGCGCTTCGTCCCGTCGGGAGGCAAGATTTTCTTCAACTACTTCTTTAAGGTCGTCGATGTCATACAGATAGACGTTGTCCAGCCCGTTGACGTCGGGGTCGATATCACGGGGCACGGCAATGTCGATGAAAAACATGGGCCGGTTTTTGCGGGCCTTGAGCACGCTGCGGATGTCACGAGCGCGGATGACCGGTTCCGGTGATCCCGTGGAGGCGATGATGATGTCCACATCCACGAGATGCGCGGCAATGGATTCAAAGGCGATGGCACGGCCGTTGAACTGTCGTGCGAGTTCCTGCCCGCGCGCAAGGGTACGGTTGGCGACGAGGATCTCCGCAATGCCGGCCTGCAGCAGGTGGGTGGCGGCAAGCTCGGCCATTTCCCCGGCTCCCAGCAGCATGGCCCGGTGGGAGGGCATGTCCCCGAAGATACGTTTGGCCAGTTCCACGGCGGCGTAACTGATGGAAACGGCGCTGGAAGCCACGGCGGTCTCCGTCCGTACGCGCTTGGCCACGGAAAAAGCCTTGTGCAGCAGTCGATTGAGGATGAGACCCGTGGTATGGCAGGCCGCTGCCTTGCGGTAGGCTGTCTTGAGCTGTCCCAGGATCTGCGGTTCGCCCAGTACCATGGAGTCCAGACTGGAGGCGACGGTAAAGAGATGGCGTACGGCCTCTGCCCCCTTATAAATATAGACATAGGGGCGCAGGTCTTCCACAGGGGCCTTGCAGGTATGTGCCCAGTCGGTCAACATTTGTTCCGCCATGTCGCCGTGTCCGGCGGCCAGCAGCTCCACCCGGTTGCAGGTGGAGAGGATCATGGCTTCGCTGATGGCTCCTTCACAGGGGACGGCCCAGCTGTCCGCCGAGCAGTGATTGACCAGCGCAAAGCGTTCGCGTACATCCACGCCCGCTGTGCGGTGATTGAGTCCCACAAGTACAAGATCGCAGTTCATGGTGATAGATCAGCCCCTGATGAAGGCGTGGTGCGTTTCCATGAAGGTATTCACCACGATGATGGAAAAAAGACACAGACCAAAGATGATGACCGCAAGACGGGCGGGCTTGCGGCCCCGCCAGCCCCGCGTCAACCGGTTATGGAAGAGGGCGGCCAGCAGCAGCCAGACGACAAGGCTGATGACTTCCTTGGGATCGCCGTTGAAGGTGGCTCCAAAAACGGGCTTGGCCCAGACGAGTCCCGCGACGATGCCCAGAGTGTAGAGTGGAAAGGTCGTCATCACCGCAAAGGCGTTGATCCTGTCCAGCAGGGAAAGGGCGGGCATGTCCTGCCAGAAACCCTTCATGGCCTGCTTGTTCTTGATGCGCCCTTCAAGGAAAAGGAAGATGCAGCCCGCGGCAAATGCCAGCGTGAGCAGCCCCAGACTGAGGAAGAGCGCGCCGATGTGCAGGGTGTAGAAGGGGGCGCTCAGCTGCGGGGGGATCTTCACCACCGCCGCGAGGTAGGGGGCGGACATGATGAAAAGGATGAGCGCCAGCGGCGCGGACAGGATGAGGGTGGCCTCCTGCCGATAGCGCAGGCGGGAAATGAGCCCGCACAGCAGGACGAACCAGGCCAGCATCTGAAGATAGGCCCCCAGGCTGAGCCCCTCCGGTAGGGTAGAGTGGAAGCCCAGTGCCAGCATGAGCGTCTGGACAAGGAAGCCGAAACCGGCCAGCCAGCAGCCGGTCTTGCGCAATACGACACTGCGCAGCATCATGCCGCTGATGCCGGCAAGGCTGGCTGCCCCGTAAAGGCACAGGGTCAGCAGGGTGGAGAGCTCAGGCGAGATCATGCAAAAACTCCGGTATACGGGTATGCAGCTCCGGCGGCAGTGTCTGTGCGAGAAAGTCGCGGCAGGCCTGCATGTCGCCGTTCTGCAACCAGTGTTGCAAGGGGGATTCCGCCAGACTGCGGAAGAGGTTTCCATTTTGCCGCGAGTCCGTGGACAAGGCAAGCACACAGGGCCGTATGCGGCCCATGAGCCGGGCCATGCGCACACGCGGCGCGAGCCAGTCTTCCAGCTCCTGCCGCCAGCGGCGCGCCAGGGCCGGGCTGGCTCCTCCCGTGGAAAGGGCCAGCATGAGTTCTCCCTGCCGGGCAAGGGCTGGAACCAGAAAGTTTCCCGCTTCGGGAGCGTCCACACAATTACAAAGGATGCCGTGCGTCCTGCACAGGGCAGCGATGCGGGCGTTTTCCGCACGATCTCCTGTGGCGGCAAACACCAGACGGCAGCCGAGCAGATCCTCCTCCGAACAGGCACGGCAGGCATGTCGCACCTGAGGAGACGACAGCAGGGCGGCGGCTTCCGCAGACGGCTCCGCGATATCGCGCGTCAGCACCGTGCCGGCGCCTGCCTCCAGCAGGCTCCGCAGCTTACGGCAGCCCACATCGCCAAGACCGGCCACGAGACAGCGGGCGTCACGCAGATCGAGAAACAGAGGATAAAGGTCGGATTTCATACGTCACCCTGCCGCAGTATACGCAAGCCGTCGCCATGCGCAAGGGGGGGAGAAGAGGCTTTTCTTGCCTCTCCCTACGGCTTGGGCTAGGTTGAGGAAGCCGTCCGCCCGGCTGGAGACGGCAAAGGATTGTCCATGCCCCGATTTCTTGTCATTCAGTCTGCCCGTCTGGGAGACCTTGTGCAGACGCGCCGTCTCCTGCTGACGCTGGCGGAGCGCGGGGAAACGCACCTGGCCGTGGATACGGGACTTGTTCCGCTGGCCCGCGTACTCTATCCGTTTGCCCGACTACATGCCTTGCCGCTCTATACCAGAGATGCCGCCACCGCTGCCCGGCAGATAGACGATGTCTTGCGTATCTGGCGCAATCTGGATTTTGCGGCGGTCTATAACTGCAATTTTTCTTCAGCCGGCACAAGTCTCTGCCGTCTTTTTGTCCCGGAGCGGGTGCATGGTTACCGGCCGGGTAGCGGTGGCCTCGAGCGATCGCCTTGGGCGCGACGAGCCTTCCGTCTGACGGAGCATCGGGCCTGCGGCAGTCTCAATCTGGTGGATTACTGGGGCCATTTCGCGTCGGATCCCATAGCGCCGGAGCGGGTCAATCCGCCGGCGTCAGGCGGAGGGGCCGGGTTGGGCGTGGTCCTGGCCGGCCGCGAATCCCGTCGGTCGCTGCCGGTACCGCTGCTGGCACGCATCGTGCGGACCCTGCATGATTTCATGGGCGGACCGCGTGTGTGCCTGCTGGGCTCCGCACAGGAACGGCCGGTTGCCCGGCGTTTGCTGCGGGAACTGCCCGCGCGAATGCTCGGCAATGTGGAGGATCTGAGCGGCAAGACCGATCTGCCCGCCCTTGTGGAAGCGGTGCGCGGACTGGACAGGCTGGTAACGCCTGATACCGGCATCATGCATCTTGCCGCCGCGCTGGGTGTGCCGGTGCTGGCCTTTTTCTTGTCCTCGGCCTATGCGCACGAGACAGGTCCGTACGGGATCGGGCATACCGTCGTTCAGGCGGACATCCCCTGCGTGCCCTGTCTGGAATCCGCTCCCTGTCAGTTTGACGTGCGTTGTCTGCGTCCTTTTGAGGAGGAACGGCTGCCTGGCGCGCTGGTAGCCTTGCTGGAGGGCGGTCGTCCGGCGGATATTCGTCTTCCCGATGGGCTGCAGGCCTGGGCAAGTGGATTGGATGCGCTCGGGGGGATACTGAAGCTGACGGCTGGACGAGATGCGCAGGCGTCCCTGCGATGCGCCGCTCGCCGCGAGCTGGCCGCATGGCTGGGGATATCGGCAGCGGACATAGCGGGCGAAGGATCTTCTCCTGACGCTGTGGCTGAAGAAACCGCGCGTCGCTGGTTGCGTGCCGACAGCGACTGGATGTTGCCCTCTCGGAGGTATAGCTGATGACGCCCTCTTTGCGTATCCTTGTCGTTTTGCCCCTGTACGGCGGTTCTCTGCCCATCGGCCGGTATTGCGCCAGAGCCTTGAGCAGCATGGGCCATGCCGTGCGCGTCTTTGACGCGCCGGCCTTTTATTCCGCCTTTATCGGCTTGAAAACGCTGCAACTTCCCCCCTCATCTCTGGGATCTCTGGAAAATGCCTTTCTGCAAGTGCTCAATCAGGGGATCCTGGCGCAGGTGGAAAATTTTGAGCCGTCCCTTGTGCTGGCGCTGGCACAGGCTCCGCTGAACCGTCTCAGTCTGCAGAAGCTTCGTAAAGCCGGCGTGCGGACGGCCATGTGGTTCGTGGAGGACTGGCAGGTCTTTGACTACTGGCAGACCTACGCGCCACTCTATGACGTCTTTGCCGTTATCCAGAAGGAGCCCTTTCAGGAAAAGCTTGCCGCCGTCGGCCAGGAACACGCCCCCTATCTGCCACTGGCCGCATTGCCCGAATTCCACAGGCCGCTTGCGTTGACGCCTGAGGAAGAGCGGGAATACGGTGCGGACATAGGCTTTCTCGGCGCAGGTTATCCTAATCGACGGCTGGCGTTCCGGCCTCTGGCCGGACGCAATTTCAAGATCTGGGGCTCGGATTGGGAAGGAGAGAGCGTGCTCGCCTCCTGCATCCAGCGGGGAGGACAGCGCATCGGTGAGGAGGAGAGCGTCAAGATCTACAATGCTTCGCGTATCAATCTGAACCTCCACTCCAGCCTGAAGACGGATACGCTGGTCAGTCACGGGGATTTCGTCAATCCGCGGACATTTGAGCTGGCGGCCATGGGGGCTTTCCAGCTGGTGGACAGGCGACGCCTCCTGCCGGAACTCTTTGCCGCGGATGAGCTGGCTTGCTTTGATTCCGAGTCAGAGCTTTATGATAAGATAGATTATTTCCTTTCCCATCCTGAGGAGCGGGCACAGTACTGCCAGCGGGCCCGGGAGCGTGTCCTGGCCGATCACACCTATGCGCAGCGGATGCAGCAACTGCTGGATTACGTGGCCGGGCAGTTCGGTCCCTGGAGGGCGGAAGCGGAGCAGGCGACGATAGCGCCCCCTCTGCTGGAATTGCTGCAACAGCTGGAGCTGGGGCCGGGGGCTTCCTTTGAAAATGTCGTCCACATGCTGCGGCAGCAGAGCGGCGCTTTGAGCGATGTGGAGACGGCTATCCTGTTTCTGGATGAGTGGCGTCGGCAGTACCGTGGCGACGCTTAGACTTAGATATCTGAAGCTGCATGAGGCCCCTTGTTCACCGGAGTGTGAAGAAGGGGCTTTTCTTTCTCCAACGCCCTCATCCTTTCCTTCTCAACTTCATCTTTTCTAGATAGTGTCGTCAAATTATGTTTGCCCACAAAGATATGCATCTAATTTGAACGGCGGCAAGAAAAGAGGCGCA
>NZ_CALVHE010000109.1 GCF_944327235.1 uncultured Desulfovibrio sp.
AGGGAGAGGGGCTTGGGGGGAGGGGAACCCCCTTCCGCGCCAGGCGAGGGGGTTCCCCTCCCCCCAAACAGACAGCGAATAATGTTGACAGGTCCCAGGCGAGGGGGTTCCCCTCCCCCCCCCAAAAAACCTCCGCCCGTCCGCCTAGTCGTAGTTCCCTTCCAGCGTATTGCGGGCCGGGTCGAAGAGGGTCCCTTCCAGTCGGTGCTGTTCGTAGATGTAGGCTTTCCTCTTGTGTTCGCTCCAGCGCGCGCCGCCGCGGGCGTGGGTCAGCACGCGCGGCGAGGGCAGGCGGGCGGGGTCGTACAGGGAGAACTCGTCGCACTTGCCTATGCCTTTCAGGGCCAGCAGCGGCACGTCGGCGCTGGACATGAAAGCCTGGTCGATGCGCAGCGGCCCGTGTTGTCCGGGTTCCTTGACCATGAGCAGGGCGTGGGGCCGTCCGGGGGCATAGCGTCCGCTGCCGTAGGGGACGCCGTCAGCGAATTCCTTGCCGTCGTTGTAGGCGCGGGCGACCATCTGGCTGTCCCGCTCGCCGTGGTCGGAGACGAGGATGATGCGCGAATTGTCGTAGACGCCCGCCTCCTTGAGCTGTTTGAAGAAGATCATGAGATAGCGCATGAGGTGGCGTTCGGCGTAGTAGTGTTCCGGCAGGACGCCGCCCTTGTGGATGAGCTGCCCTTCCGTCTCCGGGCAGGGATCGGCCACGATGCGGGGGGCGCCGTCCACGAGGTCGGGCGCGTAGTGCCACATGTAATGCGAGAGCATGGTATAGAAGATCTTGGCCGTGCCGCGAGGGGCGTCCGCCGTGATGCCGGAGGTGAACACATAGCGGAAGTAGGCGTCCTCTTCCTTGTAGAAATCCATGCTGGCGGCGAGGATGCCGTCTCCGGCGTTCTTCCAGTTGCCGTCGTCGTAGAGCTTCTGCTTGAGCATGTCGGGCGAAGCCTGGAAGAGGCCCAGCATGGCGAAGAAGCTGCTGAAATCGCGCAGGCTCACGTCGTCGTAGTACTTGCGCAGGAAGGTCCGGCGCACGCGCGGCACGGTGAGGATGTTGTCCGCCTTGCCGCCGTGACGGGCGTACAGCTCCTCGTTGAAATACTCCAGCCCGTTGATGACGGACACATCGTAGTCATGGGCCGCGAAGTTGCGCGGCATGAGGGCAAAGGCCTTGTTGACGGTCTCTTCCAGCGTCAGGGAGCGCCGACCGTTGACGGCCGCCGGACCGTAACCGTGGCCGCCGTAGATGCTGGGCAGGCTCAGTACCGTGGCGTCGGCCATGGACACCGTGTCGGGATACCAGACGAAGCCGTCCATATCGGCCCGGAAGTCGTCGAACCACGGGTCGTCAAGCATCTTCTCGATGTGGCCGCCGGTGAACATGTCCATGATGACCACGATGACGTTTTCCCCGTTGCGGGAATAGGACTGCATGGCCTTGGCGTAGGGCGGCGGCGTGAAGTCGGTATCCTCCTCCACCGTGCCCAGCGAGGAAAGGCCCGCATAGCCCGTCAGCGCGAGCAGGGAAAAGAGGGCGATGGACAGCACGCTCGGCAGCGCCCGGCGCACCCGCGACGCCGCGAAGGCGACGGCCGCCGCCGCCAGCGCCACGAGCACGGGCAGCAGAGCGTCGGCAAAGAGCCGCATGGGCCGTCCGATGCGGGCCTCATCCAGGAAGCGGGTACCGTCCAGCGCGCCGAAATCGCCGGGCAGCACGAACACGTTGACGAAAGCCAGACACAGCGCCCAGAAGGCCACGAAGGCCGGGACGGCCTTGCCTCTGGTGGGGAACCACAGCCAGAGCACGAAAACGATGAAGAAGGTCAGCGACAGATAACGCACCATGCCCAGCAGCACGTCCAGCGGCCCGGAAGCGAAGAAGGCCGGGTCCGAGGCGTAGGTCTGGAAGGGCACATAGAGGAAGAGCAGCGCGGCCAGACCGGCGCAGGACAGACCGTAGACGCTGCGCAGCAGCGAGGCCGAAGCCGTGCTCATGGCGCCCTGAGCGAAGGCGGGCTTGCGGAAGCGCGGCAGCTTCACCGGCAGGCGCAGGTTCTGGAGCAGGAAAAAGACGTTGTTCATGGTCCAGAAGATGAGCAGGGCCGAGGCCGCGCCGTAGAGCAGCAGCAGGAAGAAAAAGGCGATGATCACGGCCTGTATCCTGTCCTTGCGGCTCAGTCCCGGCGTGGTGAAGGTGGCGACGATGTTCACCACGGTCATGAGCACGGGCAGGAAGTTCGCGCCCCAGAGCAGGCCGTCCGGCTGCGAGAGATCCGCGATGCAGAGGAAGGACTGTCCCCGCAGCTGGTCGAGGCTCAGGATCATGTAATACGCGCCCGTCAGGAAGGGTATCTGCAGGGCCACGCCGAAAGCCGAACGGATGGCCAGCAGCGGATGATAGGCATAGCGCCGGTACAGACGGTTGATGCGGCGCTGGCGCTCGGCCCCCCTGGACTCGCTGCGGATGCGGGCAAGCTGGGGCGCCATGATCTGCTGCACCTTCTTTTCCCCGGCCTGCATCCCCACGGCCAGCCGTCCCAGCGGGATGAAGGCCACGGCGCTCACGGCCGAGAGCACGAGGATGCTCAGGCCGTAATTGCCGGTGAGCTGTACGCTGCCGAGGTAGATGGCGCGATAGATGATCTCGATGGGCAGGATGAATATCTCGTAAAGCAATGACATCATGGATGTATCTTCTCCAGAAACCCGCGACGTTTCCCGTCGCCGGGCCATGCGGCCCCTCCCGTCCGAAAGACGGGACGTGCCGGAGCGATGGACTTTCTTCGGATGGACCTTCCTTGTCCGATGCCGGGGCGGCCATCGGCCTTTGGGGGGCCGCCGTCCGTGCGATGCGGTCCGGGACCTGTCGATCCGACGTGCTGTCCGTTTGGGGGGAAAGGACGGGGACACGAGGCGAGCCCGCCCCCCAGGACAGGCGGAGCCTGATGGTTTCTACCTGATCTGTTGCAATGGGTCGTAAGGTTCGTGTCGATGGTCCCTGAAACGGTTTGCCCCAGAAAAAGGCGGGACGCGAGGCGGCGCGCCGTCCGGCCCGGCCTGAGCGGGATGACCGCGTTTTTTTTTCGCGAAACGACAGACCGTATGCGTTGCCACGCGAAACGTCCCAGACGGGAAATGCCTATGACGTGGACTGTTCCGGGCGGGCCTGCGCCGACGTTTCGCCGGTCGGGGCGACGGGCGCGGCGTCCGCTCCCCTCCCCTGCCGGTCATCCGCCGCCTGTTCGTCCGCGTGGGCATCGTGCCGCCGCAGCACATCCAGCGTCCAGTCCACGATGGCCTCACCGCTCCAGCCCCGACAGCTCACGCACTGATCGCGGAAGGCCGCCAGCGCCGTCGAGGGCATGGCCAATGCCCGCTCCACGGCGGGCAGGATGCGGTCGAACTGGTCGGGAGCCACCACCTCGCCCAGACGGGCGGCCACGGTATCCTCCCAGATCACGCCGAGGTCCGCCACTTCGTACAGTTCGGGGTTGCGTACCGGGATATCCAGCGTGATGACCGGCTTCTCGTAGAGGAAAGCGAAGTCGAAGCGCACGCACGACTTGTCGGAGATCATGATATCGGCTCGACTCATGGATGCCGTGGCGTCCATGTCCGTATCGAAATGCACGTTGGGGAAGTCGCGCAGCAGCTCATGGACGGAGGCCAGCATGTCCGTCTCCACCTTGAGCGACTGCGGATGCGGCCGGAAGATGACTTCATACCCCGCCCTGGCCAGATCCACGAGGAACTGCGGCCCGCAGACCGAAAGACAGCCCTTGTTCCCCCAGGACGGGGCCACCAGCACCACGGGCGGCGTGCTCCGTCCCTTCTTCGGCTGCGCCTTGCGCGCCAGCTCGTCCAGATAGGGCAGACCGAGGGAGACGCATTCCTTGGCGGGCAGGCCGCGCAGCTCCTCCAGACGGCGGATGCTCGGCAGCATGAAGTCCCCCACCATGAGCACGGCGTCGTAGTGGTCGAGGGAACCTTTCTGGTACATGGCGATGTCCCCCACGCCGTGGCAGACATGGGCCAGACAGCGCACCCGGCGCGGCCTCGGCATGGGGAAGCCCGGCGTGCCGATGTTGGGCGTGGTGGACAGCATCACGTCCGCCCGGCGATTGGCCGCCCGCGCGTAGGCCGCCGCGCCGTTGCCGATGTAGCGGGAGTCCATGAGGTCGTCCTCGATGGTCAGGGCCGGGTCCTCCATATCCATCGTGATGTAGGAAAAGGGGATGCCCCGCCGCAGGAGGGCGTCGATGATGGGCTTGAAGGTATAATAATAGGCGCGCCCTTCGGAGAAGAGCAGGATGCGCTCATGATGCAGCTCCCGCCTGCCCGCCTGTTCGCCCCTCGCCCGGCCCATGACCGCATAGACGAGGTTTTTCAGGAAATAGAGCACCGTGCCCACCAGACTGATGGCCACATACACAAGGATGTTGCCCGTGCCGGGATCGAGATAGGCCAGCGCGGGCGCGGGGAAGGCCGCCTCCAGCAGGACGAACAGGCCCAGATAGCCCGCGGCTGAAAAAAGCGAGGTCCTCACAGCGTGCCCCCCGCCTGCAACAGGCGCAGGTTACGGTCCATCTCCGCGATGCGGCCGCGTCCGTAGTCGATGCACTCCCGGTAAAAGCCCCACAGGCCCCAGATATAATCCACGATGATCATGGCCTTGAGCAGCCGTTGCCTGTCCATCCCGCAGCAGCGCACGAAGGTCTCCAGCCGTTCCCCGTCAAGGCGCGTCTCCGTCACGAAACTGGCATAATCCCAGTACGGCGAGCAGAAACAGGCATATTCAAAGTCGATGAGCTTCATGCTCTCGCCGCGCCGCAGGATGTTCTCCAGCACGAAATCCCGGTGGCAGAACCGCTTTTCGTCCCTGTCCATCTCACGGGCGAAGTCGTAGATCTGACGACGTTCCTCGTCGGCCAGCAGGTTGATGCCGCTCTGGCGCTCGTACAGCTTGACCTCGTTGAGCACCGACAGGGCCGCATTGGGGCCGTACTGCTCCTTGAAGCCCTGCGGCAGCGGGATGGCGTGCAGCCGCCGCATGAGCCCGGCCACCCCCTCGATGGTGGGTGCGTCCAGCCCCTCCGGCGTCAGCACCGCATAATCTTCCAGAAAGTCCGTGGTCTTGATGCCCCCGGAATAAAAGGTGCAGCTCGGCGTGATGTCCATGCCGTCCAGCAGGCCCAGCATGGCCGATTCCAGCGTGCGGTCGATGATCTGATCCGTCCCCCGGCCGGGGATGCGCAGCACCACCCCCTTGCCGTGCAGCCGGATAAGATATGTGTCGTTGGTCAGCCCCTTGAGCTTCTCGGCCATGCTCGTCTCCGAACACTGGTCGGCCAGCTCGTCAGCCGAGAGCAGCCCCAGAGACAACACGTCGTCCAGGCTGTCTATCTCGCATTGCAGCAGTTTCGTCCGCGTGGCATACACCGGCACGCGGTCAAGGATGCGGATGGCGGCATCCTCCCAGTAATCATCGGGGCCGCTGCGGGCCAGCTCCTGCCGCAGCAGCTCGGCCGCCTCTTCCGTCCAGTAGGACACGCCCGACATGGCATAGCCGTCGGGGGAATCCTTCTTCACCGACACCACCCGATCCTCGGCATCGGTGATCAGCTCCCACTCCCGGCCACGCTCCGTCTTTTGCGTGATGAACTGCGAGACCCCAGGCCGCACCAGCGGCGCCAGCGGCCGCCGGATGTACAGATCCCCGTCGATGACGAGGCTGTCCCCCAGCCTGTCCGCCACCAGTTCCAGCGACGAAAAATTGTTCGCCCTGTCGTACCGCTCGGATACGATGAGACGGACCCCGTACCGCTCCCGCAGATACTCGAAACACTCCCGCTTGTAGCCCACCACCAGCGCGATGTCGTCCACCCCGTCGGCACGGAGCTGACGGATGGTGCGCTCCACCAGCGGATAACCGCCGATGGTCAGCAGCGGCTTGGGTTTTATATAGGTAAGCGGACGCAAACGCGTCCCCAGACCGGCGCAAAGGATATTGGCGCGCAAGGCTTCTCCCCTCCCGGCGACAGCATGACGCCCCACCCCCGCCACCACGGGGATGCATGTCGGCCCATTCTGATCACCGATACTGTTTCTCCGTTCATTCCCAACTGTTCCAGACAAAAAACGACGAGAAACATTCTGTTATATTTCAAGCAACTCGCCCACGCCGCAGTCTAGCGGCAACACGCGGACGTTTCGCCTCTTTCCCATATCTTCCCCGAATTGTCCATCCTTCTCTGCCACCCCCGCTTGTGCCCTCCGTCACAGACCACAGCCCCCTCCACTCCGCTGTCGATGCCCATAGCTGCCGCTACGGACATGGCTTATCTGGGGGGAAGGGGAACCCCTCCGCCTGCGCGGGAGGGGTTCCCCTTCCCCCCAGGCCCCCCATCCCTTCCCCAGCGCGCTTTTATCAAGGAGGATGAAAAGACGACGCAGCACAAAAGCCGCCCCTTCGCCTGCCGGTCTCCCGACCATATGACGAAAAAAACAGGATGCCCCGCCGCTCAACGCACACGCCGGGAAAATATCCCGTCCCACCAACGAGCCGCCACGCGCGCCTGCTGCGGCGCTCCCGCTGCGCGGGGATCGCCTCCGCGCCCCGGCTCGCTGGGTGGGCGGGAAGGATGACGGTCAGTGCTCCGGCCAGCGGGGAGCATTCCCCCATCCCCGCGACCGACTCTCCGGCACAGTGCACCGACTCACCAAAGGAAAGCCGTTTCTCCCGCTTCACAGCAAGGGGCGATACATCATCACGGCGACAAATGCGCTCCCGGCATGACGCCTGACCTGTCTTGTTTCGTTGCATCAAATCAACAACTGACAACGCATCCCACTCCCCGGCACAGTGCACCGACTCAACAAAGGAAAGCCGTTTCTCCCGCTTCGCAGCAAGGGACGATACCTCATCACGGCGACGAATGCGCTCCGGCATGACGCCTGCCCTGTCTTGTTTCGTTGCATCAAATCAACAACGGATAACGCATCCCACTCCCCGACCCATTGCACTGACTCAACAACGGAAAGCCGTCTTTCCCATCCCTCATCAAGGGACGACGTACCACTTGCGAAGTGGGGACAACGATTCCGCTTGCTGACGTAAGCGCGGCAGGGCGCGGAGGAGATCGCCGCCCCGACAGGGGCGGAAGCTCCGACGC
>NZ_CALVHE010000110.1 GCF_944327235.1 uncultured Desulfovibrio sp.
AGTAGACATGGTAACCTCCGTCTCCATACCTACTCTTTTTTGAAGCGTATGGAAATAATGAGTCCTGACCCTAAACCATACGGCCTGTGGTTTCGCGGAAAAAACGTTTTTTCCGCTTAGTTTTGGCCGGGCGGCGCCCGCCGCCTCGTGTTTTGTCTTTTTCAATGCAAACGGTTCTGCGTTACTGGAAACGTGCAGACGGCGGAGCGTATGTCTCAGTCGGTATCCGTAAAGAAATCGGAATCGATACGCTTGATTTCGTAACGGGCTATGGGCGTCACCCCCAGATTATGGTCGATCATGAGTTCCGCCAGCCTCTGTCCGTCCACAAGCACGATCTTTGTGGTATGCTGCTTGCGGGCATACGCGTGCGCCTCTTCGGAAAATTTGGCGGTGGTCACAAAAAGGCCGCGTGTGGCTCCCTGCCCGGCCAATGCCCCCACGAATTTCTGGATATCCGGCCGTCCCACGCAGGCTGTGGGGTCCCAGCGTTTGGCCTGGATATAGATCTGGTCAAAGCCGAGCTTGTCCTGCTTGACGATGCCGTCAATACCCTCATCGCCTGATGCGCGGGTGACGGTGCCGGCGTTTTCCAGAGATCCCCCGTAGCCCATGACCTGGAGCAGACGCACCACGAGTTGCTCGAAGAACGTGGGCGTTTGCCGCATGATCTCCGCCAGAACGTCTTCAGCAAGGGTCTGCCGTATGCGGGTATAGGCTCTGTCGAGGCTGTCCTGTGGGCTGTCTTCATCCTCCGCCGTGGAGGTAGGGCGGTTTTCCGCATTGGTAGTGGTTTGCCCGCCTTTCTGGAATTCCGCAAAGGAGGGGAAGGTGGCAAGAAAATCGTTGTCGATATGCAGTCCGGCGTCATCTACGGCGGCCTTGCCTTCTGGTGTGATTTGTACGGTCCCGCGTTTGGGTGAGGTCACAAGGCCCGCCTTCTTGAGATAGGTTCGCGCCCAAGCGATCCTGTTGCAAAACGTCAGCGTACCACTGGACAGACGCTCCTGTCGGTCTATGTCTGTCAGGGAAAATCGTTTGGCCAGTACTTCTTCAAGTTCTGCCGTCGTGCGAGGTTGCCCGTCCCTAATATATTCCAGAAGCGGTCTATACAGCTCGTTGTACTTTGGGATGCTCATGTGGGATATCCTGTCTGCCCCGTGTGCGAAACGTAATGATCTATTTACCAGAGCAGCAATACGGCGAACTGTCAACAGCGGATGCGTGCCGACGGCAGGCTGGCCCGCGCTCTGCCAGCCGCCAGCCGGACAATATGGACTTTTGCCGCTGTTCGGGATATAAAAAAAGACTTTGCGACATCGGGTATTCTCCCAGTCATGTCTTTAACCTCCAGCGAGTTCGACGACCATGCCCAAGCAGGAATTTATCCGCAACTTCTGCATCATTGCCCATATCGACCACGGCAAATCCACCCTTGCCGACCGCATCCTTGAGCTGACCAAGGTGGTCAGTCAGCGTGAGGCGCGGCAGCAGTATCTGGACAAGATGGATCTGGAACGGGAGCGCGGCATCACCATCAAGGCGCAGACCGTGCGCATCCCCTATGTGGCGGCGGACGGGCAGGAGTACGAGCTCAACCTCATCGACACCCCCGGCCATGTGGACTTCAACTACGAGGTCTCCCGGTCGCTGGCCGCCTGCGAGGGCGCGTTGCTGGTGGTGGACGCCACGCAGGGCGTGGAGGCGCAGACCCTGGCCAACGTCTATCTGGCGCTGGACCATGACCATGAGATCGTGCCGGTGCTCAACAAGATCGACCTGCCCAGTGCCGAGGTGGACCGGGTCAAGGCCGAGATCGAGGAAGCCATCGGGCTGGACTGTTCCGAGGCCCTGCCTGTCTCCGCCAAGACCGGCATGGGCGTGCCGGAGGTGCTGGAGGCCATCGTGCACCGTCTGCCCGCGCCGCAGGGCAGGGAGGACGGGCCGCTCAAGGCGCTGATCTTCGACTCGTGGTACGACAGCTATCAGGGCGTGGTGGTGCTCTTCCGCATCGTGGACGGCACGGTGAAGCTGGGCGACCGCATCCGCCTCATGAGCACGGGCAAGGAATACGATGTGTTGCGCCTGGGCGTCTTCCAGCCGGAATCCACCGACGTGCCGGAGCTCCATGCCGGAGAGGTGGGCTTCCTTTGCGGTTCCATCAAGGAGCTGGGGGACGCGCGCGTGGGCGACACCATCACGCTGGCCGCCCAGCCGGCGGATGAGCCTGTGCCGGGCTTCAAGGAAGTGAAGCCCATGGTCTTCTGCGGGCTCTACCCCTCGGATTCCGACGATTACGAAAGCCTCAAGGCCGCGCTGGAAAAGTTGCAGCTCAACGACGCCGCCTTCAGCTTTGAGCCGGAGACCTCGCAGGCGCTGGGCTTCGGCTTCCGTTGCGGTTTTCTCGGCCTGCTGCATATGGAGATCATCCAGGAACGGCTGGAGCGCGAGTTCGAGGTGGACCTCATCGCCACCGCGCCCTCGGTCATCTACAAGGTGGAGACCAACGACGGCAAGACGCTGGAGATCGACAACCCCAGCCACCTGCCCGACCCCACCAAGATACGCGCCCTCTACGAGCCCTATGTGAACATGGACATCCATGTGCCCAACGAATATGTGGGCAATGTCATGAAGCTCTGCGAGGAAAAGCGCGGCACGCAGAAGAATCTGCACTATCTGGCCGCCAATCGCGTGGTGGTGACCTACGAACTGCCCTTTGCGGAGATCGTCTACGACTTCTTCGACCGGCTCAAGTCCGCCACGCGCGGCTATGCCAGCATGGATTATCAGCCCATCGACTACCGGGCTTCCGACCTCGTCAAGCTGGACATCATGCTCAACGGCGAAGCGGTGGACGCGCTGGCCGTCATCGTGCACCGGGACCGTGCCTATCCCTATGGGCGGGCGCTGGCCCTCAAGCTCAAGCGTACCATCCCGCGCCAGCTCTTCCAGGTGGCCATCCAGGCGGCCATCGGCCAGAAGATCATCGCTCGCGAGACGGTGTCCGCCTTCCGCAAGGACGTGACCGCCAAGTGTTACGGCGGCGACATCACCCGTAAGCGCAAGCTGCTGGAAAAGCAGAAGGAAGGCAAGAAGCGCATGAAGCGCATGGGCAATGTGGAGCTGCCGCAGGAGGCCTTTCTTGCCGCGCTCAAGGTGGGGGACGAATAAGCTCCCTGTTTTTTCCTTGCCCCTCACGGGGCATTTTTTTTATCTTCCCTGGGCTTTCTTCGTTTTTTGCCGGATAAGCCGATGCCACAGGCTGGATTTCACTCTTGCGGCGGTTGAGAGGGTGGTGCGCGGGGCTGTTCCGTCTGCAATACGGAATGAGCCGGGGACCACAAGCATATATGACAGGAGGAACGACATATGGGCGTCTATTACATGGTCGTCAATGTGGACAAGAAGGAAGCGCTTTCGCCTCATGACTTTGATTACGGCGCGAAAATGGCGGAATGGTGCTATCAGGGGAATGAAATGGTGCTGGCCCTGCACAATCTGCTGACCGACCGCTGGAAGGGCGACAGGGTCTATGTCGTCTCGGATGATCTGGCCGATGTGGACGACGACTACAGCAAGGCGCTGGCCGAGGCCCGGAAGGAGCTCGGCGTGCGCAGCCTGTACAGGTTTGCCTGCGAGCAGTGCACGGAACTGCAACCGGACGAAGTGGATACCGCGGATCACGACATCCGCTATATCTATAATCATGCGCTCAAGGTCTTCGTCGATATGGAGCATTGTCCGAAGTATAC
The DNA here is from genome assembly GCF_944327235.1 of uncultured Desulfovibrio sp. Lineage (GTDB taxonomy): Bacteria > Desulfobacterota > Desulfovibrionia > Desulfovibrionales > Desulfovibrionaceae > Desulfovibrio. The sequence continues at coordinate 3,756 of NZ_CALVHE010000110.1, forward strand.
GGACTGGATATCGCCGCTGCCGCTGCTCATTGCCCTGGGGCATGACGGTCCGGGCGGCGGCAATTTCGATTTCGAGGATGACGAGGACATGGAAGATGCCGTGGGCAGCTGGTGTGATACCGTCAGCTCCATCGAACTGCGCACCAAGCCGCTGGAAGGCGTGGAGTACAGGGAAATCCAGCCGGGATTCACGGAAGAGCCTCCGGGGCGTTATTATTACATCGTCAATGTGGACAAGCGCAAGCTGTTCGGCGCCTACGATCTCCAGTTGCTGTCTTGGTCTTGTCACCAGTGTGAGATGGTGTATATCCTGCACAATCTTTTTGCCGAGGAATGGAAAGGCGACCGGGTGTACGTCGTTGCCCACGATGCGCTGAACGGCTGGGAATTTCCCGGAAACGAAGCGCTGTGCGAGGAATTGGCCCAAAGCGAGGAAAAGGGCCTCTTCTTCTACGCGGAAAAGCACTTCGAGCGACTCGGCACGGACGATGTGGAAATAGAGGATCAGGGCATACGCTACCTCTATAACCATGCCCTCAGGGAGTATGTCGACCTGAAGCATTGCCCCGTGCGGGAGGAGGACGATGACTGCATCGCGCCGCTGCCGCTTTTGCTGACCATCGGCAATGTGGGAGACGTCGAACTGGACCTCATGCCGGAAGATGGCGGCTTCGAGCACATGGGAAAGTGGTGCGCCACCGTCCGCTCCATCGAGGTGAGCAAGGAACCCCTGCCGGGGGTCGATTATCCGGAATTCCGGCCCGATTTTCTGCAGAAGTAGCGGGACGCGGCATTTGGCGGTCATGACGGATCAGGGCCTGTTAACACTATTCATTACTTGTTTGGGGGGAAGGTGGCCCTCGCTCTGCTGTCGATGCCTGTAAGGCTCCTGTGTCGCCTAACAGGCACGGCCCTGCGGGTCGCCTTGCGGTCGCCGCCAGCGCTGGAGGTGTTCCCCTCCCCCCAAGCCCTCCATCCCTTCCCCAGCGCGCTTTTACCGGGGAAGCATCGGGGACGCGAGGCAATCCCGCCCCCAAAGGCAAATGGTTTGGAACGCGAAGCGTTTCAAACGAAAAATGCTCTAAAAAACGGCTGCTGTGGTGTGAGCCACAAGCAGATATGACAGGAGAAATGTATGGGAATATACTATCAAATCGTTAATGTGGACAAGAAGGAGGCTCTTTCGCCGCATGACTTTGGTCACGGCGCGAAAATGGCGGAATGGTGTTACCACGAGACGGCCATTGTTCTGGCCCTGCACAATTTGCTTGCCGGACGCTGGAAGGGTGACAGGGTCTATGTCGTCTCGGATGATCTGGCCGAAGTGGACGACAGCTACAGCAGGGCTCTGGCCGAGGCCCGGAAGGAATTCGGCGTGCGCGGCCTGTACAGCTTTGCCTGCAAGCAGTGCAAGGCGCTGCAGCCGGACGAGGTGGATACCGCGGATCATGGGCTGCGCTATATTTACAATCATGATCTGGAAGTATTCGTCGATCTGCAACATTGCCCGGCCAATCGGGATGATATTGCGCCTCTGCCATTGCTGATCTCCATAGGGCATGACTGTGCGGGCGGCGGCAACTTCGATTTTGAAGTGAATGATGAAGATGTGGCGGAGGCGATGGAGGAGGCCATGGGGGCGTGGGTCGACAGCGTGCGCTCCATCGAGGTCCGCAAAGAGCCACTGCAGGACGTGGATTACGAGGAATTTACGCCGAATTTTTCTGAAATGGGGCTTGAGCGCTTATATCTGCTGGCCAATGTGGACAAGCGCGAATATTTCGACACGTACATGCTCACTATGCGTGATCTGGGGGATATCCATCGCTCCGACACTTCGCTGGATTTGATGAACCTGCTTACCAGGCGTTGGAAGGGCGACCGGGTCTACGTCGTCGCGATCGATGCGCAGTCAGGCTGGGAATTCCCGGGCAACGAGGATGTGTGCGATGCCATTGCACAGGGCGGATATAAGGGGCTGTACCCCTACGTATGCGAACAGTACGCTTCGCTTGAGGCGAGCGAGCGCGATTCTTCAGATCACGGCCTGCGCTATATCTACAATCATGCGCTCAAGGTCTACATCGATTTGGAACACTGCCCGAGCGACGGCGGGACCGCCGCCATGCCGCTGCCGCTCCTGCTGGCCATCGGCAACCTCGGTGATTCGCTTGAGGATTATCCGGCAGCGGGCGACGGCTTTGAGCATCTGGGCGCCTGGTGCGAGACCGCCCGTTCCATCGAACTGAGCAAGGAGCCTCTGCCCGGCGTCGATTACGCGGAATTCCGACCGGATTTTCTCCCGGTGGACAAGTGGGATGACGCGATGGGCAATGAGGATGAGGACGAGGACGACTAGGGAGTATTTTTTGTTTTGTGTATTATTCCAATAGATACGTCGTGTCTGTCATTCCCGCTTGCTTTGGGGGACGAGCCTGCCTCGTCCCCTTCTTTTTTGACGAAGAGCGCAACGGGGAAAATACGGCAGTCCCGAAAATCTTGGGGACAAGGCAAAGAGACATTCACGTCGCGTTAACGGTATCACGCCAAAAGGTTTTTACGGATTTTTAGCGTGATTTGACATTGAAAAAGCATGACGCGAGGTGACTGCAGAGCGCCGTCCGGGCCGAACCAAGCGGAATACCGCGTTTTTTCCGCGAAACGACAGGGGGCGTATGGTCTGTAACGCAAAGCGGTTCACTGGAAATAGTAAGGAATGTGAATGCGCTTCAAGGGAGTGGCCATAAAAGTATTCTAACCAGGCTAACTTATTGGTCAAGGAGGGAAAAACACTAGCCGGGGTCTGGTCAGCCCCTTGGTATATTCTCTTTTGGATCCTGCGTTTTTTGTCTGGTAAATTGATGAGATGGGCAGTATTTGTCCCCTCGCTTCCGAGGAAGACACGAAACGGAATTTATGATATATGCAAAATCATGTCTCCGTATTGTGTACCGCGTTGCGTGAGCGCGTCCATGATGGACACGCTGTAGAGAATGAGGAGTGCGGGGAACGGATGCGTACGGCCTGCCGTGGAACGTCTGTCGCTGTGCGGCTGGCAAATTGCCATACAGAGATGGGCCGTGGCAGTGCTTTTGGGGGAGAATGGTTTTTGCTTGTAGTTTGATGGCGTGGCCGTATGCCGCAGTTGCGTGTGTCGGGGATCTTTCTTCAGGCAGGCGCGGCTCAGGAGGCTTGGTGTTGATGGGGGAAACAGGGGATGGGGCTTTCCTTCAATACTAATCGAGTGGCACAGAATGCGGCCTTCTCTTTAGGGTCAGGACTCATTATTTCCATACGCTTCAAAAAAGAGTAGGTATGGAGACGGAGGTTACCATGTCT
>NZ_CALVHE010000111.1 GCF_944327235.1 uncultured Desulfovibrio sp.
TTTTGAAGGATGGATGGGGGGCGCGGGGGGAAGGAAGGGGACTTTTTTGCAAAAAAGTCCCCTTCCTTCCCCCCGCATCAAATCCCCGCAACACGACAAAAAAACGCGGCCCGCTCCAGCAGGCCGCGTTTTTTTGTCGTTCATGGACAGCTTATTCCTGTCCGTTATGTTCCTGATATTCGGCTATGACGCGGTCAGCGATGGGCTGCGGCGCTTCTTCGTAGTGGGCGAATTCCATGGTGAAGAAGCCCTGGCCGCCGGTCATGGAGCGGAGGTCGGGCGCGTAGCGCAGCACTTCGCTCATGGGGACGTGGGCCTTGATCTCGGTCACGCCGGCGCGGGAGTCGGAGCCGAGCACCTTGCCGCGGCGGGAGGAGAGGTCACCGATGACATCGCCCATGTTTTCGTCGGGCACGGAGACGGTCAGCAGGACGACGGGCTCGAGGAGCACGGGCTTGAGGCTTTCCATGGCCTTTTTGAAGGCCAGCGAACCGGCGACCTTGAAGGCCATTTCCGAGGAGTCCACGGTGTGGTAGCTGCCGTCATAGACCTTGACGCGGAAGTCCACCACCTGACAACCGGCGAGGAAGCCGCGGGCGGCCGCTTCCTGGATGCCCTTGTCGATGGCGGGGATGTACTGGCGGGGGATGACGCCGCCGACGATGGCGTCCTCGAACACGTAGCCGGAGCCGCGCGGCAGACCTTCGAGCTCGATCCAGCAGTCACCGAACTGGCCGCGGCCGCCGGACTGCTTCTTGTGGCGGCCCTGCACCTGGCATTTGCCGCGCACGGTCTCGCGGTAGGGGACCTTGGGGGTCTTGAGGATGATGTCCACCTTGAAGCGGCGGCGGGCCTTTTCCACGGAAAGCTCGATGTGGAGCTGGCCCATGCCGGAAAGGAGGATGTCGCCCGTTTCTTCGTCCCGGCCGAGCTTGAGGGTGATGTCCTCATCGAGCAGGCGCTGGATGGCGGCATAGACCTTGTCCTCGTCGCCCTTTTCCTTGGGCGAGAGGGCGTAGGTGATGAGCTGCGGGGGCAGTTCGGGCGCGGGTAGGGTGAAGGGGGCCTTTTCGTCGCACAGGGTGTCGCCGGTGCGGGTATTCTTCAGCTTGGCCACGGCAACGATGGCGCCGGGGCCCACCACGTCCTTGCAGGGGGTCTGGTTCTTGCCCACCATGTAGAGCAGGTTGCCGAGGCGTTCGTTTTCTTCGCTGCGGGTATTCTTGACCGTGGCGTCGCCGTCGATGGTGCCGGAGAGGATGCGCAGGAAGGAGAGCTGGCCGGTGAAGGGGTCGGCCAGGGTCTTGAAGACGAAGGCGGCCAGCGGCTCATCGGGGGAGGAGGCGCGTTCGTTGCCTTCGGCGTCCACGAAGGGCGGGCGTTCCAGCGGGGAGGGCAGCAGGGCCTGTACGGCGTCCAGGATGGCGGCGCCGCCCTTGTTTTCCAGCGCGGAGCAGACGAGCACGGGCGTCAGGTCGCCCCGCAGCACGCCGTTGCGCAGGCCGGTGCGCAGATCGTCGTCGGTCAGGCTGCCTTCCTCGAGGTATTTCTCCATGAGGGCCTCATCGCTTTCCGCGATGTTCTCCACGGCCACGTCGCGCAGCAGGGCCACGTCGTCGGCCACGTCATCGGGCAGGGCGATGGGGGCGGCTGCGCCGTCCGGGCCGAATTTCCAGGCTTTGCCGGTGAGCACGTCCACATAGCCCGTGAAGGTCTCGCCTTCACGCAGGGGGTAGTGCAGGGCCACGGGTTTGACGCCCAGCGAGCTCAGGCTGTCGAAGGCCATGGAGAAGTCGGCGCGGTCGCGGTCCAGCTTGTTGATGACGAAGAGGGCGGGCAGCTTCTCCTCACGGACGGCGGTCCACAGTTTCTTGGTCAGGGGGCGCACGCCGTCCACGGCGTCGAGCACGAAGAGCGCGCTGTCCACGCCCTTGAGCAGATAGTCCATGTCCCCGGTAAAGTTGCCGTCGCCGGGAATGTCGAGCAGGAAGTGCCGGTTCTTGTTCCACGTCCAGGTGGCGACGGCGGGCTGTATGGAGCCGCGGCGGCGGACTTCTTCGGGCTCATAGTCAAGGCTGGTGGTCCCTTCCTCAATGGCGCCCATGCGCGAGATGGCGCCCGTGGTGAAGAGAAGCATTTCCGCCAGCGAGGTTTTGCCGCACCCGCCGGTGCCGACGAGAGCGAACGTGCGTTGAGCATCTACCGGGTTGGACATAGAAAACTCCCTTAGTAATCAGTGTGGCACAGAGCCGGAAGGACCTCAGCCGATGGGGCATGGCGCGTCTCCGGCCATATGCCCGAGCGTGGGCCGAGGGGTGTCCCGCGCCGTCGTGCGTGCGGGGGACGGGGGCAAGGGGGCGGAGCATCTCCTCGGCACGGGGGGAGGCTCCCGCCGCGTGCTGATGTCCGCGACCTTGCCGACGTATCGGCCCAGCATGGTTTTTCTCCTTTTTTAACCATAGCGCGTCAGTCGAAAAAAGGGAAGTCCCCTCATGGATATGGATATCTTGACAGAAAGAGGGGGAAAGATGACTATATGAGGATAGGATATCCCATCCGGGAGGCAAGGATGATCGTGCTGGCTGCCGGGGCCTTTATCGTGCTCGTGGGCCTGATTTTCAGTTTTCGTATCATGCGGCGCGGCATCGGCTCGCTGGAGCGCAGCAGCGAACGTATGCGGGAGCGCATCGCGGGCGAGGAGCGCAGGATCGCGGAAGATGTGCGCAACATGAGCAGCGAGGAGCACATGGACGTCACCACGGCCGCTGTGCGTGATCTGTTGCGCCTGACGCCGGGACGCGAAGGCTGTCCCGTGGACGTGGAGGGCCGCCGTCTGGTGCTGCATCTGCCGGAAGGGGAGCTCAGTCTGGCGCTGGCCATGCAGGAGACGTCCCTGCGGTCCCTGCACAAGCGCATCCAGGGCCATGCGATCTGGCAGGTGCGCGGCTGTCGGCGCGATGCGGATTTCCACGACGTGGCCTCGGCCATGCGTCATCTCGACCACATCCTGCGCGGACAGGAGGAAGAGACGTCGGAACTGCCGCAGTTCTCCCGCCGTTTTGCGCCCCCGCGCGGGACGGCCCTGCCGCCGCACCGGCATACGCCCGTGGCTGTCGCCCGTCTGGCGCAGGGCAGGCCCGCCGCGAGGGGGGGCCTGCCGGGAAGGTAGGGGATCAGTCCGCCGTTGCCGGGGCTTCCCCGGCCGAAAGATGGAAAAGCGCCTTGAACCAGTCCGGCACGGCCGTGGGCCGTCCTTCCCGGTTGACCAGCGCATGTTGCGTGCTGCCGGTGGCCAGCAGGACGGACTTGTCCTCATTCCACATCTCATATACAAAGACGAGCGACGCGCGCCCCCATTCGCTGATGCCCGCGTGCACCCGCACGAGGTCGTCATAGCGGGCCGGGGCCCGGTAACGACAACGGGCCTCGCGCACCGGCAGCAGGATGCCGCGCGCCTCGACCTCGCTGTAGCTCATGCCGCGGCAGCGGATGTATTCGCTGCGGGCCCGTTCAAAGATGTGGAGATACTCCGCATAGTACAAAACCCCCATGGTGTCGGTTTCCCCGTAAGAGATGCGGTGCGACAGCCAGACATCGGAAGCAGGAAAGTCGGTATGCACGCCATTGCTCCTTCGCAGGCAAAGCCCCTGCGAGCGTCGTTGTTTGCGCTTGTGCGCTGTGGTCTTTTGCTGGCGCTGACGCTCTTGTGCGCCTGCGCCGGGAAATCGTCGGACGTCAGGGTGGAGGCGCCGCGCTGGCGGCCTCTCGGTCCGGCGGTGACGGCGGAAGCGCCGCAGGAGTTCGTCCGCTGGCTGGATCCGCGCAATCAGGATCTCACGTCGTGGCGCGAGATGGCGCCTACGGTGCGGAAGTCCCTGCGCTATGTCAAGAGCAAGCCGCAGGGGGCGCTGGCCGTCAACCGTCCCGGGCTCAAGCTGACCTGGGGGGAGATGCGGCGCACGCTGGAGCGGCTGGACGCCCTGCTGCCGCGTCTGGACGCCGAACCGGGGCTTTTCCTGGCCAATTTCACCTGGAAGGCCGTGCCCAACGGCATAGATTATTCCGGCTATTATGAGCCGTATGTGCGGGCCAGTCGGACGGCCAAGCCCGGGTATCCGCAGGCCATCTACAAGCTGCCGCCGGATCTGGCCGCCGTGAAGCGGCGCAACCGGGGCCGCTATTACGACCGCCGCACCATCGAGGAGAAGCAGGTGCTGGCCGGCAAGGGACTGGAACTGGCCTGGGTGGCCGATCCCGTGGATGTCTTTTTTCTGGAGATACAAGGCTCCGGGCGGCTCATCTTCGACGACGGCACGCAGGCTTTCGTGAACTATGCCGGGCAGAACGGCCACAAGTACAAGAGTTCCGGCCGCATCATGCGGGAAAAGGGGCTGTTGAAGGAAGGCCATATCTTCGAGCAGCGCGAATGGTTCAAGAACAATCCGGAGCGCGTGGACGAGATCCTGCACGAGAATCCCAGCTACGTCTTTTTCCGCTTCGGCAATCGCGGGCCCACGGGCGCCATGGGGCAGGTGGTGGACGACTGGCTCTCGCTGGCCACGGACCGCAAGTACATCCCGCTGGGGGCGGTGGTGGCCTACGGCGTCAACGCGCCCGACCCGGATTACGGCACCATCCCGCTGCGGGGCATAGGCTTCGCGCAGGACGTGGGCGGGGCCATCAAGCGTAACCGTATCGACATCTTCTGCGGCGGCGGCGAGCGGGCCAACTATGTGGCCAGCCATCTGGACGCGCACGGCCCGGCCTGGGTGCTGGTGGCGCGGTAGGGCCTTGCGGCGCGGACGGGAAAGGAGGGGAAGGAATGGCCATTCTGATTTGCGGCGGCGCCGGGTATATCGGCTCACATGCCGTGCGCGCTCTGCGCGCGCGGGGGCGCGAGGTGGTGGTGCTGGACGATCTGCGGACCGGTCACCGGCAGGCCCTGCCCGCGGACGTGCCCTTCGTGGAGGGCGACATGCGCGATCCGGCGGTGCTGGACGCCATCTTCAGCCGTCACGCCGTGGACGGGGTGCTGCATTTTGCCGCCAGTTCGCTGGTGGGCGAGAGTATGCGGCTCCCTCTGCTGTATTTCGGCAACAACGTGCAGGGTATGCAGGTCCTGCTGGAGGCGATGGTGCGCCACGGGGTGGAGCGCATCGTCTTTTCCTCCACGGCCGCGGTCTACGGCGAGCCGGACAGCGTGCCCATCACCGAGGACGCCCCGCTGCGGCCCGGCAATCCCTACGGCGAGAGCAAACGCATCATGGAGAGCATGATGCGCTGGACGGCCGCCGCGCACGGCCTGCGCTACGTCTCCCTGCGCTATTTCAACGTGGGCGGCGCGGCGGCGGACGGCTCCATTGGTGAGGACCACCGGCCGGAGAGCCACCTCATCCCGCTCATCCTCCAGGTGCCGCTGGGGCGACGGCCGCACATCACCATTTTCGGGGACGATTACGATACGCCGGACGGTACCTGCATCCGTGATTATGTGGGGGTCGAGGACCTGATCGAAGCGCATGTGCTGGCGCTGGAGCATCTGGAAGCGGGCGGGCAAAGCGCGGTGTTCAATCTGGGCAGCGAGCAGGGCTTTTCCGTGCGGCAGATGGTCGAAGCGGCCCGCCGCGTCACCGGCCACCCGCTGCCGGTGGTCATGGGAGAACGGCGCGCGGGCGACCCGGCCCGGCTGGTGGCCTCGTCCCGCAAGGTGGGGGAGGTCCTCGGCTGGCAGCCCCGGCAGGGCGTGGAGGAGATCATCGCCTCGGCCTGGCGCTGGCACAGTGCCCATCCCGACGGTTACGAAAATTAGGAATTTTTCCTGTTAAAGGTCTTGCCAAACGGCAAGGCCTTTTTTATCGTTATAAAAACCTAGAAGAATAGTATGAAATTACCTTCCGTCTTCAAGGATATTCCCCTGCTGGTGGTGACAGTGTTCGCACTGCTGCTCATCGGCCTTACCTTCACCAAGACGCGCAATGCGGAGGCGACCATGCAAAACTCTGCCATGCCGCCCCTGAACAAGCAGGAAGCGGCTGTCATCCTGAACAAGGCGACGGAGCCGCCCTACAGCGGCAAGTACAATCATCAGGGCGAACCCGGCACCTATATCTGCCGTCAGTGCGGGATGCCGCTCTACAGCAGCGAGGACAAGTTCGACTCCGGCTGCGGCTGGCCGAGCTTCGACGCCGAGCTGCCCGGCGCGGTCAGGCGTCTGCCCGATGCCGACGGTCAGCGCACGGAGATCGTCTGTGCCCACTGCAACGGCCATCTTGGCCATGTGTTCGAGGGCGAGGGCTTTACGGAAAAGAACACGCGGCACTGCGTGAACTCCGTGAGCATGGCCTTTGCGGAAAAGGGCAGCGAAGCGGAAAAGCAGGCCTTTGCCCGGCGGCAGGCGGCGGGGCTGACCGCCACGGCCATCGTGGCGGGAGGCTGCTTCTGGGGCGTGGAGGACGCCTTCGAGAAGCTGCCCGGCGTGGTGGAAGCCGTCTCCGGTTACACGGGCGGCACCGTGCCCTCGCCCAGCTACGAGCAGGTCAGCACCGGGCGGACTGGTCATGCGGAAGCGGTGCTCATCCGCTATGACCCGTCGAAGATCAGCTATGAGCAGATCCTGCGCCGCTTCTTCGAGATCCATGACCTGACGCAACTGAACCGGCAAGGCCCGGACGTGGGCACGCAATACCGCTCGGCCGTATTCTATGCCTCCGGCAGCGAGAAGCTCATTGCGGAACATCTCATCGACGAGCTGAAGGGCCTGGGCTACAAGGTGGTGACCACGCTGGAAAAGGCGGGGCCGTTCTATGAGGCCGAAGCCTATCACCAGGACTTCGCCGCCCGCACGGGCCGCGGCGGCTGCCATCTGCCGGTCAAGCGCTTCGAGCAGCGCGCGGATTAGAGCAATCCCACATTGAAAATGTGGATCGCTCTGGTAGTCGCGAGAGCGACTACCCCGCAACCGAACACACGGAAAAACCACGCTTTTTCCGTAGTGTGGGGGCAGCGTCAGCATGGAGATCGGACACGATTTCAATGCGGATCCGCTCTAGGGTCAGGAC
>NZ_CALVHE010000112.1 GCF_944327235.1 uncultured Desulfovibrio sp.
ATGTGCCGCCATATAGTCTCTCCTCATTGTAAGTGAAGAGATTATAACATACTATTTAATTTGACGACACCACCTAGCGTTTGTCCGGTCGGGCGAGCGAGCGGCGCGACGCGTCCTTCTGGGCGGCGGCGCGGTCCTGCGGCTTTGCGCGCGGCGTATCCTTGTCTGTCTTCGCGGGCCTGTCCGGCCCCGCTGACGGCCGCGGGCGTGCCTGCCCGGCAACGCTCGTTCCCTTGCCCGGACAGGGCGAACCGGGAGGCAGCGTGGCGCACAGCGTGTTCAGTTTCCGGCCGGCCTCGTCATACAGCCCGGCAAGCAGGTTCTCCTGGATTCTCTCCCTCTCCTCCGCTATCCTGTTCAATCGCTGGTAAAGGACTTCCCCGTTTTCCTTGCAGGCGGCCACTCGCGGCCCGATGCGCTTTCCGCCCTCCCGTGTCAGCTTCGCCACTTCGTCGATGGAAAGTCGCTTGTCCTCCTGCCCCACATGCTGCCAGAGGGTGAAAAGGATCAAGCTGATGGCGCCCTTGTCGCCGGTCTCATCCGGGTATTGTCCGTTCTCGTAGCCTGAGCCGAGCTTTATGCAGGCAGGGAAGTAGCCGGCTTCCATACTCTTGCGCAGCCAGTATTCCGCGCGCGCCGTGTCGAAATCCTTCCAGTCATAGCGATTGCCCAGCGTGTCGGCGTACAGGCCGTCGCCCGCCTCGGCCAGACGCCAGCACCAGTAAAAGGCTTCGGGCTCCAGATCCCCGGGAGGGCCGTCCGTGGGGATGGGCTCCTTAAAGTCATCCGGGAGGTCGAAGGGCACGTCGTGGCCGATGAAGGCCAGCAGGTGCGCGCCGATCATGCTGCCCTTATGGCCGGTGAAGCCGCCGCGCCGGAAGTTCCTCACGGCCTGCCGCCAGGCGGTCAGGGCCACGCGTTCGTGGGTCTTGTGGAAATGGGCATACAGTAAGAGGCCGCTCAAGCCGAGCAGGTAGCAGCCTTCACCCTCGCCAAGCAGAGAAAAGAGCTGCGTTTCCCAGAAGTCCGCCGTTCCGGGGGGCAATCCGTCCGGGCAGACACGGCAGGCGGCAGCCATGATGGCCACGGCATGGACGCTCCCCTGCTGGCAGGCGTAGGTATGCCAGCGGGAGCAGGCATCGGCGATCTTGTCCGGTGTTATCAGCCAGCCCACGGAAAGGCTGAGCTCCAGTTTCTTGTGAGGCAGCAACAGTTCCCTCACCTTTCTGACGCATTCGTTCGTCCAGTCTTTCGGCAGGACCCCCGTGGAACGCGCCAGTTCTTCCGTGGCGCGCACCATTTCGTCGGCCTGCTGGATCAATGCTTTGATCTTGCACTGTATCTGGAACGCCTCCCACGCCTCGTGGGCGTTCTTGATGGGATCGTACGGAGCGTCGGAATCCTCGGCTTCTTCCTGGGCCGCCTGGGTGATGCGCTTGAGCTCTGAGGAAATATAGTCGTTGTTCGGGCGCGCGAAGCAGGGCAGCTTGACCTCCCTCTCCCAGAGGGTGGTGGAGAAGACGGGAGACGATGGCTTTTGGGCATAGCGGTAGAAGACAAAGGCAACGATGGGGGTCGCTACCAGAAGCGGCCAGTAGGAAGACAGCTGGGAGTGGGATCCTGTGGCACCCGTCGATGCCGCCGCCAGGTGGGGCAAAAGCAGGAAGGAAGCGGCCCCGGGCAGGATCCGGGACAGGACAGCGGTCAGGCGGGCAGACATGCGGGTCTCTCCTTGAGCATTTTCCGTATGGGGCGCATTGCGTTCCACATCATACGGTCGGTCGTTTCACGGAAAAACGCGGTTTTAGCCGGGCGGCGCGGTACCGCCGCCTCGCGTCTTGCCTTTTGCAAAGGCAAGATGCTCTGATGCAGTGAAGGCGGGCGCGGAGGTTTCGCGGCCCCCCGGTCTCAGTGTTTGTCTGGGCGGGCGAAGGAACGGCGCGGCCCGTCTTCCCGCGAGGAGGCGGGAGGGGAGTTCCGCAGCCTGTTCCGCCGCAGGCGTCCGCTTGTCTTTGTCCGCGTGGCCGCCTCGGTGAGCTGCGCGCGCATATCCTCGGCGGCAAGGAAACGCTGTCTGGCCTGAATGTTCACGTAGATCTCGTCCAGCCTGGCGTCGGACTGAGCAGCGATCTCGTCGCGCTCCCGCTGTCTGGCCGCATTCCGTTTTTGCGCCGCCGTGCGGAAGTGCCGGGCAAGGGCTTCGCCGTCGGCCTTGCAGGCGGCAATCTGCGGCCCGATGCGTTCCCCGCCTTCCCTTTCCAGTTGAGCCATGTCCTCGTCGGAAAGTTTCCCGGCCTTGCGCGACAGAAGGGTGGCGACAAGCAGACAAACGGCGCCGTTTCTGCCCGTCTCGTCCGAGAATTCCCCGTCCCGGTAGAGCTGGAAAAGCTCCTTGCCCGCAAGGGAATTGCCGCCTTTCAGGGCCGCATGATACCAGTATTCCGCGCGCACCCTGTCGACGGGCCTGCTCCGGCGGTAGGCCCGGGCCAGGGCCAGGGCGTGTCCGCTGTCGCCCGCTTCGGCCAGACGCAGACACCAGTAGAAGGACTCGGTCTCCCGTCGGTCGTCGGGGTCAAGCGTGGGGAGGGGAGCCTGAATGTCCTCCGGGAGGGAAAAGGGCACGTCGTGCCCGATGACGGCCAGCAGGCGGGCGCCTTCCATGCAGTCCACATGCCCGGCGGAGCCGCCGCGCCGGAAATGCTCCACCGCCTGACGCCAGGCGTTCAGGGCCACATCCTCGTGGGTCTGATGGAATTGGATATAGAGCAGGAGATTGCACAGGCCGATCTGGTAGCAGCCTTCCCCCTCGCCCCGCAGAAAAAAGGTCTGTGCTTGCCAGAAGTCCGCCTCGCCGTCGGGCAGTTCCTGCGACAGGAGGCGGCACACGGCGGCCGTGATGGGGATGCTCAGGCTCGGTATCTGCCGGCGGATACGGTGGCAGGCGTCCATGGCATGAGTCGGATCGCACAGTTCGCCCAGGGACACGGCAAACGCAAGATCCGGGCGGGTCTGCAGCAAGGCTTCCAGTTGTTCACGGTATACTTCCTCCCAGCTTGGGGGAGGCGTCGCAGCGGCTCCCGGCCGAACCCCCTGTGTGTTCTCCCTGCTCTCCGGGCCGTCGTCCCGCACGAAAAGGGCGTCATGGGGCGGCTGGGCGAAAGGGGGCAGTTTGACCGTGTCCTTGCTGAAGGTAGGATTTTCCGTAGAGATCCTGTGTCTTTTCAAGGCGCAAACCAGCCCCCCGAGGAGCGAAAGACCTCCTGCGATGATGATGAAAAGATAGAGGGCGGCTTCCGCGTCCGATGACGGCGGCCTCGAAGGGCTGGTCGTAGGCATAAAAACCAGGGCAGAGAGCGGGAAAAACGGTATACGGGCGGTCATGACGGTCTCGTTCGTCAAGGTGATGGCGCAGGTTCCTTTTCCGGCGGGGGCGTTTTTCAGCATTTGTCGGGCCGGATCCAGCGTTCGCTGGCCGCGAGGGCATGGACGCCGTCCACGGGCGCGCCCAGCGCAAAGGCGGGTTCGAGATCCTGGCGCTTGTCCAGCAGGGACGCAAGCTGCTCGCGGAGGGTTTTGTCCTCATCCCCCGTGCGGGCGAAGGCGGGGAGTTCGCTCCTGTTCCAGTCGACGGGCGTGTTCACCGCCTTCTTCTTGGGCTCTTTCCATTTCTTGAGGCAGAAGCAGCCGAAAAGGGCGATGCACAGGATGGCGACAAAACCGGCGGCTGACATATGACGTGACCTCTCGGGTGGAAAAGGGGCAGGGGCATCCTCACCGTCGCCTCAGAAGGGCAGACGCAGCAGGCGGATGCTTTCCGGCTGGATGATGAGCAGCCGTTCCTTGCTGACCTGTGTGGCGTCGGTGACGAACGTCCCCCGACGGATGTTGAGGATGGCCTCGGCCTCGTGGCTGCAGTCGAAGAGGTGCAGGACGTTTTCATCCATCCTGTCGATGACCGTCCAATGTCGGTTGACGGCCGGACCGTCGGCGGTGAGGTGGCGCAGGAAGCGCATGACGACGGCTCGTTTGCGGTCCGCATCCAGCCACTTCCGGCAGACCTCCCAGACGGCATCCGGGCCGGGTCTGTCCCGCTCGCTGAAGGGGATCTCCACCCCCAGCGGAAAGGCTCGCTGCTGGGCACGCAACATGCCGTCCACCAGCTCGATGTAATTGGTATCCTGATCCAGAACGGCGCGCAGGGCCTCGGGCCGGGCCGCCAGCGCCATGAGCGTGTCGTTGAGGATCTCCCGCGCCTTGAGCGTACGTATGCCGTGCGTCAGGCGCAGGGCGTTCAAAACGGCATAGATGGCGCAGAAAGTATCCAGTTTTCCCTGATAGAACGGTTTGAGCATACAGCCTCCCGCTCTTTTATGCCCGCATGGCGTCGGCGGGTCAATGCGTCAGGGCGCCCGGTCTGACAGGGAGGATGCTGTCCGCTGCAAAGCTGTTTTTCCGTACGGCCTCGCTGTCGGAAAAAAGCGACCCTGCGGCATGAGGATACGGCCACATCCTTTTTTCACCGCTTGTCCGGCCGAGCGAACGAGCGGCACGGCTTGTCGTCGCGTGTGGGACGACGAGTCTCCGGCCTGCCGCGCAAGGTCTCCGCACGGAGGGCGGGAGCTGTGCCCCTTGTTCCCGCTTGCCTTTGCCGTTCCCGTCCGGCATCGGCCGCTCCGCACAACGCGGGGAGTTTTTTCGCGGCCTGCGCAAGACAGTGCAAGGATCGTTCTCTGGCGGTATCGAGTCTGCTCCGGCGCTTTTCCATGGCGGAATCGTAAAGGGCTGTGCCTTCCTCTTCGCAGGCGGCAAGCAGCCGCCGCATCCTGTCGTCGGACGCCATTCGCGCTGCCTCCTCCACTTTTTCGGTGTGGTGAGATAAGAATATCAGGCAGATCGCGGCTTTTTTTCCGGTGCCGTCCGGGAAGCTGCCGTTGCGGTAGTTTTCATACAGCGTGTGGGCGGCCCGATACTCGCCGGTTTCCATCGCCCGGCGCAACCAGTATTCGGCTCGCGCCATATCGAGCGTCGCGCGTTGGAGATGATGCGTGCCGAGGAGGAACGCGGCAAAGCCGTCACCCGTCTCGGCCAGACGATAACACCAGTATATGCTTTCCGGATACGAAGTTTCGGCGGACAGCGCTTCCGGCAGTTCGGTCGGGGGCGTGAAGGGCACATCGTGGCCGATGCGGGCCAGCAGGAGGGCGGCTTCCATGCCGTCTTCATGGCCTGCGGCGGCGCTGTGCCGAAAATGCGCGACCGCTTGTCGCCAGGCCGTCAGCGCCGTGTTCCTGGACTGTAAGAGGAAGGGATCGTACAGGCGGAGATAGCTCAGGCCGAGGAGAAAATGCCCCTCGCCCTCGTCCAGCAGGCCGAGAAAGTCCTCTTGCCGGAAGGCCGCCTCGTCGCCGGGAAAATCCTTCGGGCGGAGGCGGCAGAGGGCGGCTGCCAGGGCTGCCGCGTAGAGGTTTTTTCTCCGGCAGGCGAGGTCGCTCCAGCGTTTTCCGGCCTCCTTCACATCTCCGAGAGACGTCGTGCGATCCGTAAAGAGTGCCTCGAACGACGTGGCGCGGCGTAACAGGCCTCCCAGCATGAACGCAAGCTCAAGCTCCCCGCGTTTCCGCAGCAGATCGGCAAGTCCCGCGCGAAGACTCTGGTCCTCATCATCTGTGCGGGCGAAATCTGGCAGTTCCACAAGCGTATGGACGGTCTGCGGCTCGCCGGTTTCCATCGCCCGGCGCAACCAGTGCTCGGCTCGCGCCATATCGAACGTTTCGCGCTGGAGATAATGCGTGCCGAGGTGAAACGCGGCAAAGCCGTCGCCCGCCTCGGCCAGACGATAACACCAGTATGTGGTTTCCAAAGACGGATCGTCGGCGGACAACGCTTCCGGCAGCTCGGCCGGGGGGGTGAAGGGCATATCGTGGCCGATGCGGGCCAGCAGGAAGGCGGCTCTCAGGCCTTCCGCATGACCTGCGGCGGCGCTGCGCCGGAAATGCCCGATCGCTTGCCGCCAGGCCGCCAGCGCCGTGTTCCTGGCCTGGAAGAGAAAGGGTTCGTACAGGCGGAGATGGCTCAGGCCGAGGAGGAAATGCCTCTCGCCCTCATCCTGCCGATCGAGGATATCTTTTTTCCGAAAGTCCGTCTTACCGGCGGGGATCTCCTTCGGGCGGAGGCGGCAGAGGGCGGCTGCCAAAGCCGCGGCGTAGACGTTTTTTTCCCGGTCGGCGAGGCTGTGCCAGAGCTCGTGGACTTCCCCTATATCGTCAAAGCGTATGCCGAGGGGGAACAGCCCCCCCAGCCTGAAAACACGCTCAAGCTCTCCACGCGTCCGCAGCAGCGCGGCAAGTTCTTCGCGAAGACGTAGGTCTTTATCATCTGTGCGGGCGAAATCAGGCAGTTCCAAGGGGGGCTTGTCGCGGTCTGCCGGGCACTCACCGTGATCGTTC
Organism: uncultured Desulfovibrio sp.; assembly: GCF_944327235.1. Lineage (GTDB taxonomy): Bacteria > Desulfobacterota > Desulfovibrionia > Desulfovibrionales > Desulfovibrionaceae > Desulfovibrio. Next base: position 6,447 of record NZ_CALVHE010000112.1, read on the forward strand.
GGCAGAGGGATACCGGCTGTGCAGTAGGCGATGAGGAAGAAGCAGGCCACGAAAAGGTACAGGATGCCGAGAATCACCATAAGTGTTCCTTACTGTGGGAGCCGTGGAATGGCTGGTCGACAGAGGGCAGGCGAAGTAGGCGGTCTGCGCACAGTCTCCCGCTCTTGTGTGCCCGCATGGCGGCGGAGCAATGCGTCAGGGCGTCCGGTCTGGAAGGGGGCCGGCGCGGCAGCCCTCTGCGCCGGAACCCTGCAACCGCTCTTACCGCTTGTCCGGTCGGGCGAACGAGCGGCGTGGCTCGGCCTTGCGCGCGGCCTTGCCGTTCAACGGACCGGCGCTATCGCGCGCCGGTGCGGCGGGACGAGGCTTCCTGGTGTCCTGCGGCGTCGTCTCACACGGAGCGGAAGCGGCGTTCCCGGCCCCCGTGGAAAGCAATTCCCGTTGTCTTTCCTCGGCTTTCCGACACAAGGCGGGGAGTTTTTCCCTAGGGTCAGGACTCATTAAAGGTAAAAAATGACAATGGCAGCAATATGGATTGCCGAAAGGAATGTATGGG
>NZ_CALVHE010000113.1 GCF_944327235.1 uncultured Desulfovibrio sp.
CGCTCGCTTGTTGGTTTGTCTGGTAACTTCCAACTTACCGAATGAGGAAAGGGTGAACAACCTATCGGAACACAACACCTAGAGCATTTTGCCTTTGAAAAAGGCAAAATGCGAGGCGGCAGCACAGCGCCGCCCGGCCAAAAGTAAGCGGAAAAACCGCGTTTTTTTCGCGAAACGACAGGCCGTATGGTTTGGAACGCGAAGCGCTTCAAACTGAAAATGCTCTAACAGACACGGCCCTGCGGGCCACCCGTTGGGGCGCTGCCAGCGCGGGAGGGGTCTCCCTTCCCCAGCGCGCTTTCACCGGGGGAAGAGTCAGAGACACGAGGATCCCTCGCCTCCAGCCGTTGCCCCACGCCGCAACAGTCCTCCTCATCTTGCCTTTGCCGAAAAGAAAGGGGCAACCGTCGCAAACGGTTGCCCCTGCAAGGTCTATCCAGGCTGGACGTTTATCCCTGCTTCATGCTCTCGATCAGGTTGCTCAACTCGTGCGACTGCCCGGCCAGGGTGTTGACGGCCGTAGCGGCCTCGTTCATGGCGGCCGCCGTCTGCGCCACCACGTCATTGACCTCGACGATGGACTTGTTGATCTCATCGCTGGCCGCGGACTGCTCTTCCGCCGCCGCGGCGATGGCCCGTACCTCATCGGCCGTGGTCTCCACATCACCAACGATCTGCTTCAGGGCTTCGCCGGACTGATTGGCGAAATCCGTCGCCTGTTCGATCTGCTCCACAGCATGATCCATGGACTCCACGCTCTTGGCCGTGCTGTCCTGGATGGCGCGGATGGCGCTGCCCACTTCCGTGGTGGAGGCCATGGTCTTTTCCGCCAGCTTGCGCACTTCATCGGCCACCACGGCAAAACCACGTCCGGCTTCGCCCGCCCGGGCGGCTTCGATGGCGGCATTGAGCGCCAGCAGGTTGGTCTGGTCGGCAATATCCGAAATGACGCTCATGATATTGCTGATGGACTGGGCATGATCATTGAGCTGGGTCATGTCCTTCTTGAGCTCGCTGGACATCTCATGCACCGTCTTGATGCTGCCCAGCGAACGCTGCACGATCTCCGCCCCGGCCTCAGCCTGCGAGCGCGTATTGGAGGACATGGTGGAAGCCTGCGCCGCGTTCCTGGCCACTTCCTGCACCGTGGAGTTCATTTCGTTCATGGCCGTGGCCGCTTCGGAAAGACGAGCATTGGCCACCTGCGCGCTCCGGTCGGACTGCTCGATCTGGGCGGAGAGCTGAGTGGAGGCGGTGGAAATGGCCTCCACCACGCTTTCCAGACGGCGTGCCGCTGCCAGCATACCTTCCCGCTTGGCGCCTTCGGCGGCCTTCTGAGCTTCCTGCGCGGCCTTCATGGCTTCGGTAGCTTCGCGGCCCTTGGCCTCGGCTTCGGCGCTCTTCACTTCCGCCGCCTTGATGTTCTCCTTCAGGCTGGTCACCATCACGCGCAGGGACTCGGCCAGCTTGCCGGTCTCATCCGTGCTGTGTACGTCCAGATTCCGTTCCAGATCACCGGCGGCCACCGCGTGAGCGAACTCCTGCGTCTTCCGCAAGGGAGTGACGATCATGCGCGTGATCAGCAGAGCAAGCAGGATGCCCACCACGAGCATCACCACGATCACGCCGATGATGAGCTTTTCCGAACGTTCCAGACCAGCGTCGCTCTCGTCAAGGAAGTCGACAAGGATCTTGCGTATGGATTTTTCAAACTCGTTGAGGGCGGCAAGCGCGGCAAAATAATGCGTCAGGCGGGCCTTGGTGAAGGCTTCGCGCTTTTCGAGGAGCGCGGCCAGATCTTCCGCATTGGAGGCGAAATCGTGCAGCTCGTTCCACACGTCATCGAACATGGCCCGGCACTCTTTCCGCAAGAGATACTGACGGATGCCTTCCATCTCTTCGAGCAGGCTGGCGCAGTTCTTGGGCACGGCATGGATACGGTCAAGGTCATTGGCACTCATGCCGACGAGCAGCTGCTGCAGGGCCGTGGAGGCATTCTCCAGCACGGAGGCCACGCGGGCCATGTTCTGGGCATACTGGATGCTTTCCTGCTGTCCGCCCTGGTTCACATATTCCGTCAGCGTGCCGCTCATGGTCGCGCTCAACTTCTTCAGCATACTGCGGGCCGACGTACTGGACGCGATGAGCTTGTCTCGCGTCTGGTAGATGTTCTGCAGCAGGGCCACGGCGTCAGCCACGGCCTTCTTGAAGGCCGTGTAGTCCTTGCCGAAGGCGGCCAGGAAATCGGTCGTATTCTGACCCGGATATTTCTTGTTGAACTCTTCCAGCTGGCTCAGCAACCCGTCGATGTTCTTCTCGAAATTCTGATACTCCTGCAGCTGCGCCGCATCTCCCGAATCCAGATAGATGCGCACCCGGTAGCCGGCCAACAGATAGGCCGCCTGGATCCTCGTCATCATCGCGTAGCGGGGAAAACGCTCATGCGTGACCTTGTTGGAGGCGTTGAGTCCGTCGGTAATGGCCAACTGCGCCATGATGCCTACACCAAGCGCCAGCAGCAGGACCAGCGCAAACCCCCCCGCAATCTTTTTTCCAATGCTCATGTTCACGGGAAACCCTTCTCGTTTGATGATTTTGACTGACCGTTCCTTTTTGACTGATAGTTCCTTTTATCGGTAACGCATCCAAAAAAATTACCGTGGCAGGCAAAAAAATAGCGTCTTTTCCCCTCTTCCGGCCGCCTTTGACGGCAGCGGAGGCGCAACCCCCATGATTTCCTGTCAATCCCGCCGCCGCAGATAGACGGTCTCCCCGCCCACCACAGTCTCCTGCACCTCGATGTCCCGCAATTTTTCGGGGGGACAGGTCAGCGGGTCGGTGCTCAGGACGATGAAGTCCGCCAGCTTGCCCGGCTCCAGCGAGCCCTTCTCGCCCTCCTCGAAATGCTGCCAGGCCACATTGATGGTATGCGCGCGCAGGGCGTCCAGGACCGGGATCCGCTCCTCGCCGCCCAGCAGCCTGCCCCCGGACGTGAGCCGGTTGACGCAGGCCCAGATGGAAAGGAAGGGCAGCACGGGCGTGATGGGCGTATCACAGTGGGAGGTGCAGACATGTCCGCGGTCCATGGCCGAGCGGATGGGGTCCATGCGCGCGGCCCGCTCCGGTCCGAGGAAGATGTCGTGATGCCTGTCCCCCCAATAATAGGTATGGGGAACGAAGAACGTGGGCGTGAAGCCCGCCGCCGCCAGCCGGTCCAGCTGGTCGTCGCGGATGGTCTGGGCATGGACGAGCGTGTGACGGCAGTCCGTGCGGGGATATTTGGCCTGCGCGGCTTCCAGCGCATCCAGCGCGTCGTCCACGGCGCCGTCCCCGTTGGCGTGGATGAGGAACTGTCCCTTGCGATGCGCCGCCTCGATGATGGCAAAGAGCTCCTCACGCGGATAGGCCGGATAGCCGCGCCAGTCCGCATCGCCCCGGAACGGCGTATGGTAGGGACGTGAAAGGTAGGCCGTAAAGCCCTGGATGGAGCCGTCGCTCATGATCTTGACGCCGCCGCGCCTCACCCGGTCGCCACGGCTCTGCAGGCGGGGATCGTCTCCGTCGAGGTAGTAATAGGGATTATAGTGGACACGCACGGCCAGCAGACCGCGATCGAAGGTCTCCAGCAGGGCCTCGGCTCCGTCGTAGTCCAGTACTCCGGCGTCCAGCGCCGTGGTGATGCCGCGCGCCGCGTAGACCTCGCGTGAGACGCGGGCGATGCTCCGCACCTTGTGCTCACGGGAGAACACCGGCAGGCGCGGCGAGACGAGATCAAAGAGCGCGCATTCCTCCACCACGCCGTGCAGGGAGCCGTCGGCATGGTGCCGGATGATGCCGCCTTCGGGATCGGGCGTATGTTCGTCGATGCCCAGCGCGGCAAAGCCCGCGCTGTTCAACACGCCGAAATGGATGGAGATGTGCTGCACGAACACGGGATGGCCGCAGCTTACGGCGTCCAGCTCCTCGCGGGTGGGGAAACGCTTCTCCGCCATGAGCGTATCGTCGAAGCCGTAGGCGAGTATCCACTCTCCCGCGGGCGTGCGTTCGGCCCGTTCCCGCAGGCGGGCGAGACAATCGTCCAGACTGCGGCAGACGCCGATGGGCGGCGAGTTGAGATCCTCCCAGTCCAGCATGTCCGCCGTCAGGAGGATATGCCCGTGCGCGTCGCAAAAGCCGGGCATGACGGTCTGCCCTTCCATGTCGCGCAGGCGGGTCTCCGGCCCCACGAACCTCTCCAGCTCCTCGCGTGTGCCCACGGCAAGGATGCGCTCTCCGGCAAGCGCCATCGCCGGGGCCACGCTGTTGCGGGCATCCAGCGTGAGGATGGCGGCGTTGTAGAGCAGCTGGTCGGCACAGGTCATAAACATCTCCTTTGTGGGGGATGTCCGGCGCGACGAAAAGCCGCTGCGTCGGTGGTCCCCGCCGTGCTTGCGCCCATCAGAAGGCGGGTTTGCGTATCATCTTCAGGAAGTAGACTATCACGGGCAGCACGACGGCCAGTCCCAGGAATATCCAAAGCAGCGGGAAGCTCGCGTTGGGCGCGTTGGGCATGGCCAGCGTGATGGTCGTATCGAAAATAAAGAGCAGACAGACGTTCATCACGCCGATCTCCACGGCCACCGGCGTACGGAAATCCGGGTCCACGATGCGCAACAGCAGCAGGCCGGAGGCCGCCGTGCCCGTACAATAGCCGAACAGGGCCAGACAGCGTTCAAAACCGTATTCGGGGCAGCGCCTTCCGAACCAGAGGCAGAGCCCGAGCGTGAGGACCGAGGCCAGCACGACGGCAAGGGAGAAGGGAAGGAAGATGTCCTCGAGGCTTTTCAGACTGATCCCCATGAAGACGGAACAGATCATGAAGTCCACCAGCATGTTGGTGAGGCGGTGGCAGGTGGCGTCATCCAGCAGGTGGATACAGCCCGTCCAGACCATGATCTTGCGTATGCCCATGGCGATGAGCATCCCCCAGAAGAACATCATGCCGAAACCAAAATCTTTCATGATCCCAGACATGTAGAGCGTCCAGACCACGCCCACCAGATAGGCCAGGGCATACGTCCCGGCCATGAGCCCCAGATGGAAGCCGAAGGAGTCGATATTGGCCGGATGGGTGGTACTGTACGCGCAGGCGGGCCTGTCCGCGACATCGCGAAGACCGCACAGGAGCGCCCTGGAAAGGCCGCTCCCCCCTTCTTGCGGCTCACCCAGCCGTGCCTGATGCCGTAAAGGGCCAGCGGCACCCCCACGAGCCCGGCCACCAGGAAGCCCACGGCCGCGAAGGCCAGCCCCGTATTGATGGCGTTGGCGACATGGTAGGTTTTTTCCCATATGCTGGCGTAAGACAGCGTCTGCCCCGGTCCCTGCGTGAAGCCCGCACCGAGCAGGTAGCCGTTGACGGTCTCAAAGCCGCCGCCGAACAACGCCGCCCAGCCGGAAAAGATGCCCTTGCCGAGCAGGGCCTGCAGGCAGAACATCATGGTGAAGAGCAGGGCTATCCAGAGCGCGCCGCGCAGCACGACCTTGCTGCTGTCCGAGGCGCGGGCCGTTTCCAGAAAGCCGATGCCCACGAAACTGAAGGCGAAAAGATGGAAGGTCAGCACGCCGAACGGCGTATGGTCCAGGACTTTCCAGCCCTGCGTGCTGGGGGCCCCCAGCCAGCCGGCATTGACCAGCACGAAGCCGATGAGGCCGCCGATGATCGAGGCAGGAAAGAGGATGCGCTGGAAAAAACGCACTTTGGCCCGCAGGAAAACACCCAGCATGAGCATGATGCCGAGCCACAGGAACGCTATGAGGTTGGGGAAAAAGGTCGCTTCCATCCGTTGTCTCCAGACGCAAGGGTTACGAGAGGGACTCGATGGGAGTCAGCGTTCCGTCAGGATTGGGCCGAAAGACATAGTGTTCCTTGAGATAGATGATGTCCTTTCGGTGCACGGATTCCAGCTCCGCGAGGATGGCCGCGCGGGCGACCACATGCGCGCCCGCCGCCGTCGCCAGCGTTTCCAGGGCCTCCAGGGATTCGCCGGTGGCGATGACGTCATCGATGAGGGCCACCCGTTTGCCGCGGATCTTCTCGGCGTCGCACCCGTCCAGCCAGAGCTGCTGTTCCTTGCGGGTCGTGACGGAACGCACCGAATGGGACACCGGGTTCTGCATGTACGGCTTGCGGCTCTTGCGGGCCACGATGAACTCGTTCATGCCGAGCAGGCGGCTCAGTTCATAGGTCAGACAGATGCCCTTGGCCTCGGCGGTCATGAGCATGTCCACTTCCGGCAGACGCTTGAGCAGTTCGGGCGCCACGGTGCGGATGAGTTCCGTGTCCGAAAGCACCACGAAGCTGGCCAGCACCAGCCCATCCTCCACCTCGACAAAGGGCAGCTTGCGCTTCAACCCCATGATCTCGAAATCGAAATACCGCATCCTCACTCCATCTCCCTGTTCATTCGATGTATCCCGGGGCCTGCCGGAACAAACGTTGCGACCCATCGCAAGCCAATGCGCATCAGCGCCCCATGCCTTGCCTGCCTTCGCTGGACGCTCGCAGCATGTCCCTCTCCAGAGAAGGACGCCGGGGCGGGGGTACCCCTCCCGCGGGAGGTGGGAGCCCCCTTCCCCGGCTGACTGCATGTCATGTCAGCAGGTCCTGGCCCGATCTTGCGGATAAAAACCGCTCCCCAACCTATGCCTTTCTTCTACTGAGGGCAAGATATGCGGGCCAAGTGGTACAAAACCGGCTTTTCTAGGTGGTGTCGTCAAATTAAATAGTATGTTATAATCTCTTCACTTACAATGAGGAGAGACTATATGGCGGCACA
>NZ_CALVHE010000114.1 GCF_944327235.1 uncultured Desulfovibrio sp.
CCCTCCACCCCGCAAAAACTTTTATTTGGGAGCGGGCGCAGGTCCCCGTCCCTGACTCGTCGGACAACGTATTTCGTCCGGTCCCGTCTTTGCCTCACAGAAAAAAACTCCCGCCGCATCCCGCCCGCCGCAGGCAAGGGCGGAGGCTGGCCGGGCTGCCGCATGACGGCGTTTTTTCTCTGTGCCGCCGGGGGACTGATGCGCGAGGGATGGACGGGGCGACAGGACTGCCTGCCAACCACCCCGACAAGATTTTTTGAAGGGCAGGAGATGTGCGAGAAGGGGGACGTTTGGCAAAAAGTCCCCTTGTCCCCACAGACAAACCTCTCCCGCCGCATCCCGTCCGCCGCAGGCAAGGGCGAAGGCAGGACGGCCTGCCGCATGACGGCGTTTTTCTCTGTGCCGCCGGGGGACTGATGCGCGAGGGACGGACGGGGCGACAGGACTGCCTGCCACCGACCCCGACAAGATTTTTTGAAGGGCAGGAGATGTGCGAGAAGGGGGACGTTTGGCAAAAGGTCCCCTGCCCCCACAGAAAAACCTCTCCCGGCGCATCCCGTCCGCCGCAGGCAAGGGCGAAGGCAGGACGGCCTGCCGCATGACGGCGTTTTTTCTTTGTGCCGCCGGGGGACTGATGCGCGAGGGACGGACGGGGCGACAGGACTGCCTGCCAACGACCCTGACAAGATTTTTTGAAGGGTAGGGGGTGTGGGGGAAGGGGGACTTTTTGCAAAAAGTCCCCCTTCCCCCACAGAAAGAAAAAATTATGGAATGGAATGAACAGGCGCTGGTGCTGCGCATGGGGCCGTTTCGGGAGACGGACATCTGGCTGCGGCTGTTGTGCCGCACGCGGGGTATGCTGACGGTGTTTGCCTTTGGGGGGAGCCGGAGCCGCCGACGGTTTTGTGGCTGCCTTGATGTGTGGAACACGCTGCGATGCCGGATACGGAGTTCTCGGGACGGTCGTTTCCTCAATCTGGAGGAGGCCACGCTGTCGGCGGGGCCGCAGCGTTTGCGTACGGACTGGCGGCGCATGGGCTTGGCGGCCAATTGCCTGCGTTTCACTGAGGCGCTGGGGGTGAGTGGCGAGGCAGCGCCTGATGTGTTTGCCTTGCTGGAGGATCTGCGGGCCACGCTGGACGGCAGCGAGCGGCTGCCGGGGCTGTTGCCGTTGTTTTTTCGTTTGCGGCTGGCCGGGGCGCTGGGCTTTGCGCCGGGTCTGGAGTGCTGCGGGCGATGCGGCGGCACGCTGGAGGATGGCGGGTTGTTCGCGGTGGACGAGGGGCTGGTGCTGTGCCCGCGCTGCCGTGCGCGGCGGCAGGAGATCGGCCGTTATGGGGTGGTCATGCCGTACGGGGGGCTTGACCTTTTGCGCACCGTACAGCAAGAATTTCCTTCCCGGTGGCCTGTGGACGAGCTGCCGGGGGAGATCCGCCGGGCCTGCGCCCGCGCCATTGACGGATTCGTGGAGTATCATCTGGGGCTGACCTGGGAGGGCAGCTATTTCCGGCGCGTGTAGGGGCGGGCATGGGCGTGCCGTCCGCGAGGGGCCATTTTTTTTCGGCGGGGCAGGGAGTTTTTTGGGCTGCCGCGACGGGAGCAAGCAACCGCATTTTCGGCGTCGCCGTTTTCGGAAAAGACCGGGAAGGCGCGGGAAATGACTTCTAGACAAAGGACAAGGTATGTATTTTCAGGACGTCATCCTCACCCTGCAGCATTACTGGGCCAGGCAGGGGTGCGTGGTGGAGCAGCCCTCGGGCGTGGAGTGCGGGGCCGGAACATTCAATCCCCATACCTTTTTGCGGGTGATCGGGCCGGAGCCCTGGAACGTGGCCTATGTGGAGCCTTCGCGGCGTCCCACGGACGGCCGTTATGGGGAGAATCCCAACCGCCTGCAGCGGTATTTCCAGTTCCAGGTCATCATGAAGCCCTCGCCGGAGAACATCCAGGACCTCTATCTGGGCAGTCTGGCGGAGCTGGGCATCGATCCGTCCCGGCACGACATCCGCTTTGTGGAGGACGACTGGGAATCGCCCACGCTGGGGGCCTGGGGGCTGGGCTGGGAAGTCTGGCTCAACGGCATGGAAGTGAGCCAGTTCACCTATTTCCAGCAGGTGGGCGGCATCGACCTTGCGCCGGTGAGCGTGGAGCTGACCTACGGTCTGGAGCGCCTGACCATGTACTTGCAGGGCGTGGAGTCCGTGTACGATCTCAAATGGAATGAAAACGTCACGTACGGGGACATCTACCATCAGAACGAGGTGGAGCAGTCCCGTCACAATTTCGAGGTCAGCAACGCGGAGATGCTCCTGCGGCACTTCAATGATTTCGAGGGGCAGTGCAAGGCCATGCTGGAGTGCAATCTGCCGTGGCCCGCGTATGACTACTGCCTGAAGTGCTCCCATACCTTCAATCTGCTGGATGCGCGGGGGGCGATCTCCATCACCGAGCGCACCGGCTACATCGGCAGAGTTCGCGCTCTGGCCGCAGGCGTGGCGAAACTGTATGCGGCCCAGCGCGAGGAAATGGGCTATCCCATGCTCAAGGGGGCGAAATAATCATGGCGACCTTTGTACTTGAAATCGGCAGCGAAGAACTGCCTTCCCGTTTTCTGCCTGTGGAAGAGGCGGAGCTTGCCGCCCGTTTCCGTACCGCGCTGGACGAGGCCGCCGTGGAGCACGGCGGGATGCGGGTCATGAGCACGCCCCGGCGTGCCGTGGTCATCATCGAGGACGTGAACCCCGTGCAGCGGGAGCGGGAGGAGGAGATCTCCGGCCCGCCGGTGCGCGCCGCCTATGATGCCTCCGGCAATCCGACCAAGGCTCTGGAAGGTTTTGCGCGCACGCACGGGCTGACCGTGGCGGACGTGTACCGCATCCAGACGGACAAGGGCGAATATGTGGCCGTGCGCAAGCATACGGGCGGCGCGGCGGCGCGCGATCTGCTGGCGTCGATCTGTCCGGCGGTCATCACGAGCCTGCCGTTTGCCAAACGTATGCGCTGGGGCGCGCACACGCTGGCCTATGCGCGTCCGCTGCGCTGGATCGTGGCGCTGCTGGACGAGGAGGTCATCCCCTTCAGCGTGGGGCCGGTGACGAGCGGACGCGAGACCTGCGGCCACCGCATCCACGGGCCCGGCCCGTTCAGCATCGCGCGGGCCTCGGACTATCTGTCCGTCATGGCCGAACAGTGCGCCATCACCGTGGACCCGGCCGCCCGCCGGGAGATCATCGTGAACGGCGGCAACGAGCTGGCGCGGGCCGCGGGCGGCAAGGTGCTCTGGCGGGACGGCCTGCTGGAGGAAGTGCAGGGGCTGGTGGAGCATCCCGTGCCGCTGCTGGGGGATTTTGACCCCGCCTATCTGGAAGTCCCGGCCGAGGTGCTGCTGACCAGCATGGAGAGCCATCAGAAGAGTTTCGGCATCGAGGGGCCGGACGGCAGGCTCATGCCGCATTTCCTGACGGTGCTCAATCTGACGCCGCAGGACATGTCCGTGGTCAAGCACGGCTGGGAGCGCGTACTGCGCGCCCGTCTGGAGGACGCCCGCTTCTTCTGGCATCAGGACTTGCGGGAAAGCCTGGATACCTGGCTGGAAAAGCTGGAGCATGTCATCTTCATCGCCCGACTGGGCAGCATGGCCGACAAGACCCGCCGTCTGGAATCGCTGTGCCGCTGGCTTGCGGAGAGCGTTGCCGCGGGCAAGGTGAGCGCCGACGATGCGGCGCGTGCCGGACGCCTTTCCAAGGCGGACCTGGTCAGCGGCATGGTGGGCGAGTTCGACACCCTGCAGGGCATCATGGGCGGCATCTATGCCGGGCGCAAGGGAGAGAACGCCGTGGTGGCGCAGGCCCTGCGCGAGCAGTATCTGCCTGCCGGGCCGGATTCGCCGTTGCCGTCCAGCCTGGCCGGGGCGCTGCTCTCGCTGGCCGACAAGGCGGACACGCTGGCCAGTTGTTTCGGTCTGGGCATGATCCCCACCGGCGCGGCCGACCCCAACGGTCTGCGGCGCTGTGCGCTGGGCATCATCCGCATCATGCTGGAATTCGGCCTGCAGCTGGACGTGCGCGAACTTTTTGCCCGCGCGCAGGCGCTGTACGGCGACCGGCAGTGGAAGCTCGGTCAGGACGAGGCGCTGGACAAGCTGCTGGAATTCTTCACGGCGCGGCTGCGCAATTACTGGCAGAGCCACGGCGAGGACACGCTGCTCGTGGACGCGGCGCTGGGGGCCGGGCTCGTCGATGTGCCGTCCTGCGCGGCGCGTCTGGCCGCCCTGCGGGACTTCAGCCGCACGCCGGGGTACGCGGCGGCGGTGCAAACGTTCAAGCGCGTCTCCAATATCCTGCGCAAGCAGGCGGGCGACGGCGCGCTTGCCCTGACGTGGGAGGCTTCCCTGTTGCGGGAAGCGCCGGAAAAGGCGCTGGCCGCCACGCTGGAAGAGCTCCTGCCGCGTCTGGACGCCCTGCGGGAAAAGAGCGATCACGCCGCGGTGCTGGCCGCGCTGGAAGAGGTGCGGCCCGCTGTGGATGCCTTCTTTGACGGCGTCATGGTCATGGCCGAAGAGGCCGACCTGCGGCGGAATCGTCTGGCCATGCTCAATGCGCTCGGCTCGCGTTTTGCCCGGCTGGCAGACTTTGCCGCCCTGCAGATCTAGCCGGCTGAAAATGTTCTCGTCGCCCCGCCCGCTCCGGCGTCTGTCTCCGCGCAGCCGTCGGAGCGGGGCAGGGGCGTTGCGCGTCCTTGAGCATTTTCCGTTTGAACGCTTCGCGCCCCAAACCAGACGGCCCGGCGTTTTGCGGGAAAAACGCGCTCATCCCGCCTGGTGTTGTCCGGGTGGCATTGTGCCGCCGCTTCGTATTTTGCCTTTGAAAAGGCAAAATGCTCTTGTGTCCGAGATCCCAGCCTGTCCGCCGCTGGACGGGAAGAAAAAAAGAATTTCAGGCGAACGAGAAAAAATCGCTTGACTTCCTGACGGAACGGGGCTAGTTAACCTCGTTCGCAACGAGAAATCATCCTGCTGTACAGCAGGTCAACTGATCGGAGGATCGTCGTGGCTAACCATAAGTCTGCCATCAAACGTCACAAGCAGAGCCTGCAGCGTGCTGCGCGCAATCGTGCTGCCCGCACCCGCGTGAAAAACGCCATCAAGAATGTGCGCGCCGCTATCCAGAGCAAGGATAAGGAACAGGCCAATGCCGCGCTGAGCGTGGCCGCCTCCGTGCTGGCCAAGGCTGCCGCCAAGGGTTCCCTGCACTGGAAGAAGGCTGCCCGCAAGGTTTCCCGTCTGTCTCGCGCCGTCAACGGCATCGAGGCTGCCTAATTTTTCCGTCTACTTGCGGAATCGTGTCACGCGCTCGTAGCTCAGCTGGATAGAGCAACAGGCTACGAACCTGTAGGTCAGGAGTTCGAATCTCTTCGGGCGCGCCACAAAAAAAATTGAAAAGACACGAAAAAAAGTGTTGACGACAACGAGGAAAGCAAGTAGAAACAAACTCACGCGCTCGTAGCTCAGCTGGATAGAGCAACAGGCTACGAACCTGTAGGCCAGGAGTTCGAATCTCTTCGGGCGCGCCAGAGAAAATAAGCGGTTACGGAATTGCCCGTAACCGCTTTTTTCGTTATGCTGCAAACTGTTTTTCCCGCCGCCCGGCGGTTCACGCCAGACGTAGGAGTCATAACGATGAATGCCATGAGCAAGGTTCGCGTGGTCGTCAAGACGCTGGCCGTACAGGTCTGCCTCTTTATCGGTATCCTTCTTTTCATGTGGGGGGCGCAGGCCCTGTACGGAAAGATCGACCGCAACACGTTCCCTGATGCGGTGAGCCTGCCGGAAAACGCCGCCCAGCTGCCGGAGAACGAAAAGGGCAAGCTGCTGGTGGACGCCATCACGCATCAGCTGCGTCAGGAACTGGATTCGACCTTCGGCTGGACCATGAACGACATCCTGTTCAACCGCTTCTTCCTCGATAACCGCGCCTACCGGCAATACGGCGTCTACCACGCCACCAAGGTGCTCATGGACCTCTACTCCATGGAGATCGCCAAGCTGGGCGCCAATGACCGGGAAAATGCGGACCTCTACAACGCCCGCCTCAACAATTTCGCCATCGACCCGCGCAGCTTCATGTTCCCCTCCGCTGAAGGCCAGTACAAGAAGGGCCTGAAGCTCGTGGAAAAGTACAAGGCGGACCTGGACGCGGGCAAGGCCGTCTACAATTGCCGCACCGACGATCTCTATGCCTCGCTCAGCAAGGTGGTGGGGCAGGACATGCTCGGCTACGCCCTCGGCCTCCTGTCGGATGCCCAGAGCCTTTCCTTCGCCACGCTGGACAACCGTATCTACGAAGCGCAGGGCATGGTGCTGGTCATCCGGGATTTCATGAAGGCTCTGTACGTGCTCTATCCCGAGATCCGCGACAAGAACAACGAGGAGAACATGCGCGCCGCCATGGAGTATCTGGACAAGATCTGCGTGTACGACCCGCTCTATATCACCTCTTCGTTCAACTCCGGGGAGCTGATCATCTCCTATCTCATGTTCGCCCGGAATCGTCTGGAAGATATCCGCGACAGCATCCGTATCTAGGTGTTGTGTTCCGATAGGTTGTTCACCCTTTCCTCATTCGGTAAGTTGGAAGTTAGCAGACAAACCAACAAG
>NZ_CALVHE010000115.1 GCF_944327235.1 uncultured Desulfovibrio sp.
ATATCTACAAACTCCTCCTCAAGATGCTCAGAGAGAATCCTCTCTGCTAGTCATGACCCAAAAAGAAAAAGGATGAGCCTCCCCGCCCGGGCGCAGGGCAGCATCCGCCAGCCGGCGGCAAGAAAAAAGAAAAAGGGGACGCCCCGCAGGACGCCCCCTCTCACGCTTCGCGAAAAGCCGCGGTCTACCCGGCCTTCATATTTTCCACCAGCGTATTGAGTTCCTGCGACTGGCGCGCGAGTTCGCTGACGGCCTGGGCGCATTCGCTCATGGCGGCCGACGAACGGCTGGTCAGTTCGTTGACGTTGTTGATGGAGTTGTTGATCTCATCGCTGGTGGCCGACTGTTCCTCGCTGGCTGTGGCGATGGACTGAATCTCGTTGGCGGCGTTCTCCGCATCCCGGACGATGCTCTCCAGCGACTGTTCCGCCTGCGAGGCCAGTTCCGTGGAGGTCTCGATCTGGTTCACCGCCGTTTCCACGGCGTGCAGGCTCTCATTCATGCTGACGTTGATGGCGGAGATGGCCTTTTCCACATCCGCCGTGGAGGTCATGGTCTTTTCGGCCAGCTTGCGCACCTCGTCGGCCACCACGGCGAAGCCGCGACCGGCCTCCCCGGCGCGGGCCGCCTCGATGGCCGCATTGAGGGCCAGCAGGTTGGTCTGGTCCGCGATGTCGCTGATGACGCCCATGATGCCGGTGATGGCCGCCGTCTTTTCCTGCAGATCGCTCATGTCGCTCTTGAGCTTGACGGACAGGCTATGCAGCGTCTGCGTGCTCTTGAGCGAGCGCCGCACCACGTCCTTGCCCTTGATGGCCTGTTCACGGGCCTGGGCGGACATGGTGGAAGCCGTGGAGGCGTTGCGGGCCACTTCCTGCACCGTGGCGGTCATCTCGTTCATGGCCGTGGCCACTTCCTGCAGGCGCTGGGCCACTTCCTGCGCGTTTTGGGTGGAATGCTCGATCTGGGCGGAAAGCTCCACCGAGGCCGAACTGATGATGTTGACGCTGCCTTCCAGATTGCCCGCAGCGCTGATCATACCGTCCCGACGGGCGGTCTCGGCCCGCTTGACGGCTTCCTGCGCGTGGGCGGTGGCCACCTGCGCCCGCTCCGACGCTTCGCGCGCTTCCTCGGTCTTCTGGTTGGCTTCCTCGATCTTCTGCTTGAGGTTGCTCACCATCAGGCGCAGGTCGTCGGCCAGCATACCCGTTTCGTCCGAGCTCACCACGTCCAGCTCCCGGTCCAGATCGCCCTGCGCCACGGCCTGGGCGAACTTCTGCGTACGGGCGAGCGGGCCGGTGATCATGCGGGTGATGGTGAACGCGAGCAGGATGCCCAGCAGCAGGATGACCACGACAGCGCCCACCACGACCTTGGTGGAGCCGCTGAGCAACCGATAGGTTCCCTGGACATCCTCGATGGTGTGACGGGAAAGGAAATCCGTCATGGCCGCGGCTTCGTTGTAGGCGGCGTTATAACTGTCCACCCGCTCCTTGTTGAGTTCCGCGCTCCGGATCTGGAAAGCGATCAGCTCGTTGACCGCCGCGCCGAAGCTCGCGAAGGATTTGGCCGCTTCGTCGAACATCTGGCGGCATTCCTCGCGCAGGAGGCGTTCCCGTATCTTCTTGGCGTCGGCGTCGATGCCGGCGAGGGTCCCGGCCAGCTCCTTGAAAGCCTTGATGTCCCTGCGGCGCTCGGCCAGCAGGAGCTCGCGCTGCACGTTCTGCACCCGCATACCGATGGCGCTCATGTCCACGATATTGTGCGAATACTGGGCGACGGCGGCCATGTTGTACTCTTCGAGGAAGGTACGCTGGGTCTCGCCCATGGTGCTGACGAGCTTTTCCACCATGCCCAGCGCGACGCCGGCGCTTTTCAGCATCTCCTGCGTGGCGGCGTCTGTCTTGCGGCTGATGTCGAGGCCCTGCTGCGTGGCGTCCAGATAGACGGCATACAGCTTGCTGAAACTTTCCTCGAAGGCATTCCCCTCGTCTTCGGGATAGGCGTCATTGAGCTTCGTGAACTCGTCAAAGAACTGTTTTGCCTTTTTCAGGTAGTCCTGTCCGCGCTGGAAGCTCTCCGCGTCGCCCGTCTCAAAAAAGACGCGCGTCTGGTAGCTCCCCAGCAGCAGATTGCCCTGGATGCCGTTCAGCGCCACGAGTTTGGGCATACTGTCCGACGCCGTATCTTCGGAGACCCGGATGCCGCTGTACATGGCGTTGATGGCGATGTACGAGACGATACAGGTGAAAATGATCAGGGCGGCAAAGCCGCCGCCGATCTTCTTTGTCAGATTCAAGCGCATGTTTCCTCCGGTATTCGTCGGTCCGTCACAGACCGGGACCATCTTCCTTCATCTTGTTTGCCGCTGCGCAAAACGGGGTATCCACAAGGCACTTTCTCAGGGGGATGAGAGGTCGTCCCAAGGCAAAAAGGGAAGAAAGGTCATTTCGCTGTTTTGCCGTCAGCATGTTTGCCTACTTCTTACGTCTATCGGTCGAACAGCTTTTCTATTTAGAGCAACCCGGCCTTCAGAAATTTTTTTGGTCTGTGAAAAAGAGAAAACGCGAGGCGTGCGCCTCCACCGGTCCACGCGGGCCGCGCCGGTCCTCCCTCTCCCGAACGACAGCGGAGGGCATCCCCCTTTTCCAAGGAGAATGCCCTCCGCATGTAAATGTGGAGGCTGGCGTCTCAGGCGCCGGCATCCGCCTTGGCAACGGGAGCCGCATCCCGGGCTTCCCGCAGGCGGCGCATGGCCTCTCTGTTCAAAAGACGCTGATTGTCGCTGCCGCGAAATTCCAGCTCCAGATCGCGACGGCTCTCCACGTACGGCCCGTCCACCAGGATGTCCGCCTGCGCCAGCAGGCGGCCCACGGCGGGGTCCCGCTCTTCCCGTTCGAGCAGCTGCTCGAAGGTGAAGCCGGAATAGACCATAACGTCCTTGCCGCGCGCATGGACGGCTTCGGCCAGTTCGGCCAGCGCTCCCGGCTGCAGGAAGGGTTCCCCGCCGGAAAAGGTGATGCCGCTCAGCAGAGGGTCTTCGTCGAAGCGCGTCAATATGGCGTCCGTTGGCATCATGGTGCCGCCGTCAAGGGCATGGGTGTGCGGATTGTGACAACCGGGGCAATGATGCTCGCAGCCCTGCGTGAAGACCACGAAGCGCACCCCCGGTCCGTCCACCACGGACTCCTCCACAATGCCGCTCACCCGCAGATCAGGCATGTTTGACCCGGTCGTGCTCTTCGGCGCGCTTGGCATTGTTGAAGCGGTCCAGCGTGCCCACCAGATACCCGGTGATGCGGCGCACCCGTTCAAAGGCCACGCCTTCACCCACCAGTTTTTCCTGCAGGGCAGGCTGGGGTTCTTTCAATTTGGACGGCATCAGCATGTCGCAAACTCCTCCTTTCGTTTAGTGTTGCTCATGATGACAATGACACGGGGCCTGGGGCATCCCGGGGAAGCGGCGACGCAGTTCGCGCAGCTTCTCCTCGCTGATCGGCTCGCCGTCGCGTCGGCCGCAACGGGGGCACTGATCGTTGATGACGCCCACATAACCGCACACGGGGTCACGATCCAGCGGGTGATTGATGGAGCCGTAGCCCACGCCCTGGTCGTGCATGTAGCGGATGATGTCCTCAAAGGCCTTGAGATTCTTGCAGGTATCGCCGTCCAGCTCCACATAGGTGATGTGTCCGGCATTGGTGTAGGCATGATACGGCGCCTCGATCTGGATCTTGCGGAAGGCGCGGATGGGGAAATACACCGGCACATGGAAGGAATTGGTATAGTACTCCCTGTCCGTGATGCCGGGTATCTCGCCGTAGCGGCGGCGGTCGATGGCCACGAAGCGCCCGCTCAGGCTCTCGGCGGGGGTGGCGATGAGGGAAAAGTTGAGGCCCGTGGCTTCGGACTCGTCGTCGCAGCGCTTGCGCATGTGGGCCACGATGTCCAGCCCCAGACGCTGGGCCTCCTCGCTCTCGCCGTGATGCGCGCCGATGAGCGCCTTGAGCGTCTCGGCAAGGCCGATGAAGCCCACCGTGAGCGTGCCGTGCTTGAGCACCTCGCCCACGCGGTCCTCCCAGCCGAGCTTTTCCGAATCCAGCCAGATGCCGTTGCCCATGAGGAAAGGATAGTTGCGTACCTTCTTGGCCGCCTGGATCTTGTAGCGGTGCATGAGCTGGCGGAACACCAGATCTATCTTCTCGTCCAGCAGGCGGTAGAAGGCCGACACGTCGCCGTGGGCTTCCAGACCGAGGCGCGGCAGATTGATGGACGTGAAGCTCAGGTTGCCGCGGCCGCAGGTCACCTGACGGCTCTTGTCGTACACGTTGCCCAGCACGCGGGTACGGCAGCCCATGTAGGCCACTTCGGAATTATGGCTGCCGTCGTAATACTGCAGGTTGAACGGCGCGTCGATGAAGCTGAAATTGGGGAAGAGCCGCATGGCCGAGGTGGCGATGGCCAGCTGGAACAGATCGTAATTGGGGTCGCCGGGGTTGTAGTTCACCCCTTCCTTGACCTTGAATATCTGTACCGGAAAGATGGACGTTTCCCCGCCGCCCAGTCCGGCCTGCGTGGCCAGCAGCAGATTCTTCACCACCATGCGGCCCTCGGCGGAGGTGTCCGTGCCGTAGTTGACCGAACTGAACGGCACCTGCGCCCCGGCGCGGGAGTTCATGGTGTTGAGATTGTGGACGAAGGCTTCCATGGCCTGATAGGTGCGGCGGTCCGTGCAGGCAAGCGCCTCTTCGGCCGCGTAGGCGTGCGCCGCCCGCAGCAGCGGACGCATGTCCTCGGAGACGAGCTCCTCCTCGCGGCGGCCGAACTCGTCGCAATTGTCCAGGCGGATGCCGTCCCCGGTGGCCACGCGCAGCTTTTCGGTCAGGGCGCGGGCCTCCTCGGCGGGCATGTCGGCGCGGATGCGCAGGTACGAAGTCAGGGCGCGGGCATATTCCTTGCGGAACGTCTTGGCCACGCCGCCGGCCATGCAGTAGTCGAAGTGGGGCACGCTCTGGCCGCCGTGCATCTCGTTCTGATTGGCCTGGATGGCGATGCAGGCCAGCGCGGCGTAACTCTCGATGGATTGCGGCTCGCGCAGATAGCCGTGCCCGGTGGAGAAGCCGTCGCGGAACAGCCGGATAAGGTCTATCTGGCAACAGGTCTCCGTGAGCATGTAGAAATCTTTGTCGTGGATATGGATGTCCCCGTTGCGGTGCGCGGCCGAGGCGTCCTTGGGCAGGACGTAGTTGTCCGTGAAGTACTTGGCCCCCTCGGAACCGTACTTGAGCATGGTGCCCATAGCCGTATCGCCGTCGATATTGGCGTTTTCCCGCTTGATGTCCTCCTCACGGGCCGGCGCGTAGGTCAGGGTCTTGTAGATCTCCATGAGGTAGGATTCGGCATTGCGGAGCTTGGCGTGCTCGGCCCGGTACAATATGTAGGCCTTGGCCGTGCGCGCGTAGTCGTAGCGGATGAGCGTCTCTTCCACCACGTCCTGGATCTCCTCCACATGGGAGAGGCCCTTCTCGTCCAGCTTGGCGCACACCTTGCCCGTCAGGAACAGCAGATCCGTGGAGGTCATCTCCTCCCCTTCCACCGCACGGTTGGCGCGGGAGATGGCGTTGAGAATCTTGACGGAATCAAAAGGCGCGACCGTTCCGTCGCGCTTGACGATGCTGACAGGCATGACAGTTCCTCATGGTTATGGGCGGATTCATGACCGGACGCGCCGCCCGCCAGTCCTGACGGCGGCAGCTTGCTGCACCCCTCGCGCGGCAAATGCCCGTTGCCCGGAGGATATCCCAGAGACGACGCAAGCAGGTCTTCCGGCTCATCACCCTTTTCCCGGTCTTCCCGGCCCGGACAGCGGGCCAGTGACGCGCGGGGGGAAAAGGTCTCTGTGATTTACGGCGGCGGGTCCGCTCCCGCTTTGCACGGGATTCCCTGTCAGGCCTTGCGGCACTTGCGTGCCTCCAACATGGCCCACCCCCCGCCCGCCTGTCAACGGAGAAAAAAATATTGCATTTACAACATACTGCAATAACTAACAAAATCCAGCAACACGCGCCATTGCTGGCGTTGCGGGCACCCCCCTCCGAAAAGCCTTGCCGGACGCGGCCTTCCCGCATCAGGCAAGTTTTTTGATACCTGACAACAGGTAAGCAAGAGAACGAAACGGGATCTGCCACTTACGTTTTACATCTTTTTTTACGATGTATCACGCTTAATGCTGGCATCCGTTGAACCGCTCGGCGGAGGTGGGGGGTGAGAGGGGCCTTGTTTCCTTTTTTTATTTTTCGGCGCTGGCTGGCGGCTTCGGCCCAGCATCTGGGCTTGGTAGCCTGCGCGGCTGGCGGCAGGGGGTGAGAGGAGCCTTGTTTCCTTTTTTTATTTTTTGCTCGTTGGCTGGCGGATGCTGCCCAGCATCTGGGCTTGGTCGCCTCCCGGCGGGGGGCAGGGGGTGAGAGGGCGTGCCCCTCTACACCCCCTACGACCCCCGTACTCCCCCTGTCCGTGTGGCGGAGGGCGTCACTATCGCATGACGTATACCCTGTCCGCCGCTCGCCGCAGGGGGCAAATCGGCGCGCATCTTCCCGCTT
>NZ_CALVHE010000116.1 GCF_944327235.1 uncultured Desulfovibrio sp.
CTGCCCGCCGCCCAGCAGGCCACCCAGCCCCTCAAGGCCGCCAAGCGCAAGATCCGCGTGGATGAAGCCATCGTGGTGGCGGACATGGCCCATCAGATGGGCCTGAAGAGCACCGAGATCATCAAGGTGCTGTTCGGTCTGGGCGTCATGGCCACCATCAACCAGTCGCTGGATATCGATACGGCCACCCTCGTGGCGGCGGAATTCGGCTACGAAGTGGAAAAGACCGGTTTCTCCGAAAGCGATTACCTGCTTTCCGGCGAGCCGGACAAGCCGGAAGATCTCAAGCCGCGTCCGCCCGTGGTGACCATCATGGGGCACGTCGACCACGGCAAGACCTCCCTGCTGGACGCCATCCGCAAATCCAATGTGACCAGCGGCGAAGCGGGCGGCATCACCCAGCATATCGGGGCCTACCATGTGAAGACCAAGCGCGGGGAGATCGTCTTCCTCGACACGCCCGGTCACGAGGCCTTCACGGCCATGCGCGCCCGCGGCGCGCAGGTCACTGACCTTGTCATCCTGGTGGTCGCCGCCGACGACGGTGTCATGGAGCAGACCCGCGAAGCCATCAACCACGCCAAGGCGGCCAATGTGCCGATCATGGTGGCGGTCAACAAGATGGACAAGCCCGGAGCGGATCCCGACCGCGTGCTGCGCGAGCTTTCCGAGCTGGGCCTCCAGCCTGAAGACTGGGGCGGGGACACCATCGTGGCCCGCGTGTCGGCCAAGACCCGCGAGGGCCTGGACGACCTGCTGGAAATGGTGGCCCTGCAGGCGGAGATCCTCGAACTCAAGGCCAACCCGGACAAGCCCGCTCACGGGCGCATCGTCGAAGCCAAACTGGACAAGGGACGCGGCCCCGTGGCCACGGTGCTCATCCAGGAAGGTACGCTGCGTCAGGGCGATACCTTCGTCTGCGGCCAGTTCTCCGGGCGCGTGCGCGCTCTGCTCAACGATCAGGGCAAGAAGGTCAAGGAAGCCGGTCCGTCCATCCCCGTGGAAGTGCAGGGCTTTGACGGCGTGCCGGAAGCCGGTGAGGAATTCTTCTCCGTGGCGGACGAAAAGCTGGCCCGCCGCATCGCGGATGCCCGCGCCGTCAAGCAGCGTGAGAAGGAGCTGGCCAAGGAGTCCCGCGTGACGCTGGAGACCTTCCTCTCGCGCCGGGCCTCGGATCAGGAAGCGCTCACGCTCAATCTGGTGCTCAAGGCCGACGTGCAGGGCACGCTGGAAGCCATCACCGAAGCGCTCAACAAGCAGAGCACGGACAAGGTGCGCATCAGCGTGGTGCATGGCGGCACCGGCGCCATCACCGAGTCCGACATCCTGCTGGCTTCGGCGTCGCAGGCCATCATCATCGGCTTCAATGTGCGTCCCACCGCCAAGATCAAGGATGTGGCCGAGCGGGAAAACGTGGATATCCGCTTCTACGATATCATCTACAAGCTCGTGGACGACATCAAGAGCGCCATGGCCGGTCTGCTGGCTCCCGTGCAGCGCGAGGTCTACCTTGGTCAGGCCGAAGTGCGCAAGACCATCAGCGTGCCCAAGGTCGGCATGATCGCCGGTTCCTATGTGGCGGACGGCAAGATCGCCCGCAACGCCGGGGTGCGCCTGCTACGCGACGGCGTGGTGGTCTACACCGGCAAGATCAGCTCCCTCAAGCGCTTCAAGGATGATGCCCGTGAAGTGGTCAAGGGCAATGAATGCGGTGTCGGCCTCGAGAACTTCAATGACATCAAGATCGGTGACATCATCGAAGCCTTTGAGACCGTCGAAGAAGCCGCTACGCTCTAATACTCTGACGGATTGACGGCGCGTCCCCGCTGTCGCGGGGACGGCGCTTGTTACGAGGGGGAGAGGGAGACCGTTTTGAAAAACGGTCTCCCTCTCCCCCTCGCGCTCCTCCTCTCCCTTCCCCAATCTTTTGCCGGGGGCGATACGCGGCTTGCTTGTCCCGCAATGCGACCTCCGCCCGCCGGTCCCCCGGCGTCACGGCAAGAAGCGCAATCCCTGTCAGCCGCGGGCCCGTGGCCGTGTTTGCATCCTGTGCCCATTCAGGATAATGAACAGAGATACGCTTTTCGGAGGTCAGCGCAAGCCATGCATTTGCGAAAAAGGATTCTTGTGACGGGCGGTTCGGGCTTTCTGGGCTCGCATCTGTGCGCGCGTCTGCTGGATGAGGGGCATGAAGTCCTCTGTGTGGACAACTTTTTTTCCAGCGCCCGCGCCAATGTGGAAGAGCTCATGGATAACCGGCGCTTTGAGCTGATGCGCCATGACGTGACCTTTCCGCTGTTCGTGGAGGTGGACGAGATCTACAATCTGGCCTGTCCGGCCTCGCCCATCCACTACCAGCATGACCCGGTGCAGACCGTCAAGACCTGCGTGCACGGGGCCATCAACATGCTGGGGCTGGCCAAGCGCCTGAAGGCCCGCATCTTCCAGGCCTCCACCAGCGAAGTGTACGGCGATCCCGACGTGCATCCCCAGCCGGAGACCTATTGGGGGCATGTCAATCCCAACGGCATCCGCGCCTGCTACGATGAGGGCAAGCGCTGCGCGGAGACGCTCTTTTTCTCCTACTGGCGGCAGAGCGGCCTCAAGATCAAGGTGGGCCGCATCTTCAACACCTACG
Organism: uncultured Desulfovibrio sp.; assembly: GCF_944327235.1. GTDB lineage: Bacteria > Desulfobacterota > Desulfovibrionia > Desulfovibrionales > Desulfovibrionaceae > Desulfovibrio. Next base: position 2,639 of record NZ_CALVHE010000116.1, read on the forward strand.
GGCCCAAGATGCATCCCAACGACGGCCGGGTGGTCTCCAACTTCATCGTACAGGCCCTGAAGAATGAGCCCATCACCATTTACGGCGACGGCAGCCAGACGCGTTCCTTCTGCTATGTGGATGATCTCATCGAATGCATGTGCCGTCTCATGGCCTCGCCGGACAGCGTGACCGGGCCGGTCAACATGGGCAATCCCGGTGAGTTCACCATCCGCGAACTGGCCGAGAAGGTGGTGGCGCTCACCGGCAGCGCCTCGAAGATCACTTACGAACCCCTGCCCGGAGACGACCCCAAGCAGCGCCGTCCCGACATCAGTCTGGCGCGTGAGCTGCTGGGCTGGGAGCCGCGGATCGCGCTGGAGGACGGTCTGAAAAAGACCATCGCCTACTTCGAGGAGCAGCTCAGGGCCGGGCTGGCCTGATGCGCGCCGCGGCGCGTAGTCTTTGTGACGGACAGGCGAGGCGGGGGATCCCCGCCTCGCCTTTTTCATGGCGCGCACGCGACGCGAGCCGTTCGGAACATGTTCAGTTTGCAACGCTTCGCGCCCCAAACCATACGGCCTGTCATTTCGCGGTAAAGACGCGTTTTCCCGCTCACGTTGGGTCGGGCGGCGTTGTGCCGCCGTCTCGCGTCATGCCGTTTTCACTGGCGAGAACTAGAGCGGATTCGCATTGAAATCGTGTCCGATTTCCCTGCTGACGCTGCCCTCACACTACGGAAAAAGCGTGGTTTTTCCGTGTGTTCGGTTGCAGGTAGTCGCTCTCGCGACTACCAGAGCGATCCACATTTTCAATGTGGAATTGTTCTATCTGACGCGCTTGAGATACGCGTCCGTGGCGTAGCTGCCGTCGGAGACCTTTTGCGCCTCGTCGACCTGATACGGTTGATCCGCAGATAGTAACGGCAGATCTCGCTTTGCCACGCCTGCGCCTGGCTTTGCCCCTTTGTCCCGTCAAAGAGGGCAAGCTGTTCTTCCAGAGAATAGACGGGATGGTTCTTGATGTCCTCCTCGGCCAGTCCCTTCGGATAGTCACGTTGCAGATATTCCCGGAAAAAGCGTTCGTATTCCGGGACGATCTGTTCAAGCGGCGTCTCCTTCATCATGTCCACGGCCCGCAGGTACACGCTCAGGAAGCGGGCCGCCACATCGGGGTTGGCCTTGGCATAGTCGCTGGCGGCGATGAGCACAATGGGATTGCCCAGCTTGCAGGTGGCGAGGTTCGCGGCCAGCGTGCCGCCCGCCTTCTGCGCTTCCAGCAGATAGGGCGACCAGAGGGCGACGCCGGCCCCCTTGCCATCCCGGAACGCCTCAAGCACGGATTGCTGATCCGTGTTCTTGATGACCACGTCCCCGTCCTTCAGGCCCAGAAGGTTCAGCCAGGCGCTCAGGGCATAGTGGGCCGAGGAGACGGTCGTCACGTAGAATGTCTTTCCTCTCACCGTGTCAGGGCTGCCGAGAAGGTCGGGGTAGTCCTTGTTCCAGCCTCTGGTCTGGGCGATGGGGGAGCCCGCCGGGACGACGACGCCGTTGCTGCGGGATTCGTCATTGGCGATGCCGATGATGAGCGTGTCGAAACGGAGGTTGCCCAGCATGGCCGGGACGGCCCCGATGGCCGCGAATTGCCATTCCTTGCGGGGCAGGGCATTGAGGATGTCCGAGCCGGACTGGAAGAGCTTCATCTCGATGTCGAGACCGGCTTCCTTGTCCCAGCCCTTGCTCTTGGCGTACCACATCAGAAAGGTCTCGTGCTCGCCGAGCCAGGCCGTGGAGAGCTTGGTCAGTTCGCCGCAAAGGGCCCATTGCGTGGACAGCAGCAGGGTGAGCAGCAGCGTCGCCGTGGTGTGCAGCATCCTTCTCAACATATGTTTCTCCTGTGTGTCATGCGCGGCATGTCCCGGAGGAATGCCGGTTAGGGGATGGAGCGGGGGAGGGGAGGCGTCCGTATCGCGCGGACGCGGCCATGCGCCTCCCCCGTGCGTCAGGGGCGTCGCGGTCGTTCAGGACGCTCGCCCCGTCAGGGCATAGCGTTTCCAGTCCGCGTACAGCAGCGTCCAGAAAAGCTGCGCGAACTGGACGATCTGGGATATGATCATGGCCCAGTACACGCCGGAAGAGGAGTCCATGACCTTGTGCCCCAGCCACCAGGAAAGCGGCAGGCGCACGCACCAGACCGAAATGAGATAACTCCACATGGAATAGCGGGTAGCGCTCGCGCCGATGAACACCCCGACCAGCACGAGATTGGCCACCATGACCGGCGCGGAAAGGAAATTGAAGACCAGATAGCGTACGGTCTCCTCCCGCACCGCCGGGTCCGGGGACATCATGGCCGCCAGATCGTGACGCAGGAACCAGAGGATCACCGTCAGCAGGCCCATGTCCAGGACGGCAAAGAGCAGCATGGCATAGGCCACGCGCTGCGCCTCGGCCTGTCCCCTCTGCCGAGGCTCTGTCCCACCAGGACAGCCACCGCCATCTGGCAGGCCACAGCTGGGAGGAAGATGACGGCCTCGATGCGCATTCCGGCCGTGAGGCCCGCCAGCGCGCCCACGCCGTCGTGGGGCAGGGTCATGGTGATGATGAGCACGAGGACGAACCCTGTCTGCCAGAGGACCGAGGTCCCCAGCGCGGGCAGGCCCACGCGCAGCAGGTAGCCGCCCCCTCGCCGCGCCCAGCGGAGCGGAGGAAGGGCGTCCCGCCGCAAAAAGCCCGCGCGCCGGATGATGACCAGCAGGATGACGGCCCCCAGGAGGATCGAGCCGAAGGACGCCCAGGCCAGACCGGCCGCGCCGTAGCGGGGGAAGCCCCACCAGCCCAGACCGAACGCGAGATCGCCCCAGATGTTGGCTGCTCCGGCAAGGAGCATGACGCCGAGCGGCAGCAGCACGATGCGGGCGGAACGGAGGACGGACGTACTGATGGTGAGCAGATACTGCCCCGGCAGGGACCAGAGGGAGATCTCGAGGAAGAGGGCGGCGGATGGCAGCAGATGTTCGGGCGTCCGCATGAGCGCCAGCAGTTCCGCCTGGAAGATCCCGCCGAGGCAGGCCAGCAGGATGCCCGCGCCCAGTCCGGCGAACAGGACCAGCCCGACGAAGCGCCGCGCCCGCTGATCGCGTCCCGCGCCGAGGCTCTGGCTCACGGCGGCCACAGCTCCGTTGCCCGTGGCGATGCCGATGGTCATGAGCACCATGTTGCACTGGGCGATGAGTCCTATGGATGCCTGGATGTCCGGGCCGATGTGCCCGGCCGCCCAGACATCCGTCAGGCCGATGCCGAACTGTACGAGCAACGTGAGGATCTGCGGCCAGGTCAATGTCCACAGAGAACTCCAGCGCGCGCGTTGGGATGTCGACGACTGCATGGCGGCTCCTGCCTGTTTTGCGGGGAAAGGCCCGGAGTCCTTTCCCCTGCCCGGCGTGACGAGTTGCCTGACGGAGGCCGTCCTCTGCCGTGCGGCTTGGCGACCTTCCGTCGTTCGGCCTTCAATGCCTGTTACACAGATTTTGCAAATGATTTAAACATATAAGACAAGTAGGCTGGGCCAGCTCCGCGTGCATTGGGGCGGAGTCGCCTTGCGTCCCTGTCTCTTCCCCCAGACAGAGCATTTTCCGTTTGAAACGCTTTGCGCTCCAAACCATGCGGCCTGGCGTTTCGCGGAAAAAACACGCTCATCCCGCTTGGTTTCGGCCGGGCGGCGCGGTGCCGCCGCCTCGCATTTTGCCGTTTTCAGGCAAAATGCTCTAAAAGCGCGCTGGGGAAGGGATGGGTCACCCCTTCCCCCCAAAACAAGCGGTGGATGCTGAAGATGCTCTAGGGTCAGGACTCATTAAAGGTAAAAAATGACAATGGCAGCAATATGGATTGCCGAAAGGAATGTATGGG
>NZ_CALVHE010000117.1 GCF_944327235.1 uncultured Desulfovibrio sp.
CCCCTCGCCTCGCGCGGGCGGGGTTCCCCTTCCCCCCAAAGCCCCCCATCCCTTCCCCAACGCGCTTTTACCAGGGTAAGAAGCAGGGACGCGAGGCTACCACGCACCCTAATACAAGCGACGCGTGCATGACTAACCTCTATTGTTTATTGAAATAAATATGCAAAATTTGTGCTGCTAGGCCTTGGTCCAGAATTCCTTAATCCTCTCCAACAAGGAGGCGGGACATGAAGAAAAATCTCATCCTCTACGGCCCGCCCGGCACGGGGAAGACCTGGCATACGCATCTGTATGCCGTGGCCATCATCGAGGAGTGCCCGCTGGAGGCGCTGAAGGCGGAAGACCCCGCCGCGGTGCGCGCCCGCTTTACGGCCTACCGGCAACAGGGCCTCATCGAGTTCACGACCTTTCACCAGTCCTACAGTTACGAGGACTTCATCGAGGGCATACGCCCCGTCATTGAGGACGACGGGAGCGAGACGGAAGGGAAGCTCGCCTACCGGGTGGAGGACGGCGTTTTCAAGCGATTCTGCCAGCAGGCGGAAACGGAGACCTTCGCGGAATCCCTGCGCGAGGAACTATCCATGTTCGCCGGTATTGCCGTGAATCCGTCGCCGGTCATCTGGAAAGTTTCCCTCGCGGGAACCGGCGATAATCCCGTCCGCACGGAATGTCTGGCCAACGGGCATATACGGATAGGCTGGGACGCCTACCGCAAGGACATTACGGAAGAAACCGATTTCTCCGCTGGCGGTAAAAGCGTTCTGGAGGCCTTCATCCAGAAGATGCAGGTGGGGGACATTGTCGTATCCTGCTACAGCGAATCCATGACGGACGCCGTGGGCATCGTGACCGGCGAGTATGAATGGCATGACGAGTACCCGAGCCACAAACGCCTGCGCAAGGTGCGGTGGCTGGTCAAGGATATCCGGCAGGACATTCTGGAGCTCAATAACGGTATCAAAATGACGCTCAGTACCGTGTACCAGCTCAAAAACATCAATCTTGACGACCTCATCGGCATCATCAGAAGCCATCGTCCCGATTCGTTTCCCGCCCCCTCCGAGGTGCGGCGACAAAACCGCGTATTCATCATCGACGAGATCAATCGCGGCAATATAGCGGGCATCTTCGGGGAACTCATCACGCTTATCGAGCCGACCAAGCGCCTGGGCGCGGCAGAGGCCCTGAAGGTGCGCCTCCCTTATTCGCGGGCGGAATTCGGCGTACCGGACAATGTCCATATCCTCGGCACCATGAATACGGCCGACCGCTCGCTGACCGCGCTGGACATCGCCCTGCGCCGCCGCTTCGCCTTTGAGCGGGTCGCACCGGAACCCGAACTGCTGGCGACCATGCTGCTGGGCGACTCCGGCTATACGGTGGCCGACCTGCTCAGGACGATGAACAGGCGTATCGCCGTCCTCATTGATCAGGAACACTGCATCGGGCACGCTCCGTTCATGAAACTGCCTCAGGGACAGGTCTCGGCGGACGATCTTGCCGACATCTTCCGACATGCCATCCTGCCGCTCCTTGAAGAATATTTCTTTGAGGACTGGCAGAAGATACGGCTGGTGCTCAATGATCAGCAAAAGCCGGAGACGGCGCACCAGTTCGTGGTGGCGGCCGATGACGATGAAGACCTTTTCGGGCCGGAGTTCACGCCATCGGGACCAGGCTGGAAGATGAACCCGGCCGCCCTTGGCCGTATGACCTCCTATGTGCGGATAGTGGACGCTGCCGCCACCTGCACGGAAGCGGAAGAGGCGGACACGGCCGCAAAGGGAACCGAAGCAATGGACGCGGACGGCGACGCCGCTGCCCGCGAACAAAGATCTTCTCGAACCTTTACGCCGCCGGAATCGCTGGCGGAGGCCATGCGGTGCAACGTTTCCCAGGTCAAGGAATACAAGAATAATGTTTTCATCAGGTTTTCTTTGGGGAAATATGCCGTCTATGATAAGGAGACAGCAACAAAAATAACGAATCAGATACAGTTCTGTCGTACTCTTGTCGCTTCCGATCCGCTGTTTCGTAATGTGACGCTGCCGGAAGACTACAATACCTATCAATCCATCAGCGCGATCATGGCGGTTCTCCACGACCGGCGGCCATGAAGATCATCACGGTCACAGAATTTGCCCGCCTGACTACAGAGGCGGTGGACGTGCCCCGGCTGGACAGGGCCTCCCTGCCTGTGGAGGATTTTCAGGCACTCTGTCGGCTCAATGAGCAGCGGCAGGCAGGGGAGGCGCCGCTCGTGCGGATGCAGAGCCGGACGACGCTCAGTCTGTGCAACTATGTGGGCCTGCTCCAGACCTCACTGGGAACGTGCATCGAGATCTTGCCCAAAACGGCCGATGGCGCGGAAAACGCGGAGCAGCAGCGCGGCCTGCTCCTGAAGATGCTGCGGGCCGTATACCGCCTGCCTTGCCGAGAAAGCGAGCCCGCCGCGCTCCGCACGGTGCCCGGTCCGCTCAGAGAATGGCTGATCCGGCATTTTCTGGAAGAATTGCACGACCTGCTCAGGAAAGGACTCTGCTTCCACTACAACCGAACGGCGGAGGAGAGACCCTTTTTGCGCGGCAGGCTGGATGTAGGCAAACATATGGTCCAGCCGCCACAGCGGCGGCATCTTCTGCCCATCCGGCATCATGTCTTTTCCGTGGATAGTCCGGAACATAGGCTTTTGCGCAGTGCGCTCGACCGCTGCCTGTCGGCCTCGCGAGACGTGGAAAATGGTCGCCTCGCCATGCCGCTGCGTGCCGCGTTTGCGGAGGTGCGGCCCAGCCGTTGCGTACCGGATGACTTCCGCCAGTGGCGCACGTCCCGTCTGATGGCCCATTATCAGCGCATACGCCCCTTGTGCGAGCTCATCCTCGCACAGGAAATGCCTCTTGCTCTGGCAGGTCAACGGCACGGCATCAGTATGCTCTTTCCCATGGAAACGCTTTTTGAGCGCTACGTCGGGGTCTGCCTGCGCCGTCAGCTCGCCCCCGATGCGCGGCTGTACGAGCAGGACAGAGGACACTGGCTCTGCACATGGGCGGAACGTCCCTTTTTTGTCCTGCGGCCCGACATCCGCATCCATCGCGCGGGGAAAGACTGGCTCCTGGATTGCAAGTGGAAAAAACTTTCCGGGAACTTGGGGACGCATTTCGGCATCAGTCAACAGGATGTCTATCAACTCTTTGCCTATGGGCAGACATGCTTGCGGGGAAAGGGCGATCTGGCCCTTGTCTATCCGTATCACGCCGGATTCCCGGCGTTGCACGCACCGTTTTGCTTTTCCGACACGCTCCGGCTCTGGGGCCTCGCTTTTGATCTGCATACCGGAAAACTGCTGCTGCCTCCCGACTGTCCCCTTGGCGAAGCGTTCGGCGTACAATAACGAGGGCCTGTCAACACTATCCATTACTTGTTTGGGGGGAAGGGGAACCCCTCGCCTCGCGCGGGCGGGGTTCCCCTTCCCCCCAAAGTCCCCCCATCCCTTCCCCAGCGCGCTTTTACCAGGGAAGCGTCGGGGATACGAGACGAGCCGTCCCAAAAGGGAAGTGAAGCGTGTACGGCTTTCTTGTCTTATGAACGGATCCGCATTGAAATTGTGTCCAATTTCAATGCGGACGCTGCCCTCACACTACGGAAAAAGCGTGGTTTTTCCGTGTGTTCGGTTGCGGGTAGTCGCTCTCGCGACTACCCGAGCAATCCACATTTTCAATGTGGGATTGCTCTATCTTTTGAAATTATTTGCAAAATTTGTATTGGTATGCCTTGGAGCGTCTCAATCCATACGGCCTGTCGTTTCGCGGAAAAAGTTCGGTTTTTCCGCTCACTTTCGGCTGGGCGGTGCTGTGCTGCCGCCTCGCGTTTTCCCTTTTTCAAAGGCAAGACGCTCTATTCATTCCTTGTTTGGGGAAAAGGCCCCACGCTCTGCTGTCGATGCCCGTAACTTCCTGCGTCGTAACGGGCACGGCCTGCGGCCACCTTTCGGTCGCGCTCTGCTGTTGATGCCCGTAACCTCTTTTGGCGTAACGGGTACCGCCTGCGGCCGTTTACAGTCGCGGTGACCGTCTTGCCTTCATGGCAGGGCTTTCAGTCCGGCTTCGGCGATGCGGGTATCCTCGGCGGAATGCGCGCCGCCCACGCCGATGCCGCCGGCGACCTGTCCGTCGATGATGATGGGGATGCCGCCTTCCATGAGGCTCAGGCGGGCATCGAGGTAGCGGATGTCTTCGGGGATGCGTCCCTCGCGGACGCCTTCCGCGATGTCGAGCGTCCGGCGTTTTTGCGAGGCGGTGGTAAAGGCTTTCTTGTAACTGGCTTCGAGGGTATGGACACCGGCATCATGGTGGCGCAGCACGGCCAGCGTCTGCCCCGATCTGTCCACGATGGTGATGCAGACGGCATGGCCGCTGCGTTGTGCCTCCGCCGAGGCGGCCAGCAGCATTTTCTGGGCCTGCTCCATGCTCAGCACCGGCCGTTGCGTCACGAGCGTGGTGTCCTCCGCCTGGACCTGACTGCCGCCGCCGCACAGGATGGCCGTCGCCACGGCCAGTCGTGCCAACATCCGCCTCATCTTCGGTCTCCAAAAGAAGTACGCAGCTACTGCACCTGCGCGTTATCCATGCTGGCCTTGAGGATGCTGCCCAGATGCTTGCGGGCCAGCTCCAGCTCGGCCTTGCTCACTTCCGGCATATCCTTGGGCCGGGCCATGCTGTTGCCGCCTTCCTCCACCATGACGAGGGCCGCGGCCATACGTCCCATGACGCAGAAAAAGCGGCGGGCGTCCCAGCCTTTTTCCTTGACCCACTGGGCGGCCTTCTCAGAATACAGAAAGTCCGCTTTGCCCTTGTTCAGGATGGGGTGGGCTTCTTCCTTTTCCGCACGCGTCCACTGACGGAACTGCGGCAGCAGATCGAGGAACTGGAGCAGTTCCTTTTCCGTTACGTCGGGCTGCTTGTCATAGACGGACGATACGGCGGCGGCTTCCGCCGTCCGCGGAGCGGAAAGCGGTGCGCAGGCCAGCATGGCACACAACAGAAGGATGCCGAAAAGAGGATGGCTTTTCATGAAACTCCTTGCCCGTGGACAGGCGGATCGGTTGAGAACGACGGCAGACCATGCCGCGGAGCGGGAAGGCAGCGGAACGTATGGTTTTGCCGTCTTGTGTCCTCTCGCTGCAGGAAAGAGCGCCGCAAACGGGCGCGAGCGAGGCGCGCGGGACCCCGACGAAGTGGCGACCGTCGTCGAAGCCCCGCACGGTGATATGCGTTAATACGGGACCGCGCTGATCTTGGTGAGGCGGTCAAGGTTATGGTAGGACTCCACATAACGGAGCGTACCGGTCTTGCCGCGCAGCACCAGCGAGTGGGTCACGGCATGACGGGAGCTGTAGCGCACGCCGCGCAAAAAGTCCCCGCCGGAAATACCGGTGGCGGCAAAGAAGCAGTCGTCGCTCTTGACGAGATCATTGACCGTGAGCACTTCGCGCAGATCGATGCCGGCGTTGGTAATGGCTTCCTTTTCCACATAGGACTGCGGGTCGAGGCGCGCCAGCATCTGTCCGTCCATGCCCTTGATGGCGCAGGCCGCCAGTACGCCTTCCGGCGTGCCGCCCGTGCCCATCATGATGTCCACCTCGTTGCGCGGATCGACGGCCATCAGCGCACCGGCCACGTCACCGTCCGTGTGGAGCTGGATACGGGCCCCCACCGCGCGGATGTCGGCAATGAGCTGCTTGTGGCGGGGTTTGTCCAGCACGAAGACCACAAGGTCCTGCACCTTTTTGCCCAGCGCCTTGGCCACGTTGGCCAGATTGACCGCCACCGGGGCGTCCAGATCCACCACGTTGCGGGCTTCGCCGGGGACCACGAGCTTCTGCATGTAGAAGCTGGGGCCAGGGTTGAACATGCTGCCGCGCGGAGCGACGGCCACGGTGGAGATGGCGTTGGGACGCCCGAAGGCCAGAAGGCTCGTGCCTTCCACCGGATCGACGGCCACGTCCAGCTGCGGGCCGTCGCCTATCCCCACATGTTCACCATTGTACAGCATGGGGGCATTGTCCTTCTCCCCCTCGCCAATGACCACGATGCCGTCCACATGCAGGGTGGAAAAGCTGTTGCGCATGGCATCGACAGCCGCGCCGTCGCCGTCTTCCTTGGCGCCGCGGCCCAGCCAGCGGGCGGAAGCCAGCGCGGCAGCCTCGGTGATGCGTACGATGTCCAGTGCAAGGTTTTTCTCCGGTGCTTCAGCCATGACAACATCCTCCAGATATGAATAAGCCCGCGCGTCACGGGCGAAGCGATTCTAGCGCAGGCCGCAGGGCGCTTCAAGCGGAAAGACGGAGAACGCCGCCGGGCCGTGTGGGAGGGTTGTTGCGGGGGGAAGGAAGGGGGCTTTTTTGCAAAAAAGCCCCCTTCCTTCCCCCCGCGCCCCCCATCCATCCCGCAAA
>NZ_CALVHE010000118.1 GCF_944327235.1 uncultured Desulfovibrio sp.
TCTCTCCCCTGAGCCTGCCCTCCCTCCTCCTCCTCTTTGTTTTCCGCCCCGCTCTCCCGCTCCTTCCCCCCCCCCCCAGTCGATCCGTCCCCGAATACTTCACATGCTCAGGGGAGCATGTTGAGGGGGACGCGGTAGACCCAGTCGCCGGGGTTGGGTTGTCCGAAGCTTTCCCAGTTGGCGCGGTCGCGGTCGTATTCGTCGTAGCGAGCCAGACGGGATTTGAGTCGGTTGATGAAGGCGGTTTGTTCCCCGATGCTCATGCGGTACCAGTCGTCTTCGCGGAGGAGCATGATGTCGCTTTTGTAGGGGAGTCCGTCGAGGAATTCGGAGAGGATGCCGAGTTCAGCGAGGCTTTTGCCCTGGGTGGGGAGGTTGGGGTCTCTGGCCATTTGTGCGGAGGCGGAGAGGATGCCGCGGAAGAAGTCGCGGGAATCGGTTTTTTTGGTGCGTTCGGCGTTGTCGATGATGATCTTGAGTTGCGAGCTGAGGTCATTGAGTTGGTTTTTGGTGAGGAGGACGGCGACTTCCACGGTGGGGGTGGGGCTGCCCTGCGCCAGTTTGGCGAGGTCCATGTCGGCTATCCAGGAGTTGACGACGCTGGGGGCCTGATTTTGCCGTTGGGCGCCGAAGTATTGGAGCTGCATGGCGTAGCCGAGGGTAGCGGCGAGCTGCCGGGCCTGGGCTTCGGGGTCCTGCGAGGGGGTCTCGTCCTTGGGGCGGGTCATGATCTTGCCTGCGGCGGTATTCTTGACCATGCCGACCATGCCCTGGGCGAGGGTGGCGGCCACGGCGCCGAACTGGCGCGCGCCGGTGGCGGCGTCGGGGGCGTTGATGGCCTGATAGTTGCTGCGATCGCCGGAGAGGCGGCTCAGGGTGCGGTAGCTTTGTTCGGCGTAGGCGTGGTTTTTGGCGCCGCCGGGGCTTTTGATGTGGAGGGCGGTGATCCAGATGCCCTTCTGTCGGGCGAGGTCGTTCATTTCGGCGGGGCCGAGCAGGACGGAGGCGTAGGGGTCGCCGCTGCGGAGCGGTCCGGCGTCGCTGATGAGCAGGATGAGGCGGGAGGAGTAGTTGCCCCAGCTCAGTTTTTCCACGGCGTCATAGACGCCCGCGAGGGAGTCCTCGTTGAAATCGTGACTGGAGACGTCGGCCTGTTGCACGGCGGCCAGGCGGCTTTCCAGCGCGGCCCTGTCCTTTGCGGTGGCGAAGTCGCTGACCACGGTGCTGGTGTAGCCCAGCGCGGGGGTGGCGGCGGTGCTGCTGCGGAAGGCGACCACGGCAAAGCCCACGTTATCGGTCATTTTTTCTTTTTCGAGCTGATCGTAGATGCGGCGCACCACGTCGCGGCTCTGGTCGATGTAGGGTTTCATGGAGACGGAGGTATCCATGACGAGGGCGATGCCGGTCTTGGGCGGGCCGTCGGGGGCCTGCGCCGACCCGGAGCCGGGGTCGATGGAGGCCACGTTGAGGAATTTCACGTCGTCGAACGGTTCGCTCATGCCGAGTATGGGCATGAGGTAGAAGCGTTTCGCGTCCACGGCGCCCTGCGTCTCGGCGGGTTCACCGGCCAGCACGGGGGAATCCGGCGCGGGTTTGCCGGAGGCCGCCTGGGTCAGGAGGGTCTGGAGGCGTTTTTCCATGTCGCTGGCGGAGCAGAGGGTCTTGAGGTCGTTTTCCGTCTTGAAGAAGAGCACGGGATCGCGTCCGGTGCGCGGGGAGAAAAGCAGGGTGAGGGACTGGTCCCAGGCGGTGGACTTGGCTTCTTCCAGCCAGCCCTGCGGCTCGTTGAGGCCGGTGCCCACGCGCAGATGGCCGTTGGCGCGTTCGTAGACGTAAAAGACCGTGAAGGGGACGACCTTGTCCTTGACCACGGCGGAGGCGGCATCGGCGTTCTGGCGCAGGACGGCGCCGGGGTGGCTGATGACGCGCTGGTAGAGGCTTTTCTTGCCCTCCCGCAGGAGGGGGGCGGCCTGGCCGGGAGCGGGCAGGGTCAGACAGAGCAGGGCGGCGAGCCAGAGCAGGAGGCCCGGCAGGGGAGAGCGCCCGGAGCGAAGGAGAAACATGGCGGACCTCCTATTTCCAGTTCTGGAGCAGCATTTTGGCTTCCATATCGCCCTTGGACGCCTCGGCTTCCACATGGGCGCGCAGGGCCTTCAGGGCGGCCTCGGCCTGGGCGACGCCCGCGGCCCGCGCCTTTTCGTACCACTGGCGGGCAAGGGACATGTCCGCGGGGATGCTGCCGCGCGGCAGGGTGGTGGCGGGATCGTAGAACTGTCCCACCAGCCACATGGCTTCGGCATTGCCCTTCTGGGCGGCGTCCTCCAGCAGGAGGAAAGCGGCGTCCGACTCTTCCGGACCGGCCTCGGGCGTACGCAGGGGCTTGGCCAGCGCCAGACTGGCGGCCGGGTCCGCCGGGCCGCGCAGATGCTTGCGGGCGGTCTCCAGCGCGGTGGGCGCGGTGGGCGCGGGGGACGGGGCGGCGGGAGCCGGGGCGGCCGGGGCGCTCTCCGTCTGCGCGGGGACGGGCGGCACGGGCGGCACGTCCGGACGCTGATGGATGAGGAAATACCATGCCGCGCCGCCTGCGACGATCAGCAGGAGCAGCAGGAGCGCGAGGACGAGCGGCAGGCGGCTTTTGGGCCGGGCGGGGACTTCTTGCAGGGTCAGTTCTTGCGGGCCTGGCTGGGGCGCGGGGGTCGGCTCCGGCTCCGGCGCGGGGATCGGCTCCGGCTGAGGTCCCGGCACGGGCTGGGGCGCGGGTTCCGGCTCCGGTGCGGGCTGGGGCTGGGGCGCGGGTTTGGGGTCGGGAGCGGGCGCGCTGACGGGCGCGGCCTGCGGCATGTCCGGCATGGCTCCGCCGCCGTCGCGGTCGCGACTGTAGACGAGCTGCCGGATCTCCACGCCGAAGCGCTGACCGTCCGCGCCGATCTGATAGGCGGACAGGGCGTCCAGCTGATCGACCACGTCCGGGCCGACGAGCAGGCACAGGCCGCCGCTCACGCTGTCGATGTCGTCCGGGGCAAGGGGGCATTCGCTCTCCTGCCAGCCGGACGCGGCAAGGAATTTCATGTCGCTGCCGCGACGCAGGGTATAGACGCCGCCGGGGAGGGCGGAGCAGCCTTCCAGCAGGATGCGGGCATGGCCCGCGCCGCGTTGCGGATCAGGGGTGATGATGGCTCTCATGGGTGTTTCCCGTCAAAAAAGGATGAGGTCGCCGTGGCCGGAAGGGCGGGCACAGGCCCGGCGCTGCCGGTACGCGGCGGGATGCGGCCCCCGGAGCGGGGCGGCGGGGACGAAGGGCGGACGGCGGTCGGCTCCCCACATGTCAGACCTGCCGGAAGGCGGCAAGGATGTCGCGCAGGCGGGCATTCTGTTGCGGGTCGCGCACCTGCTGCCCGTCAAAGTCCACATTGGCGACCACGCTCCAGGCCAGCGCCCGCATCCAGTCCGTATACCACTGGCGGTCGTAGGGGGCTTCCTGCTCTCCGATGACCGGTTCCGCCGGAGGCTCGGCGGGCGGGGCGAAAAGCTCCGAGCTTTTGCCGCCGAAAAGGATGGTGCGCCCGGCGGCGTCCTTCTTGCGCGGGTCGAAGCCCAGCCAGTCCACAAAGGCGTTGATGGCGTCCGCGGCCAGGCTCACCTGCCGCCAGATGAGGCGTTCACGGGACATGTTGGCGTACGCGCCGCACTGGCGCAGGTCTCGTTCCAGCCCATCGCGCAGACCGAGGCGCTGGGCCGAGAGCAGCAGTTCGCTGATGAGCTGCTCGAAGCCGCGCGAGGGCAGGCCGCCGAAGTGGTTGCGGGCCTCGGCGCTGCCCGCCAGATTGTGGAGCTGTTCGATCCAGTAGTCGAACACCATGTCCGTGAGCGTCCCGGCGGCGTCGCGCGGGACGGGGGCCTCTTCGGCGGCGGCGTCCTGCGGGGCGGGGCGGGCGGCCTCGTCCCCGAAGATGTCGGAAAAGATGTCCTCGGCGGACACGTCGTCGGCCACGCTGACGGTCACCCCGGTCTCCGGCGCCTGCGAAGCGGCCTGCCGCTGCCGCAGCCAGAGGTCGTAAAGGTCGTGATCCCTGACCTGGAGGCGGCAGAGCAGTTCCCCGAACAGGTGACGCCGGGTGACGCCGGTCACCAGCATGACCAGCTCGCGGGAAAGCGCCTCCTTCTGCTTGCGCAGTTCCTCGCGGTCGTCCGTCTGATAAAAAGGTTCCAGCCGCGTGCGGACCTGCTCGCGCTTCTCGGCGGCGATGACTTCGATCTGCTGGCGCTTGAGTTCGGGATTGCAGAGGGGGCGCAGGCTCTCCCGCAGCAGGGCCACGCCGCCGTCGTTGAGGGTCATGGCCGCGTCCCACACCGCGTCCGGCCGGGCCACATGCCGCCGCACCAGCTCCGAATTCAGGAAGGCTTGCCGCACCTCTTCCACATAGGACGCCTGTTCGGGGCGCACGGCGATCTCCCTGCCGTCGGCATCGAAATTGAAAATGGCGTCGCAGCGGAAATTGGGGTTGCGGAGCAGATAGATATTGTTGAACGGCCGTTCGCCGTCCCAGTTGTCGGGCCAGTCATGCTGCTTGCCGAAAAAGTCCAGCAGCGACGACTGCAGGCGCGTGTCCCAGCGCTTTTCCACCGAAGGCGTCCCCGCCTTCTTCTCGAACTCCATATCCATCTTGGAGAGGATGAAGAACAGCGCGGTGGGCTTGCCCGCGCGCGAACGCGGGTCCTCGCCGTGGGTGGAGCATATCCACTCGTAGACGGCGCGCGGCAGGTCCTGCACTTCCTGATTGCTGGGGCCGATGCAGAGCAGCATACTTGTCAGCTCCCGCTCCTCGCAATAGCGCTCGAACAGATACGCCACCTTGCCGCGCAGGAAGAGGTTCTCCAGCGTGCCGGGACGGGCCAGCTCGCCCTGCAGGTTCTCCAGCTTGAGACGCGAGCGGTAGCCCGGGAAGTCCAGCAGGTCCGTGTGGTCGAAAAGGCTGTCCGGCTTCTCCCGCATGTAGATGCTGATCTCCGCCGTGAGCGCGGCCACCACCGCGCGGGGCAGATCGGCGCTCCTCCCGTCCCGGCCCCGGATGGTGAGCCGGTCGGCCCGGTCGTCCTCCGTAAGCCCCCGCAGCACCGCCACGTCGATGATGCTCGTCTCACGCGGGATGAGGCCGCTCAACGGGCAATCGGCCTCGGCGGGATTGCCGAGCGCCTGCAACGCGCCGCACAGCGTGACGTACAGCCGTCGGAACTCCGGCACGCCGTTCCAGATGAGGCCGAAAAGCGTGGCGCGCCCCTCAAGATCGAGACGCGGCGCCAGCTCCATCGCCTTGTTCCAGTAGCCCTTTTGCAGCATCTGCACGCGCGGCCGCGAAAGGAAATTCTTGTTCACATAGTCGCGCAGCTCTTCCACGTCGTCGCCGCTGACAGCCGACCCTCCGCCGCCCGCCGCCTTTTCCAGCTCGGCCAGCGCCGCCAGCAGCGGCTCCATCTCCGGCGCTTCCTTGTGCTCGCAGTCGGCGTAATAGGTGTTGGCCAGCACCCGCGCCACGTCCATCTCCGTCAGAAGGCGCAGGCGGATGGGATGCTCCGGCGAAAGCCCCTCCGGCGGCGTCGTGGTAAAGCGCGTCACAAGCCCCGTGGATTCCTTGCCGCCCTCAGGATTGATCTCCGTGAGGAAATCCCGCTGGTCGCCGCAAAAATCCGCCAGCAGACTGCCGGAGGCGTCCCGCGCCAGCGCCGAGATGAGGTAGGACTTGCCCGACTGGCTCGGACCGAACACCCCCGCGCACATCTTGCGCCGCGCGGCCTGCTCGCAACGGGTGAAAAATCGCGCCGCGTGCCGCATGTCCTTTTGCAGGCTGTTCCCCTCGTTGCCCACCAGCTCCGCATTGTCAGCGATCCACGCACCCGCCTTGCGGCACTCCTCCGACAGCGCCCGGCAACGCCGCGCCAGCTCCTGATCCTGCTCCTGCATACGTCGTCCTCGTGAAAAAAAACCGGATGCCTCCGGCTGTTACCGCGAACCCCTCAACCATGCCAGACTTGCGCCCGGAGGTCGAGCGGAAATGCTCCCCGGCCGTGCGGAGGCGTCCTTTTCTTTTTTTCTTTTTTTCGTTCGCTGGCTGGCGGATGTTGCCCGGCGATCTGTTTTTTTCTTCCTTCCTTTTCTTCTTCCCGGCGCTGGCTGGGGGATGCTGCCCGGCGTCCGGGCGGGGAACCTCATCCTTTTTCTTTTCTTCTTTCCGGCGCGGGATAGAGGATGCTGCCCGGCATCTGGGCTTGGTCGCCTCCCGGCGGGGGGCAGGGGGTGAGAGGGGCCAGCCCCTCTACCCCCCCTACGACCCCCGTACACCCCTGTCCGCGTGGCGAAGGGCGT
>NZ_CALVHE010000119.1 GCF_944327235.1 uncultured Desulfovibrio sp.
AGGAATTGCTACACGGTATGTCAAAAGATGCGCCTCTTTTCTTGCCGCCGTTCAAATTAGATGCATATCTTTGTGGGTAAATATAATTTGACGACACTGTCTAAAAAGAAAGGTAGATTAAGGTATTCTGCAGGCCGTTTTTTTTATATCGCCGGGGGACGTGGCAGATCTGGGCTGTCTTGCCGGTGCACGGTATCGTACAGTGACCAGAGCAAAAGTTTTGGGAAGGGAGAGGGGAGCGCGAGGGGAGAGGGAAAACCGTTTTCCAAAACGGTTTCCCTCTCCCCTCGCAAAGACCCCCTACACCAGCAAAAAATAAAAAGGAGAGGTCATGACATCACGGGGGGCGGCGCTTGTCTCCATGCATCTGGCGACGTTGCTTTTTGGCGTTTCCGGCGTGTTTGGGAGGCTGACCGCGTGCAGTGCGGAGATGATCGTTTTCGGGCGTACGGTCTTTGCGCTTGGCCTGCTCTGGCTGCTCTTGGTCTGCTGGGGCGTCAGGCCGTGGCAGGGCGTGGGCGGGCGTCAGGTCGCCGGGCTGGCGGTCTCGGCTGTGCTGCTGGCCTTGCACTGGTTTACTTTTTTTCTGGGCATCAAGACGGGCGGTGTGGCGGTAGGCACGCTGGGTTTTGCCTGTTTTCCGGCTTTTGTAGCTTTTTTCGAGCATCTTTTTTTCCATGAGCGCATCACCGGGACGGAAAAATGGCTGATGCTTGCCGTTACCTGCGGTCTTGTGCTCGTCGCGCCAAGCTATGACTTCAGCGACAGGGGCACGGAGGGGCTGTTGTGGGGGATAGTTTCCGGCGCGATCTATGCCCTCAATGCGGTCAGCAATCGGCGCAATGTGGGCGATATGAGCGGAGAACAGGCTTGCTGGTGGCAATATGCCTTCATCGCGCCGCTGACGCTGCCGCTGGTGGCGCGGGAGCTGCCGTCCGTCAGCGGGATGGACTGGCTGTGGCTGGCCTGCCTCGGCCTGCTGTGCAGCGGGCTTGCGTATACCTTGTTCGTTAACAGCTTGCGCGCCATCCCGGCCCGACTGGCCGCCATCGTCATTGCGCTTGAGCCGTTGTACGCCATACTGGTGAGCTGGGTCCTGCTGGATGAAGCGCCGGGCCTGCGGACGCTGGCCGGCGGTGCGCTCATCCTGGGAGCGGTCGTCAGTGCCGGTCTGCGGCGGCAACCTTCCTGAGGGCCGCTAAGGCCTGTTAACACAAATTTTACAAATAATTTCAATAGATAAGACAAACAGGCTGTATACACACCGCTTGCTTTTGGGACGAGAGTACCTTGTGTCTTTGTCTCTTCCCCCCAAACAGACAGCGAATAGTGTTAACAGGCCCTAAAGGGCGGCGAGGAGGCCGCATGGGCCATACTTGCGGGCCTTGCTGCCATTTTGTATGCTGGAGGGACACTTTTTGCCCCTGTCCAGTCCGGGTCCAGGACACAGCATCCTGTCCTCTGCGCGGCCTGATCGCGCAAAGCGACGATGACGGGAAAAGCGGTTTTTTGAGGCTTGTCGCACAGCTCCACCGATCTTTTTCTGTCGTCCTGCGGGGCGGGATAGGTCAGACCTGGCGAAAGCCAAGTCCGGATATCCTGACCCAGACAGCCAACCTTTGACAGCGAGTCGCCATGATCCTTGAAATAGTCTCTTACCCTGATCCCCGCCTCAAGCTGAAATGTGAGCCGGTACAGGAAATAACGCCGGAGATCCGGCAGCTTGCCGCCGATATGCTGGAAACCATGTATGCCGCTCCCGGTGTGGGGCTGGCCGCGCCGCAGGTGGGGCGCAATATCCGTATGCTGGTCATGGATGACGGCGCGCAGGAGGAAGAACGCCGACCGCGCGTGCTCATCAATCCCCGTCTGACGCTGGAAGGGGAAAAGGTGGTCAGCAAGCAGGAAGGTTGCCTTTCCGTCCCCTTCAACTACCGGGCCGACGTGACGCGCTACGAACGCGTACGCCTGCAGGCGCAGGACCTCGACGGCAAGGAGATCGACGAGGAGCTGACGGATTTTGCGGCCATCATCGTGCAGCACGAATGCGACCATCTCGACGGCGTGCTGTTTATCGACCATATCAGCCGTTTACGGCGCAGCATGTATGATTCCAAGGTAAAAAAATGCCTCAAGCGAAAAGCTGCCGAATAGTTTTCATGGGCACGCCGGAGCTGGCGGCCGTGGTACTGCGGCGGCTGGCGGGCTGGCCGCAGGGTGAGCTGCTTGCCGTCTATACCCAGCCGGACAGACCGGCGGGACGTGGTCAGAAGCTGCGCCCCAGTCCGGTCAAGGAAACCGCGCTGGAGCTGGGCCTGCCTGTGCGACAGCCGGAAAATTTTCGGGATGCCGCCAGCGTGGCCGAACTGGCTGAACTTGCGCCGGATGTGCTGGCCGTGGCGGCCTATGGCTTGATTTTGCCGCAGGCCGTGCTGGACATCCCTCGACTTGCGCCGCTCAATGTGCATACGTCGCTCTTGCCGCGCTATCGGGGGGCAGCGCCCATCCAGCGCGCCATCATGGAGGATTGGCAGCCGGGCGCGGAAAGCGGCGTTTCCATCATGCGTATGGAAAAGGGGCTGGATACTGGCCCTGTTTATGCGCAACGGCGCATTGCGCTTGCGGAGCAGACAGCGGGCAGCCTGCATGATGCCCTTGCCGAGTTGGGTGCGGAGGCGCTGCTTGAGGTGATGAGCGGGTTGTGCGCCGGAACGGCGGTGGCCGTGCCGCAGGATGAGAGCCAGGCAAGCTATGCCGCCAAGGTATTCAAGGAGGACGGCTTTGTGGACTGGAGCCGCCCGCTGGCGGCGGTCCATGCGCAGATCCGCGGCGTGACGCCTTTTCCCGGCGCGCGGACGCTCCTGCGTGGGGAAGGGCTGTCCGAACCGTTGCTTTTGCAGATATGGCCCGGACAGCCGGAAGCCTTTGCCGAGGGAGAGCGGCCCGCCTGCGGCAGCGTGTGGCGGGACAAGGCGGGACTTTGCGTAGCTTGCGCCGACGGCTGGTACCGTCTGGGCCGCGTGCGGCCTCCGGCAAAGAAGGAGATGGACGCTCTCGCGCTTTGTAATGGTTTGTTACAAAAAATGCCGCTGGGACTTGGCGGTACGGCGTCCCCTCCCGAAGCGTAGATTTTGACGTCCGAACCGCATACGATTCGGGCGTCTTTTTTTACTTTTTTGACCTGTGATTCAGAAAAAGGCTCTTTTTGCCTGAGAAGGCCGCACAGGGCCAAAATTTACCATATGGCCATAATCGGGAATGATTCCTGAAAAATGATACGGCAGTAGCGCAGGAGAGGACCCTGCGGTATGCCTTTGCAGTAATACGAGGGCACGATGTCCTTTTTTGACAAATCCCCCCATTCTCTTCCTGCGGACGAGTACGGCGGGGCGCACAAGCGTATCTTCATCGGCATGATGCTGGCGTCCTGTCTTTTGCTCTGCCTGTGCATCGTCTTTCTGTTCATCCTTCCCTGGCTCGATCTGGGAGATATCGTCAGCTGGTTGCCCGCCTTCAATCGGGGGCTGGGGATATTGCTCATCGTCGGCGTTTGCTGGCTCTGTCTGACGCTGGTGGTGCATATCCACACCGGCCGCTGCTTTCCGGGCATCCGCCCTGTTCGGCAAATGGTGATCCGTCTGGTCTTCCCGCTCATGGAAGTGCTGTCCCGGCTGATCGGGGTGGACAAGGCTCTCCTGCGGCGCTCCTTCATCAAGGTCAACAACGAGCTTGTGCTGGCCGACAGAAAGCATGTGCGGCCCGAAGAGCTTCTGTTGCTGCTGCCGCACTGCGTACAGCGCAGCGCCTGTCCGCACCGCCTCAGCTACAAGGTGGATCTCTGCCGCCGCTGCGGTCTTTGTCCGGTGGGGGGGCTGCTCGATCTGCGCGACGCCTACGGCGTCCATCTGGCCATCGCCACGGGCGGCACCATCGCCCGGCGTATCGTGGTGCAGCGCAAGCCGCGCTGCATCATTGCCGTGGCCTGCGAGCGCGACCTGACCTCCGGCATACAGGACAGTTATCCGCTGCCGGTATTCGGTATCCTCAATGAGCGCCCGAACGGCCCCTGTCTGGATACGCTGGTGCCGCTGGACAGACTGGAAGAGGCCATCCGGCTTTTCCTGGATGTGCCTGCCTCGCAGCCGCGCGTCATCCTCAAGGAATTGCGTCCGCAGTCGGCCGGGGCCTGAGTACGTCCAGCCTGAGGAAGGGGAGGGCTGCGGCGCGTCGAGCCGTCTGCCCTTGCCGGAACGGAGAAGAACAAAGGAGCGCTCTTCATGCCCAGTCATACTGCCGGACAGGCGTCCAGCATGTTTGGGGAAAAGGCTAGGTTGCGCCGTCTGGGAGGGAGCCCGCTGGCTTTGGCCGTGCGGGCTCTTTGTCTGTTGGATGCTCACCATGCGGCGGGATGTACGGTCCAGGTCGCCCTGCAGGAAGTGTCCACCGCAGGCGGTGACGCTTCCTGCCACGGAAAAGGGGACAAACGAATGCCGCGTAACGATGCGGCCAATGCCGCCCGCGACAGGGCGCTGGCCACGGAGCTGACCTACGGCGCACTGCGCGCTGAGCGTCGTCTTGGCTGGATCCTGAGCAAGTGCGTTCCGGCCCCGCAAAAATTGCCCCTTCCCCTGCGGCGGATACTCCAGGCCGCCGTCTATGCTTTGCTTTTTTTGGAACGCGTCCCCGCCCATGCGGTATTGCATACCGCGGTCAGTCTGGCGTCGAACCTGTACGGCGCGCGTCTGGGCGGGCTGGTCAACGCTACCTTGCGAAGTGTGCAGCGTCTTGGTGAAGCGCCGCATTCCCGGTCATTTTACGCGGGAAAGGAACCGGTCGATTTCTTTGCTGGAGCTGGAGCGGGCGGCGACAGACGGGCGGAAGGGGATGAACCGGAAGGGATAGCCGAGGCTGCCCGGTTTTATGGGTTGCCGTCCACGCTTGCCGTTTGTCTGGCGGAAGAGGCGGGAGGAGTAACGGAAAGGGTGGAGGCGCTCTTTCGACGCTCGGCACAGCGCCCTTGGCATGGCTGGCGCATCAATGCTTCGTCGCCACAGAGCGATGAGGTGCGGGCGTCCGCCTTGGACACGCCGCTGACGGACGTTGCGCCGCAGGGCGATAGTTCGGATGTGGAAGGCGGTCCCGTATCCTGCCGCGTGGGAGAGTGGGGAGTGGCCTTTGCGCCGGGGAGGCAGCCGGACGAGCTGGCCGGACGATCCTTGAGGGACTGGGAAGGCAAGGGCGTGATCTCCGCACAGGCAGCGGGTTCGCAGGCCGTGCTCGACGAGCTCGGGCTGCGGGACTGGATAAGGGCGCAACGGCCTGTCTGGGACGCCTGCGCCGGTCAGGGGGGCAAGGGACTGGCGTTGCGGGAGCAGGGGGGAATACTTGCCCTCTGCACGGATACGTCCCGCAGCCGACTGGAACGTATTGCTCACGAGTGCCGCCGCCTGGGGTTGCCCTGTCCGGCGCTGGCACTGGCGGACGCCCGTTTTCCCGTGGTCCGTCCGGGGAGCTGGTCAGGCGGCATCATCGCTGACGTGCCATGCAGTGGGCTTGGGGTACTGGCCCGGCGACCGGACATCCGGCGGCGACCTTTTGCGGAGATGCGCCGCCTTGCGGAAGTACAGCGGGATATCGCCGCAGCCCTCGCACGCTGCCTTGCTGTGGGAGGGGAGCTAGCCTATATGACCTGCACTCTCCGCCGTGAGGAAAATGAGGAGCAGGTGGAACATCTGCTGCATCTGCCGGATGTGCGGCTGGAATGCTGCACTCTCTGGAAGACGCCGTGGGACCATCCCTGGCTTGAAGGGATGTTCGGGGCACGCTTGCGACGTGTGGCATAGAGAGTTTTGCCATTGGAAACAACATAACGTGAGGCGGCGGCACAGTGTTGTACCGCCGCCTCGTATTTTTCTCTTTTCAAAGGCAAAATGCTCTAGGGTCAGGACTCATTAAAGGTAAAAAATGACAATGGCAGCAATATGGATTGCCGA
>NZ_CALVHE010000120.1 GCF_944327235.1 uncultured Desulfovibrio sp.
CCCTCCGCCAGCGCGGGAGCGGGTTTCCCTTCCCCCCAAGCCCCCCATCCCTTCCCCAGCGCGCTTTTACCGGGGAAAGAGTCAGAGACACGAGGCAACCCCGCCTCTATGGCAAGGGGAGCGTGTACGGGCGATAGACATTGAAATTATTTGTAAAATTAGTGTTAACAGGCCCGTAGGGCAAAGCGTAACGTCACGACGGACGGCTTGTTTTTGTGGGGAGAGGGAGACCCCCTCGCTTTGCTGTCGATGCCTGTAAGGCTCCTGCGTCGCCTAACAGGCACGGCCCTGCGGGCCGCCTCTCGGTCGCGCCTAGCGCGGGAGGGGGTCTCCCTCTCCCCACACCCCTCTCCCTTCCCCCAGCGCGCTTTTCTCAAAGCAGACGCCGCTGGTACGGAAGGGTATCTTTTTTGTGCGGCGCGATAGAGGGGCCATTGCAAAAGGCTAAACACGAGAGGGGACACAGCGCCGTCCGGCCGAAACCAAGCGGAAAAACCGCGTTTTTTCCGCGAAACGCCAGGCCGTATGGTTTGAAACGCAAAGCGTTTCAAACGGAAAATGCTCTAGAGCAATTCCACATTGAAAATGTGGATTGCTCTGGTAGTCGCGAGAGCGACTACCCGCAACCGAACACACGGAAAAACCACGCTTTTTCCGTAGTGTGAGGGCAGCGTCAGCATTGAAATTGGACACAATTTCAATGCGAATCTGCTCTAAAAGCGCGCCGGGAAGGGAAGGGGGGCTTGGGGGGAAGATAGCCCCTCCTCCGGAAAAACTGCTCGTCAAAAAAGGAGCGGAAAAGCCGACATGTTGTGCCTTGGGATAGAAAGTTCATGTGATGAGACGGCGCTTGCGCTGGTGGAGGACGGCAGGCTGCTGGACGCGGTGCTGGCCAGTCAGGTGGACATGCACGCGCTGTTCGGCGGGGTGGTGCCGGAGCTGGCCTCGCGGGAGCATTACCGCTACATGGGGCCGCTGTATGATGCGCTCATGTCGCGCAACGCCCGCACGGCGTCGGAGCTGGACGTGGTGGCGGTCTCGCGGGGGCCGGGCTTGCTGGGCAGCCTGCTGGTGGGGGTGGCGTTCGCGAAGGGGCTGGCGCTGGGCGTCGGGGCGCGGCTGGTGGGGGTGAACCATCTGCACGCGCACCTGCTGGCGGCGGGCCTGGAGCAGGAGCTGTCCTTTCCGGCGCTGGGGCTGCTGGTCTCCGGGGGGCATACCCATCTTTACCGCATGGACGGGCCGGACGCATTCGTCACGCTGGGGCGCACGCTGGACGACGCGGCGGGCGAGGCGTTCGACAAGGCGGGCAAGCTCATGGGACTGGCCTATCCGGCGGGCAAGCTCATGGACGAGCTGGCCTCGCGGGGCGATGCCGAGGCGGTCAGCTTTCCGCGTCCGTATGTCCATAATGATACGCTGGATTTCAGTTTCAGCGGCCTCAAGACGGCGGCCGCGGCCTTTCTGGACAGCCTGCCGGAAGAGCGGCGCTGGCCCCGTCCGGTGCGGAGCGCCGAGGGCGCGCCCCGGACGCTGTGCGACTGCTGCGCCGCATACACGCAGGCTGTGGTGGACACGCTGCTCATCAAGACAGGGCGGGCGCTCGACCGCCATCCCGACCTGAAGACGCTGGTGCTGGCGGGTGGGGTGGCGGCCAACAGCCACTTGCGGCGTCAGGCCGAGGCCCTCATGCGGCGGCGGGGAGGGCGTCTCGTGACGCCGTCACCGAAGCTGTGCACGGACAATGCGGCAATGGTGGCCTATGCGGGCTGGCGGCTGGCCGCGACGGGCGGGCACCATGACCTTTCGCTGGAGGCCGTGCCGCGCGGCAGGCCCCTGCCGGACGATCTGCGGCATGGCCCGGCGTGCCGGACGGCTTGACACTTTCCCACGGGCAATCTACCCTGTCAGGACGTGCGCCGCGTTGCCGCGCGGGGCATCTGACGCCAACTTTACTTGACAACATGGAGGAAAACCATGGCTGAACAGATCACCGACGCGACCTTTGACATGCAAGTTTTGAAGTCCGATCAGCCGGTTTTGCTTGACTTCTGGGCGCCCTGGTGCGGCCCCTGCCGCGCGCTCGGGCCTGTCATCGAGGAGCTTGCCTCCGAATATGCCGGTCGTGTGCACATCGCCAAGATGAATGTTGACGAAAACCCCGCCACGCCGGTCAAATACGGCATCCGCGCCATCCCGACCCTGATCCTCTTCAAGAACGGCGAAGCCGTGGAGCAGGTGACGGGCGCCGTCAGCAAGGACGCCATCAAGAACATCCTCGACAGCAAGGCCCTGGCATGAGCAGCGTGGACGCCATCGTCATCGGCAGCGGTCCGGCCGGGATCACGGCCGCGCTCTATCTGGCCCGCTCCGGCTGCTCGGTCATGCTCTTCGAGCAGATGGCCGCGGGCGGTCAGGTGCTGCAGACGGCCGAACTGGAGAACTATCCCGGCTTCCCCAAGGGCATCAAGGGGTATGAGCTGGCCGACCTGCTTTCGGCCCACCTTGAAGGGCTCACCGTCACGCGTTCCAGCGAGGCGGTGACGGAGGTCAGCGGTCACGCCGGGGCCTTCACCGTCAAGACGGCCAAGAGCAGCGTCACCGGCAAGGTCGTGGTGGTCTGCACCGGCGCGCACCATCGCCGCCTCGGCGTGACCGGCGAAAGCTGGATGCAGGGCAAGGGCGTCTCCTATTGCGCCCTGTGCGACGGGAATTTCTTCCGCGGGCAGCCGGTCGCCGTGGTGGGCGGCGGCAATTCCGCGCTGGAGGAATCCCTCTATCTGGCCAAGCTGGCCTCCAAGGTCTATGTCATCCACCGGCGCGACGCCTTCCGCGGCGCACGCATCTACCTCGACAAGCTGGAAGCCATGCCGGACAAGGTGGAGATCGTGCGCAGCTCCACGGTGACGGCCCTGCACGGGGACAACGCCCTCGAAGGCGTGACCGTGACCAACGTCAATACCGGCGAAGAACGCCGTCTCGACGTGCAGGGGCTTTTCATCTATGTGGGCTTCGAGCCGGGTACCGCCTTCCTGCCCGCCGCCGTGGAACGGGACGCGCAGGGCTTCATCGTGACGGATGCGGAAATGCGGACCAATGTGCCCGGCATCTTTGCCGCCGGGGACGTGCGCGCCAAACTGTGCCGTCAGGTCATCACCGCCGCCGGAGACGGCGCAACCGCCGCGCAGGCGGCATTTGTCTTCCTGGAACAGCTCCATGCGTAAATCAATGCTTCGCTCGCTGGTCTTGGCCCTTTCGCTGTTCACCCTTTCCGGTTGCGGCATCATCGACATGGTCTATCTGCCGCCGCCGGAGGATACCGCACAGGAGATCTTCGAGGCCGGCAACGAGGCCATGAGCGAAAAGAACTATGTGCGCGCGGCGGAGTTCTACATCAAGCTGCGCGATACGTTCCCGTTCAGTCCCTATACGCTGGAAGCGGAGCTGGCGCTGGCCGACTGCTACTATCTCGACAAGGAATACATCCTGGCCGCCGAAGCCTACAAGGACTTCGAGTCCATGCATCCCCGCCACGAGGCCATCCCCTATGTCCTCTATCAGACGGGCATGTCCCTGCTCGGGCAGTTCATATCCATCGACCGCGCCACCACGGAAGTGCAGGAGGCCTACGATTACTTCAACCGCCTCCAGCAGACCTATCCCGACACGCCCTATGCCAAGAATGCTCCGGAAAAAATGGCGCAGTGCCGCAAGATCATGGCCGAGCACGAACTGTACATAGCCGATGTGTTCTGGCACATGGGCAAGTACGGTCCTGCCTGGCGGCGCTATGAATTCATCGCGGAAAACTACTCCGACGTGCCGGACGTGACCGCTCATGCCCGCGAAAAGGCTCAGGCCGCCTACCTCTACTATCGTGAGGAGCAGGCCGACACGCAGCGTCAATCGCGCGAAGGCACATGGAAAAACTGGTTCAAATGGCTCTAGGGCCAGGAATGACAAGCCCCTTCGGGGGCTTTTTTTATCGGTGGTGAAACATGCAACCTGATCACGCGGCCGCCAAGAATCAGGCGGCCCTCGCTTCCGTGCTGGCGGCCCTCGCCCTGACGGCGCTCAAGCTGGCCGTGGGCCTCTACACCAACAGTCTCGGCATCCTCTCCGAAGCCCTGCACAGCGGGCTGGACCTGCTGGCGGCCATCATGACCTTTTACGCCGTGCGGATCTCCAGCCGCCCGGCCGATACCAGCCACCCCTACGGCCACGGCAAGGTCGAGAACCTCTCGGCGCTGGCCGAGACCCTCCTGCTGTTCATCATCTGCTTCTGGGTGGTCTATGAGGGCGTGGACAGGCTGCTGCACGGCGGCGAGCCGGTCATCCCCTCCCTCTGGGGCGCCGCCGTCATGGCCATCTCCATGATCGTGGACATCAACCGCGTGCGGATGCTGCGCCGCGTCGCCCGCGAGACCAAGAGCCAGGCCCTCGAGGCCGATGCCCTGCACTTCGCGACGGACATCCTGTCCTCGGCCGTCGTCCTCGTGGGCGTGCTCGCCGTCTGGCTGGCCGCCGCGCTGGACATCCCCGGCCCGGTGCACGCCGTCCTCGTGCAGGCCGATACCGTGGCCGCCCTCATCGTGGCCTGCATCATCTTCCGTTCCAGCCTGCATATGGCGCGCGAGGCCATCAATACCCTCATGGACTCCGGCTCCACGGAAGAACAACGCGCCATAGCCGAGGCCGTGGCCGCCGTGCCCGGCATCACCGCCGTGAGCCGCGTCCGCGTCCGCACCAGCGGACCGCAGGCCTTCGTGGACATGACCGTGGGCGTGGATCCGCAGGTGCGGGTCAGCGAAGGCCACCGCCTCGCCCATGAGGCGGAGCTGGCCGTGGATGCCCTCCTCCCCGGAGCGGATGTCTCCGTCCATGTGGAACCCATGCTCGCCTCCGCCACCGCAAGCGACCCCTTCATGGCCGTCCAGATGGCCGCCGCCTCGCACGGCCTCGCCGTCCACGACGTGCAGATCTTTCGTACGGACCAGGAGACGCGCATCGAGCTGCATGTGGAAATGGACGGCAATATGCCCTTCGCCCAAGCGCATCTGCTCGTGCGCGACTTCGAGGAACAGGTGCGCCGCCAATGCCATGTGCGCGAAGTCCTCACCCATCTGGAACCCCGTGAAGCCTCCTCCGCCTGCCGCGGCCTCACCGCCTCAGCTCCCCAGGCCCAGGCCGCTTGGGAACAGATCCAGCAGGCCGTCGATCGGGAACCCCTGCTGCGCGCCGCCCACGGCTTTTCCGCCTACGCCACCGCCGAACAAGGTCTCTGCGTCGGCTTCCACTGCCGCGTGGCCCCCGGCCTCTCCGTCGAACAAGCCCATTCCCTCTCCGTCCGCCTCGAACGGCAACTCCGCGAACTCATCCCCTCCCTCGGACGCATCTGCATCCATCTGGAACCCGAAGAAAATACCTAACGCCGTTTGGGCGGTAGTTTTTTTCTGTGGGGGGAGGGAACCCCTTTCGCTAGCGCGCAAAGGGGTTCCCTCCCCCCACGCCCCCCACCTTCCCCAAACGCGCTTTATCATGAGGATGGAACGCCGCCGTTTCGCGCGGGCTTTCCGTCATCAGCACCTGTCGTGCAAACAACAAAAAAGACATGGCGAGGAGTCCCAGAGTTTTTTCAGCTCTATTTTGCAAAAGGCGTTACGGCAGTCATTGCAGCAAACAGCCGGAACGAGGAGAAGGGGAGGGCTTGCGCGTCGGGGAGATGTACTGGGAGGCGATAAAAGTTTTGGGAAGGGAGAGGGGGAGCGCGAGGGGGAGAGGGAGAACCG
>NZ_CALVHE010000121.1 GCF_944327235.1 uncultured Desulfovibrio sp.
TCGCCTAACGGGCACGGCCTGCGGCCGCCTTTCGGTCGCGCTCTGCTGTCGATGCCCGTAAGGCTCCTGCGTCGCCTGACGGGCACGGCCTGCGGCCGCCTTTCGGTCGCCGCCAGCGCGGGAGGGTCCAGCCTTTTCTCGCTTCGCTACGAAAAGGCGTTCCCGCGAGCCTTCCCCCCAAGCCCCCCATCCCTTCCCCAGCGCGCTTTTAGAGCGTTTCACCTTTGAAAAAGGTGAAACGCGAGGTGGCGGCACAACGCTGCCCGGCCCAAACCAGGCGGAATGACTGCGTTTTTTCCGTGAAACGACAGGCCGTATGGTCTGAAACGCAACGCGTTTCAAACTGAAAATGCTCTAAGCCCCTTCCACGGCGATCAGTGGCGCATCCACGGCAGGATATGCCGTTGTACCGGATGCGAGCGCGCGTGCGATATGGCGCGCGCCCGCCGCATGAGACGTCGATTGGCGTAACGCATGAGCTGATGGCTGTGCGTGAGGATGTAGATGCCCGCCAACATGCCCACCGCGCCGAAACACTGCTGCCAGACAAAGTCCTCGTCCAGCAGCAACACCCCGGCGCTCACCCCGACGAGCGGCATGAGGTTGAGGAAGATGGCCGCCTTGCCCGCTCCCACGACCTTGAGGGAGACGTTCCAGGCCAGCATGGCGAAGATGCCGCCCAGCAGGGTCACATAGCCCAGCGACAGCCAGCAGGTCGCGGACGCGGGCGCAAGGTACAGCTCTCCGGCCGTCAGTCCGTAGAGCACCGTCCAGCCGACGCCGAAGCATCCCGCCCAGGCCGTTGCCGTCAGCGCCGACATGCGGGCCATGACCCGCACCCCCACGAGGGAATAGATGGCCCAGCCCTGCTGACAGGCAAAGAACAGCAGATCCCCCCGATTGAAGGAGATGGAGAGGAGCATGTCCAGCGAGCCGTGCGTCACCAGAAAGAGCGTCCCCAGCAGGGAGCAGCCGATGCCCAGCCATTCGATGGGCAGGAGCTTCTCCCGCAGGAAGATGGCGGCCAGCAGGGCCGTGGAGGCCGGGGTGGTGGAGGCGATGAGGGTGGCATTGCCCACGCTGGAATATTGCAGGCCGGAAAACTGGGCGATGTTGTTGAAGGCCACGCCTGTCAGCCCCATGAGCACGAGGGCGGTCAGACAATCCCGCCGGGGCAGGAACGGATTGCCGCGCAGGGCGGCCAGCACGAACAGCAGCAGCGTGATGAGCCCGTAGCGTACGGCCGTCAGCGTGGTGGGCGTCAGCTCGGCCACCACGAACTTGACGAACAGGGGCTGCAGGCCCCAGACGAGGCCGGCCAGCGCCAGCAGACCATAATAGCGACCGCTGTTGCGTGCGTGCGACATCTTTCCTTCCCCTCCCCTGCTCAGGCCCGCCGGGCATGACGGTGCGTGTCTGCCTGTAGCGCAAGCGGCATATGGCGTCAAACGCTTCCTGCTACAGCATAAAAATGAAATTTGTTTTCAATTTCATTGACAAGAACTCTTTTCTCCCGTACAACTCGTTACACGCGACCGCTTCCGCCGCGAGACACGTCCGGCTATCTTCCCCGGCGGCGTCCTAGAGCGCGGCGCGACCCCGTCAGTATGACCAGCCACAAAGGAAACCATGATGCAGACCGTCACACCCCTTGCCCTCCTCCCGGCCCGATGTCGAAACCGGCAGCCATTCCTCCGCTGCCGGCAGCAACCACAAGGAGCCGACCATGAACAGACACGCCGCGCCCGCCCCCCTCACCTGCCGGGAAAGCGCCCATAATCTGCACATCAACGTAGGCCGGACGCTGGGCATGGCCCAGGCCGAGAGCATCATGCAGCTTTTGTCCAGCCGCAAGGACAGCTGCAAGAAATTTTTCATCGACGTGCGTCAGGTGACGGACCTCGACCACGAGGCCGCGGGCAGCCTGCGGGCGGCCCTGCCGCACAGTCCCGTCGGTATGCAGCGCATCGCCTTCAAGGGGCGGCTGGGCTTCGACCTGGCCGTGGGCGGCAACAAGGTGCTCATCATGCCCGAAAACGCCAAGCACGTCTGCCGGGGGACCTGCCCGGACTGCAAGTGCGGACACAAGAAGGCCCGCGCCAGAGCACGCAATGCAACACGGGAGGCCGTCGCCGTCCACGGGGCGGGCGGCGAGGCCCTGGAACAGTAACCTTCACCCCCTGTTTGAAAAGGAGAATTGTCATGAAACGCATTCTGACGCTGGCGCTGGCCGCCGGTATGCTTTTCGGTGCCGCCACCGGAGCCAAAGCCATCGACTTCAAGGCCTCCGGCGAGTGGCTGGTGGGCTTCGGCGCGGGCGACGGCTCGCTGCTCCGCTCCACGCGCGAGGTGGGGCAGAAGCGCACCCGCGCCGACCAGGAGGATATCTTCAACGCCGCCCAGCGTTTCCGCCTGCAACTGGATGCGGTGGCCTCCGAGTCCCTGTCCGGCACGGTATTCTTCGAGATCGGTGACCAGTTCTGGGGGCGGAACGGCGAAGGCGCAGCCCTCGGCGCTGACGGCACCAACGTCATCAAGGTGAAGAACGCCTATATCGACTGGCTCGTCCCCAATACCGACCTGCGTCTGCGCATGGGCCTGCAGGCCATCGCCATGCCCAACGTGGCGGGCGGTTCGGCCATCATGGACGGGGACGCCGCGGGCGTGGTCGCCTCCTACCAGTTCAACGAGAACGTGGGCCTGACCGCCCTCTGGATGCGTCCGCTCAACGACAACTACACCGGCACCACCGCCGACGGGCAGCCCTACGGCAACGGCTACACCAATTATCTGGACAACATGGACCTCTTTGCCCTCATGCTGCCCCTGAACTTTGACGGCGTGAGCCTGACCCCCTGGGCCATGCTGGGCTTCCAGGGCCGGAACGCCCGTTTCAACGAGGGCGGCGTGGAGACGGCGGACGGCGTGCTGGGCTACACCCTGCCGGGCTACTATCCCGAATTTAACGGCTTCGCCCTCGGTGAGACCTCCAAGGCGTACGGCACCATGTTCTGGGCCGGACTGCCCATCGCCCTCACCCTCTGGGATCCGCTCAATGTCGAACTGGACATCAACTACGGCTACGTGGAAGCTATGGGCCGCTATGACGTGCTCAAGCGCGGCGTCGACCTGCGCCGCGGCAGCACCCAGCGTCAGGGCTGGCTCATCAAGGCGCTCGTGGAGTACAAGATGGACTGGGGCACGCCCGGCATCTTCGGCTGGTACGCCTCCGGCGACGACGGCAACGTGAAGAACGGCTCCGAACGTCTGCCCTCCATCGCGGGCGCGGGCAACTTCACCTCCTTCATCGGAGACGGCAACCTCGCCTGGGGCACCCTCAGCACCGGCGGCTACGACATGAACCTGACCTACGCCGGTACCTGGGGCGTCGGCCTGCAACTCGCGGACATGAGCTTCCTGCAAGACCTCAAGCACACCTTCCGCGTGGCCTACTGGGGCGGCACCAACAGCCCCTCCATGGTCAAGTACATGAACTCCTCCTACGCCTGGAACAGCGGTGCGTACAATCAGGACGGCCCCTACCTCACCACCAACGACGGCCTGCTGGAATTCAACCTCGTGAACAGCTACCAGATCTACGAAAATCTGGAAGCCAACCTTGAACTGGGCTACATCGTCAACATGATCGACCGCAATACCTGGAAGCACAGCTCCTACAATCAACAGGGCTTCAGCAAACAGGACGCCTGGAAAGCCCAGCTCATCCTTGCCTATACCTTCTAACACCCCCGGCAGCGGGGCGGCCCACCTCCGCCCCGCCCCGCAAACTTTCCCTTCCTGTGCAGCCATCAGCAACGAGCGGCGCATCCGTCCTCCTTCCGCGGATGCGCCGCTCACTGCGTGATGTATTGTCGTACTTGGGGGAAGGGAACCCCTTTAGCTCGCGCGTAAAGGGGTTCCCTTCCCCCAAGCCCCCCATCCCTCCCCCAACGCGCTTTACTTGGGAGGATGAAAGAACGACGCGACACGCAAGCCCCTCTTCGCCCGCCTGTCCCCCGGCGATTCGGAAGAAGGACTTTTCCGGCAGCGGATACCTACCGAGACTCAATAGAGCGTGTTGCCTTTGAAAAACGGCGGCACAAGCCACCCGGCCCAAACCAAGCGGAAAAACACGCTTCTCCCGCGAAACGACAGGCCGTATGCTTTGAAGCACTTCGCGCTTCAAACCGAAAATGCTCTGGAAGGCGACCAAAACCCACTGCCGGACGGCAGACGAGACCCAGCGGAGGAAAAGAAAGCCCTTACCGTCAGGAGAGAACGTACAGACCGGGGAAATGCCTCAAGCAGAAAAAGTGCTCCCCGTCAGATGGCAACCTCCGCATCAGGGAAGAAGCTCCATCCAAGGGGAAATGCTCCCCGCCGGTCAGGGCGCAGGCTGAAAAAAGCCCGCCAGCCCAGCGAGCCGGGGCGCGGAGGCGATCCCCGCAACGCGGGAGCGCCGCAGCAGGCGCGCATATCACCCGCGAAGCGGGAAGATGCGCGCCGACTTGCCCTCTGCGGCGAGCGGCGGACAAGGTACACGACACGCGACAGCGACGCCCGCCGCCACACGGACAAGGGGGCGTACGGGGGGCGTAGGGGATGTAGAGGGGCACGCCCCTCTCACCCCCTGCCGTATCTCTGCTGTCGATGCCCGTAAGGCTCCTGCGTCGCCTAACGGGCACAGCCCTGCGGGCCGCCATTCGGTCGCCAGCCGCGCAGGCTACCAAACCCGGATGCCGGGCAGCAGCCGCAAGCCAGCGGCAGAAAAAGAAAAGCCCTTCCCGTCAGGAGAGAACGTACAGACCGGGGAAATGCCTCAAGCAGAAAAAGTGCTCCCCGTCAGACGGCAACCTCCGCACCGGGAAGAAGCTCCATCCAAGGGGAAATGCTCCCCGCCGGTCAGGGCGCAGGCTGAAAAAAGCCAGCCAGCTAGCCCAGCGAGCCGGGGCGCGGAGGCGATCCCCGCAACGCGGGAGCGCCGCAGCAGGCGCGCATATCACCCGCGAAGCGGAAAGATGCGCGCCGACTTGCCCCCTGCGGCGAGCGGCGGACAAGGTACACGACATGCGACAGCGACGCCCTCCACCACACGGACAAGGGGGAGTACGGGGGTCGTAGGGGGTGTAGAGGGGCACGCCCCTCTCACCCCCTGCCCCTCGCCGGGAGGCGACCATGCCCGAATGCCGGGCTGAAGCCGCAACTCAGCGGAAGAAAAAGAAAACCCTTCCCGTCAGGAAAGAACGTACACTCCGGGGGAAATTACCATGCAGGGAACGAAACTCCCCGCCGGTCAGGGCATAGTCTGGGAAAAACCCTACAAATCCAGCGAGCCGGGGCGCGGAGGCGATCCCCGCAACGCGGGAGCGCCGCAGCAGGCGCGCATATCACCCGCGAAGCGGGAAGATGCGCGCCGACTTGCCCCCTGCGGCGAGCG
>NZ_CALVHE010000122.1 GCF_944327235.1 uncultured Desulfovibrio sp.
CTCGGCCTCTGGCCCACTCTTAATGGCAGCAGCCTTGCTACACCACTACTCCGCGTCGCTCAGAAGAAGAAAAAAACAATCACTCCACCGTGATATGGTCGAGTTTTTCCGTGATGTTGTGGGATTCGACGATGGAGATGCCTGCCCAGGCTTCGAGGCGGGTATTGGCGTCTTTGTCGGAGTTGAGGAGGTGGACGTTATCGACCTTGTGGGGGTTGATGCCGTAGATCTTGCCGCGCGGGCTGGTGAAGATATGAGTGGTAGCGGGTTGGGAGCGGACTTGGGCCAGCATATCGTCGATCATGGCGGGTGAGGGTTTATGGTTTTCGTCGATATTGACGATGGCGGCGACGGTGCGGATCGGGTCGAGTATCTGGTAGCCGAAGTTGCCGCGATAGGTGACGGAGTAGCCGAGGACGCCCTCGTATTGCGGGGAATGCAGGTAGTGTTCCGCGCCGCCGTAGGGGAATTCTATTTTGAGGAGCCGTCCGGAGGCGAATTGGTCGGGGTCGTAGAGGCCGACGTTGGCGTTTTCGTCGAAGCGGACGGCGAGGAGGAACCAGCCGCCGTCGGGGCTTCCGGCGTCGTAGAGGGTACGGGCGGAATGGGCGGCCTTGAGCCAGTTTTCGAGGACGAGTTGGCGTTCGGTATCCATGCCCGCCTTTTTGAGGATGTAGTTTTGTTTGTCCGCGAAGTATTTCATCGGCCCGCCGAATTTGAGGGCGCGTTGGCTGGGGACTTCCAGGACGCCGCCCATGACGGAGAGGTCCGTGGTCACGAGGTCGGAGGAGACGGAGAGCTGAGGCAGCGGGGCGTCGGGCCGGACGAAGGCGGGGCCTTCGATATCGGTGAGTTTTTCGGCCACGTTCCAGAGGCCGTGGCTGGCGGGTTTCCAGCGGACATGTTGCAGGATGGGGGCCTCCTCGGTGAGGGAGTCGGCCATGCCGCTTTGTTTTCTGGCGTATTTCACGGCGATCTCGTGCAGGGTTCGCATATTCGACATGGGTCGTTATCCTCTTGCTTGCCGCAGTTCGTGCAGCGCGTTTTGCAGCCCTTCAAGGGCGGTCTCATCGTGTTCGGCGGCGGCTCCGGCGGCGCTGCCGAGGCTGTCCTCAGCCATGAGGGCGGCTATCCTGTACAGGCCCAGCACCACCCCGGCGTGGCGGGCCGCGCCGCTCTCGCCCAGCGCGCGGGAGAAGCTCTCGTCGCCAAGGGCGCGGTCGATGCGGGAGACGAGGCCAAGGACGGCCTGTTGATTCGCCTCGGCCTTGTTGCCCCACGCCTTCCTGAGCGTGGCCATGCCCGCGTCGAGCTGTGCCCGCGCGCGCTCCCGCTGGAAGGCGGTCTGCCAGTCCACGAGGGCCTGCGCCTGCCTGCGCGTCAGTCCGGCGGCCACGGCCGCCTCCCCGAAACCGGCCAGCATGTCGGCGTCGGGGGGGATGCCGTCCGGCAGGCGGACGGCGTCCTCATCCCACTGCGTCAGCGGGATGTCGTCGGGGACATCGGGGCTGTCGGGGGGAAGAGGGAGGCCGTCGTCCTTGCCGGGGCGGCTGTCGGGCCGCCGGGACTGATGGGGACGGGGGGGCTGATGGGGGCGGTCGGGACGGTCGCCGTTACGGTCGCCTGTCCGACTGCCGGGACGGTCGTTTGCCCGGTCGCGGGGACGGTCGGGACGGTCACCGGAGCGGTCGTTTGCCCGGTCGCCTGCCCGACTGCCGTTACGGTCGCCTGTTCGACTGCCGGAGCGGTCGTTTGCCCGGTCACGGGAGCGGTCGCGGGGACGGTCGGAGCGGTCGCCGGGGCGATCGGGACGGTCGGGGCGGTCGCCGTTACGACCGTCGTCCCCGTCCCCGTATCCGCCGCCGTATCCGCCGCCGGGACGCTCGTCGCTCGCGGACACGCTCGCCTCGGCCGGGCCGTCCGCAAAGCGCTCCGCGGGGATGGATGTCTCTCTTTCGCTTTCGTTCATCGTTCTCCTCCGTATAGCTCCACCAGCATCTCCGCTCCGGTGCGCGGGGACGCCCGCATTATCCGGCCAAGCAGCAGTTCCGCCTCGTTACGCAGCGCGCGCTCGGCCTCCGTGCCGCCCACCGGCAGCCCGGCCCCCCAGCGCCGCAGCATCTCCATGAGGACGCGCCGCCCTTCGGGACGGCGCAACAGCGCGGCCATGTCCTCGGCCTGACGGCGTTCGCGCGGCATCAGCTCCTCCGCGTAGGCGTCGCCGTCCATCAGGCCAGTTCCTTCACCACGAAGGCGCCGGGCACGATGCGCTCCCGCCCGTCCAGACGCCCCGCAAGGCGGCAGAGGCCGGGCACGCGCTGCTCCGCGAAGCCCAGGCCCCGCGCCAGCCGCCGCGCATGGCGGTATGGCCACGGGATGACCCCCACCAGCGAGCGCCAGCGCCCTTCCCGCCGCAGGGCCTCCAGCAGCAGACGCCCGGCGGCCAGCGTGTCCGCGTGGCTCGCGCCGCCGAAATGGATCTGCGCCACCGGACAACCCGCCGCCAGCGGCCCCAGCCAGGCGTAAGCCACCGGCTCGCCGTGCCGCGTCGCCTCAAAGAAACCCGCCCGTTCCGGCAGTTCCAGGAAGCAGCGCTTGCGGCGTTCCGGCTCCACGTCCCAGAGCAGGAGGCGTCCGCAGCCCCAGCGGCAGAGACGTTCCCAGACGGCGGCGAAGCTGTCCGCCGGGCCGTCCAGAGGCCGCACGCGCAGCCCGTCGGTCGCGGGGTCGGTCATGAAATCGGTCGCCGGGCCGGTCGTGATGCCGGTCGCGGAATCGGTCGCGGGGCCGGTCGTGATGCCGGTCGCCGGGCTGGTCGCGAAATCGGTCGTGATGCCGGTCGCCGCCGACGCTCGTCCGTCTCCCGCCGCAACGTCTCCCGCCCCGGCGCGTCCCGCTCCTCCCCGCGCCCCGCGCATGGCCTCAATCCCAAACGCCCCGTCCATGTCCTCGCTCCCCAAAAAGATCGTATCCCTCGGACACGCCCATGATGTGGCGCATCGCCGCCCTCGACCCCTCGCGGCCGTACCGCTCGAAGGGCCGCCGCCACTGCCTTTCGTCCGGCCGCACCGGCACGGCGAACGTCAACGCCAGCGCGTCCGCAAGGTCCGTCGAACGCGAGAGACGCGCCTTCACGCTCGCCTTGTCCTCGAGCTGGAGCTTGCCCGCCGCGTTGAAAAAATAGGTCGGCGCCGTCAATTCCGCTTCCAGCGCCCCGCCCCAGCGCCGGTCATCCGGCAGCCTGCCGCCCTCGCGCAGCCAGTCCCGCAGGGCCACCCACATCTCCGCGCGCCGATTGGCGAAACGCTCCGCATCCATCGCCCGCCCCCCGAACGGCACCTCCACCACGCTCACCGGCTGGTGGCGCGTCAGCTCCCGCACAAGGTCGATGACCCCCGTCCCCTGACCCTGATCTATGCAGACATAGGCCGGTCGATGCTCCGCCATGTCCGCCATGAGCCGGTGCGCCACCTCCACGTTGGACAGCCCCCGCATGACCTCCGGCGCATACGCCTCCCGCCCCCGACGCCGAAAAAAGACCGTGGCGTCATCCCCGAACCGGGCCACGTCCACCCCCATGACCAGCGGCCACACCGCCGCCGCTCCGGGATCAGCCCCGCGCCCGATAGCCGCCCGCACCTCGTCCAGCGTGATGAGCGCATCGTCCGACGAGGCCGAAAAATCGCAAAGCATCTCCTGCCGAAACGCATTCTCCGACAACTCCGCCCGCAAACGCTCCACCTCCCCCTCCGGCAGGACGTTCGTCGCCGTGACCGGGAACGACAACGCGCACCAGTCCGCGTCCCCCCGCGCCTGCGCCCCCGCCGCCCGATAGTAGACATCCGAAAACAGGTTCGCCCCTTCGGCGTGCCGATGAACACCGCCCACCCCCGACGATCCACCAGCGCCGGACGCACCACCTCGCTCCATAACGAAGGCTTCATGTCCGCCACCTCGTCCAGCACCACCCCGTCAAAATACAGGCCCCGCAACGCGTCGGGATTGTCCGCCCCGAAAATGCGTATCCGCGACCCCCCGCCGTTGGACGGCACGCTGATGCACAACTCCGATTCGTTCACCTGCCGACCAGGGATGACCGCCGAATAGTGCTTGAGATAATCCCACGCCACGCTCTTCGCCTGATTCCGAAACGGACCCACATACGCGAACGATCCCCGCGGCTCCGCACACAACAACGCCCACTTGAGCAGATGATTCACCACCAGCACCGTCTTGCCGAAACGACGATGCGCCACCAGCACACTAAAACGATGCCCCTCCAACGCCTCGTGCACACCCTCATGGCGCGGCTCATACGGTATGATGATGTCCTTGCTCTCCGCCATGCGGCAAAACTCCTTGCTGACGCTGCGGGCATGGCCCGGCACGGCCGGTCCAGCCCAGCCCGGCACGGCCCGGTCCGGTCCGACTGGGGGAGGGGGAACCCCCTAGCTCTGCTGTCGATGCCCGTAAGGCTCCTGCGTCGCCTAACGGGCACGGCCCTGCGGGCCGCCATTCGGTCGCTGGCTAGCGCGCAAGGGGGTTCCCCCTCCCCCAGGCCCCCACCCCTTCCCCCAACGCGCTTTATCGGGGAGGATAAAAAGCAGGAAGGCACGCAAGACATGTCGTTGTCTGAGGGTCCCCCGGCAACACAAAAAGGATGAAAACGGGAGATTTTCCCCACGCGGCCGGAGCAAGAACACTCTTCCCGCAGCACCGGGGGGCCGACACGCGAAGCAACGGCCAGCGCTTCGCCCTTCCCGTCCGTCTCCCTCGATAAAGCGCGCTGGGGAAGGGACAGAAACCACGGAAGCCGTGGACGGAAGCCGTGGAGGGGAACACGGGCCGACATGGATACAGACGATTTTCCGCGTCCCCCTTTCCCGCAGCACACCGGGGGACCGACACGCGAAGCAACGGCCAGCGTATCGCCCTTCCCTTCCGTCTCCCCTGATAAAGCGCGTTGGGGGAAGGGATGGAAGCCACGCAAGCCGTGGACGGAAGCCGTGGAGGGACCACGGGCCGACATGGCTACAGACGATTTTCCGCGTCCCCCTTTCCCGCAGCACACCGGGGGACCGACACGCGAAGCAACGGCCAGCGTATCGCCCTTCCCTTCCGTCTCCCCTGATAAAGCGCGTTGGGGGAAGGGATGGAAGCCACGCAAGCCGTGGACGGAAGCCGTGGAGGGACCACGGGCCGACATGGCTACAGACGATTTTCCGCGTCCCCCTTTCCCACAGCACCGGGGGACCGACACGCGAAGAGACGGCCCGCGCATCCCCCTTCCCTTCCGTCTCCCCTGATAAAGCGCGTTGGGGGAAGAGACGGAAGCCACGGAAGCTGTGGACGAAAGCCGTGGAGGGGAACACGGGCCGACATGGCTACAGACGATTTTCCGCGTCTCCCTTTCCCGCAGCAC
>NZ_CALVHE010000123.1 GCF_944327235.1 uncultured Desulfovibrio sp.
GGGGTAAGGGGTCGTAGGGGGCAAGGGGCTGCGCAAGCCCCTGCCCCCTGCCGCCAGCCGCGCAGGCTACCAAGCCCAGATGCCGGGCAGCATCCGCCAGCGAGCGAACGGAAAAGAAAAAAGGAAACAAGCCCCTCTCCCCCCTGCCGCCAGCCGCGCAGGCTACCACGCCCGGACGCCGGGCAGCATCCGCCAGCCAGCGGCAGGAAAAGGAGAATATACCCGCTGGAAGGCGACCACCCCCAGGCTCTGGGCAGCGGCCGCCATCCAGCGACAAGCGGAAGAAAAAAGAGAAAAAAACTACCCGGCGACACGCGGCAGGGTCACGGCGCCCTGCGGCATGACCGTCGTCGGCACGGCCAGACTGCCGCCGTGGAATCCGGCGGCCAGTTCCAGCGCCTTGTCCAGACTGGACACGACGTGCAGACGGGTGGAGGCGAAGAGGCCCGGCTCCATGTCCGTCACGAGGATGACGTTATGGTGTTCCGCGGCTTCGGCCAGCAGGAAGCCCACATAGCCGCCGATGGAGAAGGTCTCCCGCAGGGCCGCCTCCCGCGCGTGGTGGTCGGGGTAGGCGGTGAGCTGGCGCTCGGTCTCGGCATTGCCGAAACCGTCGGGATTGCGGGCCAGCAGGATCATGGTTCCGCCCTCTTCCACGGCCGCCAGCGCGTTGCTGAGGAGCTTGATCTCCTGAAAGACGTTCATGTCGCGGGGCTCGCCGCCCGCACTGGCCACCACCAGCGGCGTGCGACGGGAGATGGTCACGCGGTCCATGCGATCGACCAGCGCGCAGGCCGCGCGGTGGGCCGCCAGCCAGTGTCCGGCAAAGGCGGCGATGATCTCGGCTTTGGCGTTGGTGATGACGTTGAGGCTGAAGCAGGGCTTGAGCAGGGCCGCGCCTTCGGCAAGGTCGGCCTGAAAGATGTTGTCCTCAAGGATGCCCGCCCGCACCAGCGGATTGGTGCCGCTGTCGGCGGCGGCATTGAAGGCAAGATGGTGGTGGCGCTGGATGGTCTCATATCCGCAGATACCGGGCACCAGCATCTTGGGGCCGCCGCCGAAACCGGCGAGGAAATGAAAGACCACGCCGCCGCACAGGATGATCTTGTCCGCTTCCACGGCGGTCTTGTTGACCACGATGGGCGTGCCGCGCGAGGTCGTGCCCGCCTGGACGAGGTCGGCGTCCTCGCGGCACTGATGGTCCACGATGCGGATACGCCCGGCCACATCGGCGGAGACGAGGCGGGCATGTTCTTCGGGGGTATGGCGACGATGCGCGCCCGTGGCCACCAGCAGGGTCATGTCCGCGTCGGGGATGCCGCAGGCGTTCAGGGCGGCCACCACTTCCGGCACATAGACCTGCGGGGACTGCCAGAGGCGGGAAATGTCGGGGATGACGATGCAGACCTTTTCCCCGGGCTTCACCACGGCCTCAAGGGCCGGGGAATCCACAGGCTCGCGCAGGGCCTTGCGCACCACCTCCGCCGGCGGCAGAGACGGCAGATCCACGGCATTGGGCAGCACTTCGGCGGCAAGGCAGCCGTCGGGCACATCAAGGAAACATTCGCGGTCGCCGTATTTCAGGGCATGTCTGGACATGGACAAACTCCGTCGCTGAGGTGAAAGAAAAAGATATCCGTGGCGGCGATACGCGCGGAGGCGCGCCACCGCCCTCCCCCGCCGGACGACGACCGGGACGCGAAGCCCCGCCCGACCGGCCGGAAAGGCCGCCGTGCCTGCCGGGATACTCCGACGGCGGGCGCAGGTTCAGGAACGAAAGACGCCGCGCGAAAGATCGTCCGCGCGCTGCCGGGCTATCCAGCGGTCCACCACGGGGATGCCCTTGTCGTCATCCACATCCAGCCAATGGATGGGCCCTTCCCGCAGGGGCAGGACCGCATGTCGGGTGAAGCGCATATGGAGATTGGCGCTCATCTCGCGCCGGTTGCGGCTCACGGTCACGCATCGGGCGGCGGCGAAGAGATTGGCGCTCCCCTCCCACGGATCGTCCAGCGCAAGATAAAGCAGCATGAGCGTGGAGGGGCCGATCTCCATGTCTTTCAGCAGCGGGTCATGGTGCAGACGCACGAAGGCCCCGCCGGCGGAAATGTCCACGATCTCGGTGCGGGCCTTCATCTCCGGCGTATACCGGGCGATGGAATCCAGCATGACCGCGCCCTCGACCGGCAGCACGGGCGCGAACCAGAAACAGGCCGCGAACATCTGTTCGGGAGATGGGCAATACCGCGCGTGCCGCCGCAGCTCGCGCTGCACGCAGCGGAACGGCGTCTTGATCTGGAGGGCGAGCAGCTCCTCCCCGGCCTCCGGCCAGATGGCCGCGGCCCCTTCGGGCGCGGGACCGGTCGCCATGAGCGAGGTCTTGCTGTAAAAACCGTAACGGCGGCCCGTGAGCCGTTCCTGCGTGGTCAGCAGGAGATCACCGGCCGAAAGCGGCATACGCATGTCCGCTCCCTCGACCACCTGACCCGGCTCCGGCTCCCGTACCTTGAAATACAGACTGCATTCCTGTGGCGCGAAGGGCTGCGGCAGGGCGGACGCCCGACACAGCAGGGTGGCGCGATCCCTGTCCATCTCCAGCAGGCGGCACTCCACCGGCCCCAGTTCGCGGGGACGGTCGGGATAGCTCAGACAGAGGAATGCCCGCTGCTGTATGGCGCACAGCAGTGCCGTCGTGATGGGAGGGCACCACAGGCAAAGATTCTCGTCATGTGAAGAAAGCAGGGTCTGGTCGGTCGTCATGGCACGCTCCTTTTCGAGATGTAGCCCATGCCGCAGACGCTGTAAAGCCGCCCTCCCCCGCCGGATGCACCCGGATACGGCGGTACGGCGGCCCAGCGGCATGGACGGAAGCCCCTCCGGCACCCGAACATTCCCCGTTTGGGGCGCTTCGCGCTCCCCAACCATGCGGCCTGTCATCTCGCGGGAAAAACGCGGTCTTTCCGCCTGGTCCAGGCCGGGCGGCGCTGTGCGGCCGCCTCGCGTCCTGTTGTTTTCAAAGGCAAAGTGCTCTATTGGGGCGCGGCGGGCGCTTCCCCCTGCGGCGTCGGGGCGGCGGGCGCGGCCGTGCTCGTCTCCGGCGTCAGCAGCAGTTCACGCCGGGCTTCCGGCGCAAGATACTTGCGGGCGGCCTCCTGCACGTCGGCGGGCGTGAGCCGGGACGCCTTTTCCAGCACGTCCCGCCGGAAGGTCTCCGGCAGGCCGAGGATGGCCAGGGTGGCGCTTTCCGTGGAGCGGGCCCCGAGGCTCTGGCGGCCGCGGTAGTACTCCCCTTCCAGACGGTTGAAGCCCTTTTCCAGCAGGGCCGCGGGCAGGGGCTTCTGCCGCACGTCCTCGATGATCCCGTCAAAGCCCTTGCGCGCCTGCTCCACCTTGTCGGGCGTGGTGCCGATATAGAAGGCCATGAGACCGGCTTCCGGCAGGCTCTGATAGAAGGAGGTCACGGTGTAGCCGAGGCCCTGCTCGTCACGCATCTTGCTGAACAGCAGACCGCTCTGCCCCGAAAGGATGGCGTCCAGCAGCATGAGCGCGGGCGCGTCGGGGTGATCCTGCGGCACCGTGGGGAACACCTGCAGCAGGTACGCCTGATTGCGTCCCGGCGCATGGATGCCCAGCGTCGTTTCCTCCGTCCAGCGGGGAGCGCTCACGCCGCCCGCGGACGGCGCGGCGGGCACGGGCAGCTGCGAGGCCCAGGCCTTGACGGCGGCCGGGTCGAAATCGCCGGTCAGCGTGAGCACCCACGGCAGGGAGGACTGGCGCTTCCAGTAGTTCACCAGATTATCCCGCGTGAAGCCGTCCAGGTTCTCCGGCGTGCCGAGGCTGTCGAAGCCGTAGCAGTGCTGGGGGAAGAGGAAGGGCCGCACCCGCGCGAAGAGCAGCGCCTGCGGGTTGTCCTGCCGCCGGGCAAGAGCGGCCTTCATGTTCTGCACCTGCCGCTCCATGTCCTTCTTCTCGAAGCGCGGCGAGCGCAGCAGGCTGTCGAGCTGCTGGAAA
Organism: uncultured Desulfovibrio sp.; assembly: GCF_944327235.1. GTDB lineage: Bacteria > Desulfobacterota > Desulfovibrionia > Desulfovibrionales > Desulfovibrionaceae > Desulfovibrio. The sequence continues at coordinate 4,012 of NZ_CALVHE010000123.1, forward strand.
TATTCGTGCGTGAAGCGGGCCGGGCCGCTCATGTCCACGGCGAAGGTCTGGAGGCCCGCCGAGGCGGAGAGCTGCGCCGCCCGTTCCGAGAACCAGCGCTCCACGGCCTGCGCGTCCTTGTCGCCGTATCCGTCGGTCAGCGTGCGGGCCGTCAGTTCGGCAAGGCCCTGATGCTGCGGCACGAGCAGGGCATTGCCCCCGCCCTGCCGGAAGCTGAGCGCCACATACGGCACCGTGGCGTCCCGCTGCAGGATGAGCGTACGGCCCTGCCCCAGATCTATGGTCTGCGTCGCGGCCACGCCGCCCTCAGCCGTCGGAGCGGGACCGTCCGCCGCCGCGGCCTTCCAGTTGCGGTCCATGATGGCTTCCAGATCCGGGATCTGGGCATCCTGCGGCACGAGGACGCGCACTCGCGCCCGTTCCGGACGGATCCACCGCCGCAGGGCCTCCTCCAGACGCGAGGCGTCCACCGTGGAGAGGGCACTGCGCAGATTGCGTTCTCCCTCGCGGCCGCCCAGCTCGAATTGCACCGTGCCCCGCCACGAGGCCAGCCCGTTGAGGGTCTCCCCGGCGCGGTCCACGGAATCGGCCAGATTGAAACGGGCGCGCTCGATGGCGTCTTTCGGGAAGTCCTTGCCGCTCAATCCGGCAAGGTCGCGCGTCAGCCCATCCCAGAGGCTTTCGAGGTTGTTCGCGTCCAGCGTGGCCGTCAGATAGACGAGCCCCGCCCGCTTGAGCCCCATGTTGCCCATGGCGATGCTGTCCACAAGGCGCTTTTCATACTGATACTTGCGGTAAAAGGTCGAGGTGCCGTCCCCGCCGAGCACATAGGTCAGCACGTCCAGATCCACGGAGCGGATGTCCGGCAGTCCGGGCACGGGCAGGGAAAGCCCCAGATAGACCTTGCTCCACGGGCCGCGCGCGACCTCCACACGGGGGCCGCCGGGCGCATGGATGAGATCCACCGGGGCGGGGGCCGTCAGGTCGGCGGTATTCTTCAGCCCGCCGAACAGCTTCTCGGCGTGGGCGAGCACCTGCTGCGGCTCGATGTCGCCCGCCACCAGCAGCAGCATGTTCTGCGGCTGGTACCAGGTGGCGATATAATCGCGCAGATCCTGCACCGTGACGGCGCGGATGGTCTCCTCGAAACCGATGATGGGACGCCCGTAGACGCTGTTCTTGAGGCCCGCCACCTGCAGGGCCTCGAACAGACGCCGCCGCGGCTCGTCGTCGTCGCCCTGCAGCTCGGAAACGATCACGTTCTTCTCGCTTTCCAGCTCGTCGGCGTCCAGCGTGGCGTTAAAGGCCATGTCCCGCACCAC
>NZ_CALVHE010000124.1 GCF_944327235.1 uncultured Desulfovibrio sp.
TGGAGCGGGAGACGGGATTTGAACCCGCGACTTCAACCTTGGCAAGGTTGCACTCTACCACTGAGTTACTCCCGCTCAACGAAGAGAGACATTACGCTCCCTTCGTCGTTCTGTCAACAAAAGACTTTCATTTTTTCCATTTTTTTCAGAAAAACAAAAAATCGTCTACTTTTCCAGGCGCTTGTCGATGATGCGCTTGGCCTTGCCTTCGGAGCGGTCCAGAGAATGAGGCTCCATGAGGCGCACCTTGGTGCTGACGCCGAGGAATTCCTTGATGGTCTTTTGGATGCGCCCTTCGAGGCTCTGCAGCTTGCGGATCTCGTCGGCAAAGAGGGCTTCGTCCACTTCCACCTGCACTTCCAGCGTATCCAGATTGTGCACGCGGTCCACCACCAGCTGATAATTGGGCGTGAGCCCTTCGCTTTCCATGAGGATGCTTTCGATCTGCTGCGGGAAGACGTTGACCCCGCGGATGATGAGCATGTCGTCCGACCGGCCCTTGATGCGGGTAAGACGCACATGGGTCCGCCCGCAGCGGCAGGGCGTGTAGTCCAGACTCGTGATGTCCCGCGTACGGTAACGGATGAGCGGGATGCCTTCCTTGGTCAGGGTGGTCAGGACGAGTTCGCCCGTTTCCCCGGCGGGCAGCACCTCGCCGGTCACGGGGTCGATGATCTCCGGCAGGAAATGATCCTCCCAGAGATGCATACCGCATTTGGCGTCAAGGCATTCCATGGCCACGCCCGGTCCCATGACCTCGGACAGACCATAGATGTTCATGGCGTTGATGCCCATTTTCTGCTCGATGTCCTGCCGCATCTCTTCGGTCCAGGGCTCCGCGCCGAAAACGCCTGTCCTGAGCGGCAGGTCGCGGAAGTCGATGCCCGCCTCCTGTCCGGCCTCCCAGAGGTGCAGGGCATAGGAAGGGGTGCAGCAGAGGGCGGTAGCGCCGAAATCGCGCAGCAGATAGGCCTGACGGCGCGTGGAACCGCCGGAGGCGGGCACCACCGTCGCGCCGAGGTGCTCGGCCCCGCCGTGCGCCCCGAGGCCGCCTGTGAACAGACCGTACCCATACGCCACATGCACGGTATCCGTATGGTTCACCCCGGCCGCGGCAAGACTGCGGGCCGCCACTTCCGCCCAGGTGTCCAGATCCCGCTGCGTATAGCCCACCACCACGGCCTTGCCTGTCGTGCCGCTGGAGGCGTGCAGGCGGACGATATTGTCGCGCGGCACGGCAAACAGCCCGAAAGGATAGTAGTTGCGCAGATCCTGCTTTTCCGTAAAAGGCAACAGTTTCACATCAGCAAGAGACTTGATGCCGGCAGGCGTGATGCCGGTCTCTTCAAAGCGTTTGCGATAAAAAGGTACATTGGCGTACACGCGGGAACAGAGATCCCGCAGGCGACGCAGCTGCAGGGCTTCGAGCTCCTCGCGGGGGAGGGTTTCCTGGCGGATATTGAACAGCACGGCGCTTCTCCTTGAAAAAAATGGACTGCTCTTGCCATGCCCCAAAAGGGGAAAGCGGTCAAGGGGAAGGAACGTCCCGGCCCGCAACAAGATGCGCGGCGGGATTGCCCTTGCGCGCGCTTTGCGGTATGTGCTTGCTCATGCAAACGACTACGCCCAAAAAATATTCGTTGATGCCCACTCCGGAAAAACTGGCCGTCATGAAGGCCTGGCTGGAGGAGCACAAGGCCCAGCAGGTGGAAAGCATCGATCTGACCGGGAAGGGGGCCTTTACCGACGCCCTGCTGGTCGCCTCGGCCACGTCGGTCAGACACGCCCAAAGCCTTGCCGACGGCATTTCCGCCCTGTGCAGTGAAAACAATTTCGAATACCTGCGCATGGAAGGTTACACGGCCGGCCAGTGGATCCTCGTGGACTGCAACGATATCGTCATCAACATCTTCCAGGAACCCGTGCGCGAGCTCTACAATCTGGAAGCGCTCTGGGGCGACGGCGCGGCGGCCCTGCTCGGACGGGGAGAACTCGCATGAGCCGCCCCGTACCGACCCTGCTGCTCATCCTGGACGGCTGGGGCATTGCCCCCGACGGACCGGGCAACGCACCCTTTGCAGCGGCGACGCCCCGGCTGGATGCCCTGACCGCCTCCTGTCCGCACAGCCGCCTTGCGGCCTCGGGCCGGGAAGTGGGCCTGCCCGCGGGCTACATGGGCAATTCCGAGGTGGGACACCTCAACATCGGCGCCGGGCGCATCATCTATCAGGATATGACCCGCATCGACGTGGCGCTGGAAGATGGTTCCTTTTTCCAGAATGCGGTCCTGCGCGGCCTGCTGGACGCGGTCCGCGCCTCCGGCGGCGTGCTCCATCTGGCCGGTCTGCTTTCCGACGGCGGCGTGCACAGCCATATCCGTCACCTTGAAGCGCTCTGCCGCATGGCCGCCGACGCCGGTGTGCCTGTCCGCATCCACTGCTTCATGGATGGACGCGACACGCCGCCCCAAAGCGGTGTGGACTATGTGCGCCAGCTCGAAGAAGCTGTCCGCCCGCTTGCCGATGTCCGCATCGCCACGCTGACAGGGCGTTTTTACGCCATGGACAGGGACAAGCGCTGGGAACGTGTGGCCGAAGCCTGGAACATGCTCGTACACGGACAGGGGGGGACAGCCCCGGACGCTGTTGCCGCCATGCAGACCTCCTATGCCGCGGGCGTGACGGATGAATTCGTCAAGCCGGTGCGCATGGCGGGCGTCGATCATGCCTGTGTGCAGGATGGAGACGGGATCTTTTTCTTCAACTTCCGGGCAGACCGTATGCGTGAACTGGCGAGAGCCTTCACCGTGGATGATTTCGACGGCTTTGAACGCGGCACACGGCCGCAGCTTTGCGCTGTGGCTTCCATGACGCCGTACGAGGCGGATTTCACCTTCCCTGTGGCCTATCCCAAGGAAGCGGTGCACATGGGGCTTGGCGAGGTGGTTTCCCGCGCGGGCCTGCGGCAGCTCCGTCTGGCCGAAACGGAAAAATACGCCCACGTCACCTACTTCTTCAACGGCGGACGGGAAGAACCCTTTGCCGGAGAGGACCGCATCCTTGTGGAATCGCCGCGTGATGTGGCGACCTATGACCTCAAGCCCGCCATGAGCGCCCGCGAGGTCACGGACAAATTCGTGGAAGCCTGGAACAGCGGTGCATATGATCTTGTGGTCTGCAATCTGGCCAATGGCGACATGGTCGGCCACACCGGCAAGCTGGACGCCGCAGTGCAGGCCTGCACGGTCGTGGACGAATGCGTGGGTCGCATGGCCGATGCCGTCCGGGCGCGTGGCGGCCGCCTGCTGCTCATTGCCGATCACGGGAATTGTGAAGTCATGGTCTCGCCTGACGGCTCTCCGCAGACGGCACATACCACCAATCCCGTGCCCTGCATCCTGCTGGATGCCGCGGGCGGCAGGCCCCTCAGCCTGACCAACGGCAAACTGGCCGATGTGGCGCCCACCATCCTGCGTCTCTGGGATATGGATATCCCGGCGGAAATGAGCGGCACGCCGTTGGTGCAGCCCACTGGGGAGGCGCGGTCATGAGCAGTCCCAAGCGCCCTGTGCAGCCGGTGCCCCCGGTCGCCATGGAGATGATCTTTTTCTATACCTGTCCGCAATGCGGCTGGCACGCCGCTGTGGGCAATCCCACCGAAGCGAAGCTCATTCCCTGTGAGTCCTGCGGTCTGCGCTTTCCCATCATCCCGGTGGAAGAGCATTACCTGCATTTCATGCGCATCATGACCGGTGCTGGCCGCGCCGCTGTCGATCCGGACTTCCTGTAGCCGGGGACACAGCTCCCTTTTCGATCGAACGCACGCACAGGCGGCGGACTTCTCCTGAAGTTTGCCGCCTGTTTCGTTGCTCCGGCATCCGTCCGTCACTGCAAGAAGAGAGGGGGAGGGAGAGTCTTGACGGCCTACATGGCGCATACGCAAGGGCTGGAGTCTTGATGTCCCGCGAGACGGCGGATCGCACGGGACGGTTTGTCACCCGACAAGCTGAACAGGGGAGCCGTACGCAAAAAAGGCGGGCCGAAGCCCGCCTTGCCAAACATCCCAAGAAGGAACGCGCTTACCAGCTATACCGGTTGCGGTGTTCCTGGCTATTGCCCACGATGCCGCCCGCCAGAGCGCCCACGCCAGCACCCGCCAGCGCGCCCCAACCAGCGGAACCGCCGGAAATGGCCGCCACGCCGGCGCCGCCCAGCGCACCGAGAGCCGCGCCGCTGGCCACACCCTGCTGAGTACGGCTCATGTTGGTGCAACCAAGACCGCCAACACACATCACCACGAGCAGAGCGCCCGCAAACAACTTTTTCATAAAAAAACTCCTCAAAGCGGCGCTACTTGGAGGCCGCCAAAGCAGGCTTGATAAGGGAGAACCAGATCACGTTCATCACAGGGATGTCCTGCTTGTCAGGATGCGCGGCATACCAGGCATCGATCTTCTCGATGACCTGATCTCGACTCGTATCCTTCATGGCAGTCATCCACCCCTTTTCAAAGCGGGAAAGATTGGAAGAAGGGGCCTTCCCTTCCTTGGCGGCCTTTTCGGCGGCTTTGCTGTTCACAAAGTATTCCACCGTGATGGCCGTATCAATGCCGAAAAGAAAGGCAGCCTTGTTCTCATGGCTGGTCTGCATCCATACCGTGCCCGTGAACTGATCAACGGGATTGGCAGGCCGTGCGGCTCCTTCCGCAGCCAGTGCGGGCACAGTCCCGGCAGCCAGCGACAAAGCCAGTGCCAAAGCGGCAATGATTTTCTTCACGTTGAGACTCCTTGGTCTGGAGAAACAGCGAAAACATTTCGCCTTCCGCGCCTTCGGCAACCGATGCGCAGGCAGCGGAGTTTCTCTTGATTCTCCTTAGCGCAGAGGCAGGGCATTGGCAAGTCATCCGACGGCGGGCAAATCACAACCTGCCAATATTTCAAGGAGTATATTTTCAGCACATCCCCGTCTTCCGCGCCATGTCTCTTTTCCGTCGCGGACATCGGGCCCCGGCATCCGCCAGGGCCCGGCTGTTTGCTTTTGGCATCCTCGTTCCCTTGCGGGCCGGTTAGCGTATGTTCCGTTTGAAACGGCTTTGCGTTTCAAACCATACGGTCTGGCGTTTCGCGGAAAAACCGCAGTTTTTCCGCTCACTTTCGGCCGGGCGGCGCTGTGCTGCCGCCTCGCGTTTCACCTTTTCAAAGGTGAAACGCTCTAGGGTCAGGACTCATTATTTCCATACGCTTCAAAAAAGAGTAGGTATGGAGACGGAGGTTACCATGTCTAC
>NZ_CALVHE010000125.1 GCF_944327235.1 uncultured Desulfovibrio sp.
CTCTACGGTCTGGCGCAGGCCCGCAAGGGCATCACCACTAAAGGAAAGGCGCTTCTGACCGAAGGATATATGGACGTGCTCACGCTGCACCAGTTCGGCTACGACAACGCCGTGGGCGTGCTGGGCACGGCGCTCACCCCGGAGCAGATCAAGCGCCTTTCCGGCTTCACCTCCCGGCTGGTGCTGCTGTTTGACGGCGACCGCGCCGGACGCAAGGCGGCCCTGCGTTCCTGCGAAATGCTGCTGACCCGCGGGCTGGCCTGCACGGTGGTGCTCATGCCCGACGGTGAGGACATCGACAGTCTGTTGCGCGCGCAGGGGCCGGAGGCCTTCGAGGCCCTGCTGGACAAGGCTCCGGACGGCCTGCGCTTCTGCGTGGACGTGCTGCGCACGCTGGCCCCGCGCGAGACCGTGGAATGGGCGCGCCATTTCCTTGCGCAGGTGGAGGTGCCGGAGCTGCTCAGTCAGTACGCCTCGCGGCTGGCCACCCATCTGCAGCTTTCGGAGGAGCTGCTGCGCGAGGGCCTTACCCTGCGCCGCCCGGCGGGACAGCCCCCCGCCGCCCGCCCGGCGGAACGGCAACGCCGGAACATGCGCGACGTACAGATCATGCTTTTTGCCGTGCGCTATCCGCAGCGCCTCAACGATTTGCGGAACATCGGCGCGGACCTTGCCCTGCAGTCGGCATCGGCCCGCGAGTTTTGGGATGCTCTTGAGCAATGGGGGCCGGAAGAGGCGCCCTATCATCTCAATGAGCGACAGAGAAAATTCTGGTTCGATCAGCGCGAAGGCCCGCACGCCGCCCCGCTTGATTCGGGCGATAACGAATTCCAGTGCCTGAAAGAGCACTTGGACGCCTACTACGCTTCCGCGCAAAAGTCCTCTGTTTCCGCTGCCTTACAAAAAAATGTCGGCACAGGTGACTTTGCGGCGGATTTGGAGTATCTTCGCGCGTTGCAGGAAACTAGGGAGAAGCGGAATGAACAATCTTAAGGAAATCCAGCAGATACAATCCCTCATTGCCAAGGGCAAGGATTCGGGCTTTCTGACCTTTGACGAGGTCACCAAGGCCCTGCCCGTGGAAATGAATACCCGCTTCGAGGAGATCATCGGCATCTTTGAAGAGCTGGAAATCGTCATCGTCGATTCGGAAAAGGAAGGCAAGAAGATTGCCGCCACGCCGACCGAAGTGGACGACGACGATGTGGGCAACCTCGACCTTGTGGATGACGAGGAATCCGCGGACTACTCCTCCCGCAGCACCGACCCCGTGCGCATGTACCTGCGTGAAATGGGCGCCGTGCCCCTGCTTGACCGCGACGGCGAGGTGGTCATCGCCAAGAAGATCGAGCTGGGCGAACAGGATGTGCTCTACGCCCTGGTGGAAGTGCCGGTGGCCGTGGAAGAGCTCATCAACGTGGGCGAAGACCTGCGCCAGAACCGTATCAAGCTCAAGGACGTGGTGAAGACCATCGAGGAGGACGACCCCAGCGAGGACGAAATGAACCAGCGCTCGCGCGTCATCCTCCTCCTGGACGAGATCAAGGCCGTCTACAAGAAAAAACGCAAGATCTACAAGAAGCTGGACGACTGCAACACCCTTGAGCGCCGCGTGACCTCCACGCAAAAGGAGATCATCAGCTACAAGGAAGAGATCGTCACCCGCCTGCGGGACATCAAGCTGGAAAAGACCCTTATCGACCGCATCATCGAAACGGTGGAGGACTACGTCCGCCAGATGCACAACTGCCAGCGCGATCTTTCCGCCTACATCCTTTCCACCGGCCGCACCCAGCAGGAGATCCAGGCCGTGTTCGACGGTCTGGAAAAACGCGAGGTCAATCCCAACGACGCCGCGCGCGACCTCGGCCTTTCCGTGGATGAGCTCTTCTCCTTCAAGGAGATGATCCTCGGCAAGATCGAGATCCTCAAGCGTCTGCAGGAAAAGTGCTGCCACAACGTCAACGATCTGGAAGAAGTGCTCTGGCGCATCAAGCGCGGCAATACGGCCGCCATGCGCGCCAAGCAGGAGCTCATCCGCTCCAACCTGCGCCTTGTGGTCTCCATCGCCAAGAAGTACACCAACCGCGGCCTGCAGTTCCTCGACCTCATCCAGGAAGGCAACATCGGCCTCATGAAGGCCGTGGACAAGTTCGAGTACCAGCGCGGCTACAAGTTCTCCACCTACGCCACCTGGTGGATACGGCAGGCCATCACCCGCGCCATCGCGGATCAGGCCCGCACCATCCGTATCCCCGTGCACATGATCGAGACCATCAACAAGCTCATCCGCACCTCCCGTTACCTCGTGCAGGAACTGGGCCGCGACCCCACGCCGGAGGAGATAGCCGAACGCATGGAATACCCCGTGGAAAAGGTCAAGAAGGTGCTCAAGATCGCCAAGGAGCCCATCTCGCTGGAAACGCCCATCGGTGACGAAGAAGATTCCAGCCTCGGGGATTTCATCGAGGACAAGAAGGCCGTGGCCCCGGCCGAAGAGGTCATCAACACCAAGCTCAGCGAGCAGCTCGCCGCCGTGCTGGCCGACCTCACCCCCCGCGAGGAGCAGGTGCTGCGCAAACGCTTCGGCATAGCCGAAAAGAGCGACCACACCCTTGAGGAAGTGGGCCGCCTCTTCAACGTCACCCGCGAGCGCATCCGGCAGATCGAGGCCAAGGCCCTGCGCAAGCTGCGCCATCCCGTGCGCAGCCAGACCCTGCGCACCTATTACGACAACTGATGCGTCCTTTCTGACGGTCGTCCGTCCCTGCCGAAGCGCCTCAGCGGCCGTATGCGGCGGGGCGGACGCCCAGTCCGGAAAAGCGTACGGCGGACGTGCCGGGATTTCGCCGAACGCGGCAGGCCCTTGCCGAAACAGCCCGGCAGCGCCTTTTCGGCCAAGGTCTTTCCGGCATGCCGACCCGCCGGAACAGCGTCTTTCAACCTCCAGAGGCTGCCCATGTCCGTTTCGTCCTTCCTGCCCGGATGCCTGCTGCGTCGTCTGCCGTTGTCGCTCCTGCTTGCCGCCCTGCTCTGCGCCTCTCCCGTCATGGCGCGGGATCAGGCCCCGCCGTCCGGCGCGGCACTTGTTGCCGACGCCCGGGACAGCGCCCCCGAAGACGTTGCCGACGCTCAGGAAGTCCCCGCCGCACAACGCCCCGTCCTGCCGCCCCATGCGGCCGCCCCGGAGGCTGCCGTGGCCGCCTGTCTGGACGGGGACACCCTCAAGCTCACCAGCCGCCGTACCGTCCGGCTGGCGGGCATCGACACGCCGGAAATGGGCAGGCGCGGCAAACAGCCGCAATACTATGCCCGCGAGGCGCGCGAACTGCTCAACGAACTTTCCCGCGGACAGGATGTCGTCCTCTATCAGCCCTCCGACAAACAGCAGGACAAATACGGACGGCTCATTGCCGACGTCTGCCTGCCGGACGGGCGCTCCCTCAATGCCCTTATGCTGGAAGCCGGGGCCGCCTTCTTCTATCCCCATGCCGATCTTGATCCGGACTATCAGGCCTGGCTCAAATCCCTTCAGGCGACCGCCATTCATGAACGGCGCGGCATGTGGGCCTGGCTGCTCACCCAGCCCGTTGCTCTCAAGAGCTATACCGGCAACAAGGAAAGCCGACGCTTCTTCCCTGCCGCCTCGCCGGACGCGCAGCGCATCAAGCCGCGCAACCGTGTGCATTTCGGCACGCTCATGGACGCTTTTCTGGCCGGATACGCCCCGGTGCGCCGCACCAATCCCTGGCCTGACGCGGAGGAAAAATGATGCGCGAGCGCTCCGACCAGCAGCCCCTTGCGCGGGAGACCGCGCTGGTGGTCTTTTCCGGCGGACAGGATTCCGCCACCTGCCTCGCGTGGAGCCTTGCCCGCTTCGGCCGGGTGCTGACGCTCGGTTTCGACTACGGACAGCGGCATCACGTCGAGCTGGAATGCCGTCGCCGGGTACGGGAGGCCCTTGCCGCCCTTTCGCCCCGCTGGGCCGAGCGTCTGGGTGAGGACGTGCTGCTGACCCTGGATACCTACCGCCAGTGCGGCGAAAACGCGCTGACCGCCACCGGGACGCCGGACGCCGCCCCCCTCGGCGCGACCGCCGCCGACGGCCTGCCCAACACCTTCGTGCCGGGCCGCAACCTGCTGTTCGGCCTCCAGGCGGCCATCTGGGCCTACGGGCGCGACATCCGCCATCTGGTGCTCGGCGTCTGCCAAAGCGATTCCTCCGGCTATCCCGACTGCCGGGACGACAGCATCAAGGCGCTCCAGCTTGCCCTCAATCTGGGCATGGACGCCCATTACGTCCTCCACACGCCGCTCATGTGGCTGGACAAGTGCGGGGCCTGGCAGCTTGCCGAACAGCTCGGCGGCACGGCGCTCGTGGACGCCATCGTGGAAGAGAGCCACACCTGCTATGCCGGGGATCGCGGCGTCCGCCACGACTGGGGCTACGGCTGCGGCGAATGCCCCGCCTGCCGCCTGCGCGCCCGCGGCTATGCCGCCTACAAAGCCGCCGGCGCGGACGCGCAGGGAGCGCCCCGTGCCTGAACGCCGCCGCCTCAGCGCCGCCGAAGGCGTGCGGGCCGCCTGCATCCTCTTTGCCCTGAATACGGAACAGGACGCCATCCTGCACATGCTCCGGCACTGCGGCTTCCCGCCCGAACTGCTCCAGCGGGACGCCGCCGCCCTGTGCACGGAATGGCGGGCCTTCGTCCATGCCGCCGTGACGGCGGCCCTCATGCAACATGCGCCCTCGGAAGTGGTGCTGGCCTACCTGCGCCAGACCCATCAGCTCCTGCGCCCGGAAAACGCCGACGCCGCCCCTCCGCGAGCCGAGGCCGCCCCGGACGACCGCACGACGGACGAGGACGCGCCCCGCGCGGACCTTGATCGCTTCGTGGACGGCCCCTTTGCCGCCTACATGCCCCTGCTGGCCCAGGGCGGCCCGCAGGGCTGCCCCGCCCTCTTCTACCGCCGGACGGGCGCGGCCCAGCCGCACGCGGAAGCCCTGGCCGTACAAGCCCGCCTTGCGGCCGTCATGGCCCTCCTCATCAGCACGCTCAACGACAAGCTCGACAGCTACGACATCCAGCCGGAAAACAGCTGAGGCCCCTCTTCCCGTACGGCCCTCACAGAGCCTGTGACGCTATTCGCTGCTTGTTTGGGGGGAAGGGGAACCCCCCCCCCCGCGCGGGGGGGGGGTCCCCCGCCCCCCCCCCCCCCCCCCCCCCCCCCGCCGCGCTTTT
>NZ_CALVHE010000126.1 GCF_944327235.1 uncultured Desulfovibrio sp.
GCTTGTTGGTTTGTCTGCTAACTTCCAACTTATCGAATGAGGAAAGGGTGAACAACCTATCGGAACACAACACCTAGAGCAATTCCACATTGAAAATGTGGATCGCTCTGGTAGTCGCGAGAGCGACTACCCGCAACCGAACACACGGAAAAACCACGCTTTTTCCGTAGTGTGAGGGCAGCGTCAGCATTGAGATTGGATACGATTTCAATGCGAATCCGCTCCAGGACCTGTTGACGCTGTTTGCTGTCGGTTGCGGGGACCTCAAATGACCGTGACAGGGTTTACAGGCTCTGACGGATACGGTCTCGCTCGTCGCTGTCCGGCGGGAAAAAAAGGAGCCTCCTTGCAGCGGGTTCGTCCCGCCGGATCCCTGCGGAAGGCTCTGCCCGCGAAACCTCGGGATGTCCGGCAAAGAATTTCCGGGCTACCTGTGGGGAAGCTCTGCCATTCCTCCGGAGGGCAGAGGGCGGTAGGAAAATTTCTTGCCACCTTTTCAAATTTCGTGCTACGCATCCTCTCACCGGTAGCCTTCACGCTGCCGGCAATTCGCAGAGGGGCGTGAAACCATGCATATCTCCGAAGGGGTCCTTTCTCCCGCCGTCCTGACCGGTGGGGCCGTAGTGGCGGCCGCCGGCGTCTGGGCCGGTCTGCGCCGCGTGGATTATGACAGGCTCATGCGGGTGGCCATCCTGAGCGCCGTCTTTTTTGTCGGCTCGCTCGTCCATGTGCCGGTAGGGCTCGGCAGCGCCCATCTGATCCTCAATGGCCTGCTGGGCGTGCTGCTGGGCTGGGCCGTCTTCCCGGCTCTGCTGGTGGCCCTGCTGCTGCAGGCCCTGCTGTTCCAGTTCGGCGGGGTCACGGTGCTGGGCGTCAATGTGGCGACCATGGGGATGGGCGGCATCCTGGCGCACTATCTTTGCCGCTGCTGCTGCCGCCTGCCGCACTACGGCCCACTGCTGGGCGGCTTTCTGGGCGGCGCGGTGGGCGTGCTGGCGGCCGGTCTGCTGACGGCCTTGGCGCTGGCCCTGTCGGGAGAGGCGTTCCACACCGCTGCCCGTCTCGTCCTGCTGGCGCATCTGCCCATCATGCTGGCCGAGGGCTGCCTCACCCTCTTCGTGGTCAACTTTCTGGTACGAGTGCGGCCCGGCATCTTGCCCTTCGCCTGTCCTGCCCGCCGTCTCAGCTGACCTCCGCGAGGCCGACCATGTTTGCCCAGCCTTTCGCCCACGGTCACAGCCTGCTGCACAGGCTCGATCCCCGCGTGCGTCTGGCAACGGCGGCAGGCTGCTCTGTCTGTCTTGCGCTCGTGCAGACGCGCACGGCGGCCCTCTATGGCCTGATCGTGGGCGCGTTCTTGCTGCTGCTTTCCCGGCCGCCGTGGAGGACGGCCTTGCGGCGGCTGCTGGCGGTCAATGTCTTTTTGCTGTTCCTCTGCCTGCTGACGCCCTTCAGTCTGTCCGGCGACACCGTCTGGCAGTGGGGCCCCCTTGCCGCCAGCCGTCAGGGGCTGGCTCTTGCTCTGGTGCTCTGGGCCAAATCCAACGCGCTTGTTTTCTTCTTTCTGGCACTGGCAGCCACCATGCCCGTTTCCACGGCCGGATACGCGCTCCAGCGCCTCCACTGCCCGGACAAGATCGTTTTCCTGCTGGTGTTCGCTGGTCGCTATGTCCATGACATCGCGGAAGAATGGCGCACCCTGCTTGCCGCCGCCAGATTGCGCGGCTTTCGTGCCCGTACGTCGCTCCACAGCTATCGCACGCTCGCCTCGCTGCTGGGCATCCTGCTGCTGCGCGGGCTGGACAGGGCCCAACGCGTCCATGAGGCTATGCTGCTACGCGGCTTCCGGCAACGATTTTTCTGCGTGACGCCCTTTCAGGCCCATGCCCGCGACGCCATTTTCATGGCGATCATGGGCGCGGCCATGGCTGTCCTTTGCTGGTTGGAGCTTCGATGAACAACGATCCGCCTCTTTTTTGTCTGGAAAATCTGACGCTTGTCCATGAAGGATGTGCCGAGCCCCTGCTCCGGGACATGGATTTCTGTCTGTATCCTGGTGAGCACATCGGGCTGTACGGGCCCAACGGCTGCGGCAAGACCACGCTCTTGCGCGGCATCACGGGCCTGCACAAGGCAGCGCGGGGCGGCGTGCGTTTCGAGGGAAAGCTCCTGCGCAGCGAGGCGGATTTCCATCCCCTGCGCTGTGCGGTGGGTTTCGTGCTCCAACATGCCGAGGACCAGCTCTTCTTTCCCACTGTTCTTGAGGACGTGGCCTTTGGGCCGCTCAATCTGGGACTCTCCCCGGACGACGCCCGGCAGCGGGCTCTGGAGACCCTTGCCCGTCTCGGGCTCGACGGCTTTGCCGACAGGCAGACGCACGCGCTTTCCGGCGGGGAAAAAAAACTCGTCTCCCTGGCGGGCGTGCTGGCCATGCAGCCGCAAGCCCTCCTGCTGGACGAGCCCACCAATGCGCTGGATATGTCGGCCCGTCAGCGTCTGCTGGACATCCTCGTCGGGCTGCCCACCGCACGCATCACCATTTCTCACGACTGGGATTTCCTCCAGCGGGTGAGCCGCCGCTTCATGACCATCGAGGACGGCCGCCTCATCACGGATGCTCCCAGCCTTGACCATGTCCACCGACATGCGCATCCCTGCGGCCATGTGCCGCATGTGCATACTTAGAGCAATTCCACATTGAAAATGTGGATTGCTCTGGTAGTCGCGAGAGCGACTACCCGCAACCGAACACACGGAAAAACCACGCTTTTTCCGTAGTGTGAGGGCAGCGTCAGCATGGAGATTGGACACGATTTCAATGCGAATCCGCTCTAGGATCTTTCAGGTCGGAACGACTTGCGTTCCAAACCATACGGTCTGTCGTTTCGTAGAAAAGGCTGTTTTTCCGCTTGGTTTACGACGGATGGCGCTGTGGCCACCTCGCGTCTTACTTTTTTTCAAAGGCAAAACGCGTTAAATACTCGACGCGCTCCTGCGAGTCGCGGCACGGCGCGAACACCGGACGGAGGGATCACACAGCGGCCCCGTACCGTGATGGCGCACCTTTCCCGCCCGCCGGACGACAAAAAAGGGACGCCCCCTGGACGTCCCGGTATGTGCGGATATCTCGCCCGCGCTGGGCGTTCCCGACGCCTGCCGCTCACCGCTGCCGCGAGCAGCAGGGAGGCGTCGCTGACTTGCGGTCCGCCCCAGCGGCGCAGGGCGACGGACCTTCCGCCTCGCCGCAGCGGCAGGAACCGCAGCCGCAGCTCCCCCTGCCGCGAGCGGTCACGGCTTTGTAAAACTTTCGCCCCATGTACGCCAGCGCGCCAAGGACGATAAGAGCAACAAACAACGTTTCCATACGATCCAGCCTCCTGTGATGACTGGATGGCATAAATGAAAACGAATGTCAAATTCTATCCATCTGTCCCCAGCGCGGCGTCGGGTGCGGCGTCCTTCTGCCGCTCGCGCTCTTCCCGCGCGGCGCAGGCCGAACAGACGCCATACAGATTATGCACATGACCGCGCAACAGGAAATCGTACTTGCGGGCCAGCTCGTGCTGGATCTTCTCGATGCGCGGATCATAGATCTCGATGACCTTGCCGCAGGCGACGCAGACCATGTGATCGTGGTGGCTGTCCGAAGCGGCAAGTTCGTAGCGGGCGATACCGTCGCTGAAGTGGATCTCCATGGCCAGCCCGGCTTCGCAGAGCAGCTTGAGCGTCCGGTAGACCGTGGTCTGGCCGATGCTCGAATCCTGCTGCTGGACGCGCTGGTAGAATTCCTCCAGCGAGTGGTGGCCGGGAAAGCGAAAGAAAACCTCAGCGATGATGCGCCGTTGCGCCGTGGCGTTCATCCCCTTGCGGCTGATGAACTCCTGGAAGGCGTTGTGAAAAGCAGTATTATCCATAGACCTACCCCTGATGCTCTTTCTCTAGCACGGGCACGGACATCTGCCAAGCGTTCTCTGGCCCGTCTCTTGACCGCCGCCGGGGGAACGGCTAGGTTCGGGGCCCATAAGGATGCCGTCCGCCAAACGCAGGACGTTGCGCGGGGCATGGCGTCGGGAGACGATCGGGACAGCCGCATCGACATGCCGCGAGACCGATCTTTCCCACAACGACGCGCCCCGAAAAAGGTAGTTGGACAGCAGGCTGGATGATGTGGCCCGACGCCAGGGTCGGGAGGCTCCAGCGTACGGACGGCTGTCAGGCATCATGCGAGGCCGCTCATGCAAATCTCCCCCAAAGGCATAAAGATCCTTTTCAACCTCTTCCTGCTCTACATCTCGTGGGGATCGACCTACATCTGCCTCAAGCTGTGTATGCACGCTTGCGGACCGTTCACGCTCTGCGGCGTCCGTATGCTCTGCGGCGGTCTGTTGCTGGCCCTGCTGCTGCTCCTCACCGGCCGCTGGCGGCGTCCCGCATGGGCGGACATGCGCCATGCGACGTGGCTGGCCATTTTCATGGTGCTCATGGCCAGTGGCTTCCTGGCCAGAGGGCAACAGGGCATCACCTCGTCCACGGCGGCCATCATCACGGCCTCCACGCCCATCAGCATGTTGCTGGCGGGCTGGCTCTTTGCCGGAGAAAAGCGCCCCACCCTCATGCAGTGCGTCGGCCTGCTGGGCGGCGGGACCGGCCTGCTGCTGCTCACCCTCGGCAAGGCCGCGGCGCAGGGCGGCCAGCCCGTGGAGGCGGTCAATTCCGTTTCCGGCATGATCTGGGTCTTTTCCGCCACGCTGGGCTGGGTGGCCGGGACGCTCATCTCCCGGCGCTTTCCTCACGCCTCGGGCCTGTCCGGAATGCAGTCCTGCGCGCTCCTGCTCATCTGCGGCGGACTGGAGTCCCTGCTGGTGGCCGTCTGCTCCGGGGAAGCCGCGCAACTGCGTCTTGCGGCCGTCGGCACGTCGGAACTCCTTGCCTTCGGCTGGCTGACCGTGGGCGGCTCCATCATCGCCTATTATTCCTATTTCTGGCTGCTCACTCACGCCTCCATCGCCACGGCCGTCTCCTATGAATATGTCGTGCCGGTCATCGGCGTCTTTCTGGGCTGGCAGATCGGCGGCGAGACCATTACCTGGCGTATCCTGCTGACCTGCGTGCTCATCGTGGGATCGGTCTTCTTCGTCATGTGGGACAAGCACAACAAGTAG
>NZ_CALVHE010000127.1 GCF_944327235.1 uncultured Desulfovibrio sp.
ATGTGCCCAGCGAGAAGCCGGAAGGGCTGGCCGAAGACCCGGCCCACTTCGGAGATCCGCAATCCCGCTGCGTCATCAGCCCCATCTTCCTCATGTCCTGTCCCTACAGCGACAGCAAGCCCCGGCCCGCCTTCTCTCCGGCGGGGCGGCTGGCCATCCCCGGCTCTCTACAGCGGGAAGCGCTCATGATCTTTCGCATGAGCGGCGACAACATGACGCCCCTGCTGCCGCCCAATGCCCACTTCGGCGTGGACAGCAACGAACAGGAGATCGTCTCCGGCAAGCTTTATGCCGTCTTTGCGCCCCATGAAGGCGTGACGGTACGCAAGATCTTTCTGGACGGGGAACAGGAGGGCTATCTGTTGCGCTCCGAATCCGCCCAGTACCCCGAAACCCGGCTCACTCCCCAGCAACTCAAGAAACGCCTGCTGGGGCGCGTGATCTGGATCATGCAGGAGTTGTGATGATGCGACTGTACAGGCGTGCGCTTCTGGTCCTCATGGTCGTGGGCACTCTGGCCCTTGCCGCCTGCGGCGGCACGCAGGCCGCCGACGACGGTTCCGTGCCCATCGGCACGCCGGTGCTGGAAGCCCCGGAAAAAGCGACCGACACGGATCGTCTGGAAGAAAAGACTCTATCTTCCCAGCAGGTGGCCCCTTCGGGGGCCACCCCCGTTTCCGGCCTGCCGGGCGGCGCGCTGCCTGTCCCCTCAGGCGCCATGCCTGATCCGCTGCCTCCGGTGAATGCCGTCCACGGGACGCCCGCAGCCATCTGGCAGCCCCTCCTGCAACGTCTGGCGGCCGACGGCATCTCCGGCCCGCAGGTCACGGCGCTCTTTGCCGCCCTGCCGGACGTGGCGACCCAGTCGCCCATGGGCCGCAAGATGAAGGAACTCTACCGCCGCCGCTTCCTGCCCGCTCCCCCGACCAGCGGCAAACCTCGCCAGCAATATTACAAAGGCGTCGTGACGGAAGCCAACGCCCGCATCTGCGCCGATTTCGTCAAGGAAAACGCGGCGGCCTTCACCGAGGCCCAGCGCCGCTACGGCGTGCCGCGCCATGTGGCCGTCGCCCTGCTCTTTGTGGAGACCCGCCTCGGCCGCGTGCTGGGGGACGTCAAGGAGAACGCCTTCTATACCCTTGCCAGCATGGCCGTGAGCCGCGAGCCGGACAGCATCCGCCAGTGGCTGCCGCAGCTCCCCGGCTACGAAAAGCATCTGGACTGGCTCCGGGAGACCATGCCCCAGCGTGCCGACTGGGCCTATAAGGAAACGCGCGCCCTCGTGGAGCACATGCTCCGCGATCAGGTCCCCGCCGAACACCTGCCCGGCTCCATCTACGGCGCGGTGGGCCTGTGCCAGTTCATGCCCTCCAATATCACGTCATACGGCGCGGACGGCGACGGGGACGGGCGGGTCGATCTGTTCACCATCCCCGACGCAGTTGCAAGTCTTTCCTGTTACCTGTATAAGCATGGCTGGAGAGCGGGCATAGACCGCAAGCGTCAACACGCCCTGCTCATGCGGTACAACAAGTCCACCGTCTACGCCAACACCATCTTGGCTCTGGGAGATCTGGTAGCCAAACAGCTCTAACAAGCCGTGCTCCCCCCTCCGGCTTGACGGACTGGGGGAGCACGACATGTCCATTTCCCTGTTGCATAATCTCTCGGCCAGTCAGGTGGCCAATACGCTCACGGCCCATTTCCAGGCGCTGTCGGATTCGACGCGCCGTCTTTCTTCCGGGCTGCGCATCGAGGAATCCGCCGACGATCCCGCGGGACTGGCCGTACGCGAGCTCATGCGCGCGGACATCAGCGCGCTGCATCAGGGCGTCCGCAACGCCAATGACGCCATTTCCATGATCCAGACCATGGACGGCGCGCTGGGCGTCATCGAAGAAAAGCTCATCCGTATGAAGGAACTGGCCGAACAGGCCGCCACCGGCACATACGATTCCGTACAGCGGCTCATGATCGACAGCGAATTCCAGGCCATGGGCTCGGAGATCACGCGCATCGCCCTGGCCACGGACTTCAACGGCATCAAGCTGCTGGCAGGCGCAGGCGGCATGGCCGGTTTCCAGCAGCAGACCGTGGGGGAATGGAACTTCAACGACCTTTCCGACAGCAGCGGCAACGGCAACAATCTCACCCAGAACGGCACTGTCTTTGCGGGCGGCGGCAATCTGACCACCGTGGACTCCATGCTGGGCAACGTGTCGGCCAACCTGAACCTCAACGGAGGGGCCGGCTTCAGCATCTCCATGCGCTTCAATCCCGCGCTGACGGCAGGTGCGGGCGCTCATGCGGAGCTTTTCCAGTTCGGCAATCTTTCCGCGCGTGTCACCACCACGGGCGAACTGGAGGTCACCCTCGGCGGCCAGAGCGTCCAGGGGCCTGTCAGCGGCGTTGCCGACGGCGGCAACAACGCTCTTGAGGTGAGGATCGAGGCGGACAACGCCCTGCATGTCATCCTCAACGGCAACGATGTGGGCAATATCGCCAATGCCAACGTCGGCGGCAACGGCACCCTTGTCATCGGCAGCTGGTCCAACATGGGCGTCGGGGTCGTTTTCGGCCCCGTGAGCGTCAAGGACAATCCCAACGGCGCGCAGGCCGACGCCCAGACGGCCATACCCGGCGATCCCGCGCCGGGCAAGGTGCTCATCCACTTCGGCACGGGCAACGACTCCGCGGAGGACTATTACGTCATCGACAAGTCCAACGCCACGCTGGCGGGACTGGGCCTGGCCAATACCGACATCACCACCCAGAACAACGCCCAGACGAGCCTGACCCGCATCAAAGGAGCGCTGGAACGACATGCCGAGATCCGCACCTATCTGGGAGGACTGCAAAACCGGCTGGAAAATACCGTCACCAACCTGACGGTCCAGAGCGAGAATATCGCCGCCTCCGAGTCCCGCATCTCCGACGTGGATGTGGCGCAGGAGATGCAGACCTTCGTCCGCAATCAAGTCCTGACGCAGGCGGCGGTCTCCATGCTGGCGCAGGCCAATTCCCTGCCGGGCATGGTCGCCAGCCGCCTTATCGGCTGATCCCCGGCGCGGCTCACCCGTACGCGGAAACAAAAAGAAAAAAAATGTCCCTTTTTCTCTCAAGTTCTCCAGTGACCTGCCGATAAGGCTGTTTACCGCATCTTACCGGTTCACCTGTCAGCGGGAGAAGCCTAGCTCCCGCCGGAATGACACGGACCGCGGATGTTCCGGTCACTTCCCGTCGAGGCCGTCCCGCAACACGCGGGGCGGCCTTGGTCTTTGGGCAGGGATGCCGCCTCCGGCCCGGACTCCCGCCCCTTTCCTTGCCAAGGCGGCAAGGCAGTGGCATACTGCCGCCCATGTCAGTGCTCATGCCTCCCAGCGACAACGGGCCTCTTTTCGCCCATCCGTATTCGCATCTGCCGGAACCGACGCTTGCGGTCGCCATGCCGCAACCGCCCGCGCCCGATGAGGCCGCCTGCGCGGCCCTGTGGGAAAAATACGCCATGCCGCCCCATATCCGCCGCCATTGCAAGGTCGTGGCGCACATCGCCTGCACGCTGGCCGAGCGGGCGCTTGCGCGCGGCTTCGCCGTGGACGTGGCGCAAGTGCGGGCGGCCGGTCTCCTGCATGATCTGGCCAAGGCCTACAGCATCCAGTATGGAGCGGGACATGCCCACCTCGGCGCGAGCTGGGTGGTGGCCGAAACGCGCCATTTTGCCGTGGCCCAAGGCGTCATGCTGCATGTCCACTGGCCGTGGCGCATTCCTGTGGACGACGGCGCGCGCCTGTGCACGCTGCCTTTTTTCATCCTGTATGCCGACAAGCGCACCCGGCACGACCAGTGCGTCACGCTGGACGAACGCTTTGCCGATCTGCTGGAGCGCTACGGGCGCACCGAAGCCGCCCGGGCGGGCATAGAGGCCTCCCGACAGCAGGGACTCATCATCGAACGCGCTTTCGAGGCGCATCTGGGGTGCTCATTACATGAAGATTCTTTTGATTGCGGGCGGCTGGTCCTCTGAACGGGAAATATCGCTGATAGGCGCGCGCGGTATGCAGGCGGCGCTGGAACAACGCGGACACAGCGTCACCTTCTTCGACCTGCTGGACCAGTTCGACCATCTCCTGGAATGCGCTCAGACGCACGATTTTGCCCTCATCAACCTGCACGGCGCACCGGGTGAGGACGGCCTTGTGCAGGCCATGCTGGAACGTGTCCACTGCCCTTATCAGGGATCCGGCCCGGCCGGTTCCTTCCTGGCCCTCAACAAGGCGGCCGCCAAGCAGATCTTCCGACAGGCGGGACTGCCCACAGCCGACTGGGTCCTGTTGACGCGGCGTCCCGACGCCGACTGGGAACCGCCCTTCGGCTGGCCGGTATTCGCCAAGAGCAATACCGGCGGATCTTCCCTGCATCTGGGGCGGGCCGCCGACCGGGAAGAACTCGCGCCCATCCTTGACGAGATCTTCAACGCCGGGGAATGCGCCATCATCGAGCCCCAGCTCACCGGACGGGAAGTGACCTGCGGCGTCCTTGGCGAAGAGGCCCTGGCCCCAATCCTCATCGAGCCTGTGGCCGGGGAATTCTTTGATTTCACGAGCAAGTACGCCAAGGGCGGCGCTCGCGAGCTCTGCCCCGCGCCTCTGCCCGACGAGGTGACCGCCGACGTGCGGCGCATCGCGCTGGCCGCGCACAAGGCCCTGGGACTTGCCGGGTACAGCCGGGCGGACTTCATCCTCGGCGCGGACAACAGCCTCCATCTGCTGGAGGTCAATACTCTGCCGGGCATGACGCCCACGAGCCTCGTGCCGCAAGAAGCGGCCGTCGCGGGGCTCGACTTCGGCCAGCTGCTGGAACGCCTCATCGAGCTGGGGTTGCAGCGCCACGCCGGAACGGCCCGCGCCCGCTAGGGCCTGTCAACACAAATTTTGCAACCAATTTCAATAGATAAGCAAAGCAGACTGTATGCACACCGCTTGCTTTTGGGACGAGAGTGCCTCGTGTACCTGACTCTTCCCCGGTAAAAGCGCGCTGGGGAAGGGATGGGGGGCTTGGGGGGAAGGGGAACACCTCC
>NZ_CALVHE010000128.1 GCF_944327235.1 uncultured Desulfovibrio sp.
GCAGCGGAATGAAAAGCCCCTGCCGCCGTGGTATCCGGCCCCCATCGACCTGAAGACCCTGCCGCCCGCCGACGGTGGCGCGTCCGGTAGCGCGGACACGCCGGAAAGCCCGGCGACGTCCGCCGATCCGGCGGAAACGTCCACCGATACGCCCGCTTCTTCCGACAGCGCCGCTGCGCCGAATGCCTCCGCGACGCCCGCCGATCAGGCCCCGACCGCCGAACCGGCAGGCGAGCCCTCTGCCGAAGCCCCCGCCGCAACGGAAAAGGCGGAAAAGCCGGAAGCCGCGCCCGCCGGGACGACGGAGGACAAGCCCGCCGGGCAGTCCACGCTCAGAGGGGACGGTATGGCTCCGGCGGATGGCGCGGTCGTCCCCGACAGGCAGACGCCCCCTGCCGCCGATCCCGACGGAGCGGCCACAGAGGATCGGGATGCCCCGACGGCCCCGGAAGCCGCGGAGCCCGCGCCTGATGCCGGGGAACCGGAAGCCACGACATTGTGATCCCCACGCGGGGAGCCCGTCGCACGGACGGCTCCCCGCGTTTTCTTTCGGGCACGAACGTCTCCCCGTCTCTTGACGCGGTACGGCTCTTGCCCCTACAAAAAACTTTCCGCCGCTCCGGCGGATTTTTTCCGACATTTTTCCAAAGGAATGACCATGAAAGAATTTACGCTTGCCGTGCACAGTCTGGGCAATATCGGCTGCAAAGTAGTGGAAGCCGCCCTGGCGGCCCCTGACTGCCGCTGCCTCGGCGTCATCCGCCGTGCCGATTCGCTGGGAACCCGCGCGCAGGACCTGCGCGGACTGCCGGAATATGCCAGCCTTGCCGATCTGGAAGCGGCGCAGGGCCGCCCGGACGTCATCGCCCTCTGCGGCCCCTCCCGCAGCATCCCCGACACGGCGGAAGCCTTCCTGCTCAAGGGATACAACTGCGTGGACAGCTTCGACGTGCATACCGACATCCCGCAGAGCGTGGCCCGTCTGGACAAGGCGGCCCGCACCGGCAAGGCCGTGAGCATCACCGCGGCGGGCTGGGACCCCGGCACGGACTCGGTCATGCGCGCACTTTTTGAAGCCATGGCCCCCACGGGCGTGACCTTCACCAATTTCGGCCGCGGCCGCAGCATGGGACATTCCGTGGCTGCCCGCGCCATCGAGGGCGTGGCCGATGCCGTATCCATCACCATCCCCGTGGGCGGCGGTCGTCATTCCCGCCTTGTCTATGTGGTGCTGGAAGAAGGACAGAACCTGGCTGACGTGACGGCCCGCATCAAGGCCGACGACTACTTTGCCCATGATCCGCTGGATGTGCGCCAGTGCCGCGACCGTCAGGAACTTTCCTTCGTGGCCGACCAGTCCCACGGCGTCCTCATGGAGCGCACCGGCGCATCCGGCATGACGGACAACCAGATCCTCAAATTCGACATGCGCATCAACAACCCCGCCCTCACGGCGCAGATCCTCGTCTCCTGCGCACGTGCGGCCACGCGCATGGAAGCCGGCTGCCACACGCTCATCGACGTGCCGCCCATCAAGCTGCTGCCCGGCGAGCGCATGGATATCATCACGCGCATGGTGTAGAAGCTGACGGCACTTTCCCTGCTTGTTTTTGGGGGAAGGGGAACCCCTCCGCTCTGCTGTCGATGCCTGTAAGGCCTTGCGGCCTAACAGGCACGGCCAGCGGTTGCCTTTCGGTCGCCGCCGGCGCGAGAGGGGTTCCCCTTCCCCCAACCCCCATCCCTTCCCCAGCGCGCTTTTAGCGCATGTTGCCTTTGAAAAAGACAACTTGCGAGGCGGCGCCACGATGCCGCCCGACCCAAACCAAGCGGAAAACCGCGTTTTTTCCCCGGAAACGCCAGGCGGCAGGCGGGAAAGCGCTCCTGCCGGGAAAGGATTATTTTTTGCTGTTGCCCTATGCCTTTGCCCGCGGCTGACGATAAGGAAAAGCAAAGGTTAGGTACGCTTTTCCCACAAGGAGCAGCTATGGATTTGAATCAGAAAAAGCAGGATGACCAGCTCCTCCAGCTCGTGACGTTCAGCATCGGAGAGGAAGAGTTCGGCGTCAACATCCTGAAGGTGCAGGAGATCATCCGCACCATGGAAATCACCAAGGTGCCGCGAGCGCCCGACTTTGTGGAAGGCGTCATCAATTTGCGCGGCAAGGTGATCCCCATCATCGACCTGCGTCGCCGGTTTGGGCTCGCGCCTCGTGGGCATGACAAGAATACGCGCATCATCGTCATCGAAATCAATAACATCATTGTGGGTTTTGTGGTGGATGCCGTTTCCGAGGTGCTCCGCATACCGGCCAGTACGGTGGAACCGCCGCCACCGGTGGTCGCGGGGGTGGAGTCCGACTATGTGAGCGGCGTCGGCAAGCTGCAGGACCGTCTGCTGATCATGCTGGATCTGGACCGCCTGCTCTCCAGCGAAGATATGGAAGCTCTGAGCTGCCTGTAGACGCCTCATCCACCGAATGCATGAAAAAAGCCCTTCCGCGTATGCGGAGGGGCTTTTTTCGTTTCCCTCTTTCAAGGCAGGGGATACAACAAACAGACGTCACCGCTCTCACCACATGAGCGTTTTGCCTTTGAAAAAGACACAACGCGAGGCGGCGGCACAGCGCCGACCGGCCCGCCCCTACCCTTTCAAGAGCTGCAAGAGCATATGCGGGAAGGCGTTTGCCTGCGCCAGCATGGAGGTGGCGGATTGGGTAAGTACCTGGTTGCGGACGAATGTCGTCATCTCCGTGGCTACATCCACATCCGAGATACGGGACTCGGCGGCCTGCAGACTCTCGGCCTGCACGTTGAGGTTGGTCACCGTATTTTCCAGCCGATTCTACGTCGCGCCCAAGTGGGCGCGTATCTGATCCTTGCGGACGATGGCGTTGTCCAGCCGGTTCAAGGCTCGCTGGGCGAGTTCCTGAGTGCTGATGGAGATGATGTCGCCGTTGGGGTCGCCAGGTACGAAACCACCCGCGCCGGGCATGGCCGTCCAGCTAGCGTTGATCGTAAATCGCCCTTGTCCTATGACCATGATGACGAGATCTTCTGTAACATTATCAATTTGTAATTTTTCAAAACGATTTCTAGTTGCTGGAAATGGATCAGCATCGCTACCTGTATACTTAAAATTCATCCCATCAACAGTAAAATTTTCAAAGACATCTGAGCCTTGAAATGTTATATCACCATCTTTTCCATTTAAATTTGATGAATCATATGCAGCATTTGCAAGAAATCCGTTATCTTTAGTAAACATGCTATTCCAGCCAGGACCGTATAGCTTTACTCCTGATAAATGTTTTCCCTCTCGTGTAAAAATTTGTATATCATCATTTTGACTGCAATCATCAATAGTAATTGATATATTTTTTGTTCCTGAAGGAATGATTGCAAATGAGATTTGGCCAGACGTAAATTCTTGCGTCGTATTTTGGTGGATTTTATTCCCTAGAATGGGCACATTTCCGAATTTTCCTCCTTCCCCTGCGCCACCTCCCCCGGTTGCGCCCTCGCGCAGGCCAAGACCGGCAAGGGTGGCGTCTCCGATATCCACATAGTAATAGTCCTCCGCGCTGTCGTTGGCCGTACCGAAGTGCACCTTGAGCGCCCCGGTGGAGGAGAGACCGTCCGCGCTGCCCGCGCCGGTACCGTCATGCTGGCCGGAAAGGGAGCCGTCCAGCAGCTTCACACCGTTGAAATCTGTGGCCTTGGCGATGCGGTCTATCTCCGAGGCCATTTGCTGGAATTCGCTGTTGATGATGAGACGTTGCGTGGAGTCGTAGGTGCCGGTGGCCGCCTGCTCGGCCAGCTCCTTCATGCGGATGAGCTTCTCGTCGATGATCTGCAAGGCCCCGTCCGCCGTCCGGATGAGCGAGATAGCGTCATTGGCGTTGCGTGCGCCCTGCCCCAGGGCCCGGATGTCCGCCCGCATGAGCTCGCGGATGGCCAGCCCCGCCGCATCGTCAGCTGCCCGTTCCACCCGCAGACCGGTGGAGAGGCGACGCACGGAGTCCGCCAGCATGTCGTAATGCGCCGACAACTGACGGGATACGCCATAGGCCATGAGATTGTGATTGACGGACAGAGGACTCATGCGGCTGCCCTCTCCTGTCCGATAAGGACGGAGGGATGCGCGCAACAGGCGGGAAAGACCGTACCAAGCCTGCGCTCTTTACGATCCTGCTCCACGCGCCTGCACAAAGCAGTGAGCGTCAGACCGACCGAGGTTGCACGCCCGCAGCGGCGGCCGACTGGGCGGCAGGACGACTGGCCCCTGACGCTGTTTATTTCAGCAAGAGAGAGAGAGAGAGAGAGAGAGAGAGAGAGCAGGTATGGGGGGAAACTAGGCATATCCGGTCACTCCGCATACAAATTTTTCCCCTTCTATGTAGAAAAATTTCCACATTGCGTCAAGACATCCCGGTCTCACACTACGTCACATCATCGGGCGGTGTCGGACTCTCTCCTCCACACCGTACCGGGCAAGATTCCGCATCAGGTACGTATGGCGGCCGTGCCATGTGACACGTTTTGTCTTTAAAAAGGCAAAACGCGAGGCGGCGGCACAGCGCCAACCGGCCAAAACCAAGTGGAAAAACCGCGTTTTTTCCGCGAAACGACAGGCCGTATGGCGTGAAGCGCAAGGCCTTTCAACCTGAAAATGCCCTAGATAGTGTCGTCAAATTATGTTTGCCCACAAAGATATGCATCTAATTTGAACGTCGGCAAGAAAAGAGGCGCATCTTTTGGCATACCGTGTGGCAATTCCTCGCCAGCGCTTGAGATGGAGAAAAGCATTC
>NZ_CALVHE010000129.1 GCF_944327235.1 uncultured Desulfovibrio sp.
CGCCTCTTTTCTTGCCGCCGTTCAAATTAGATGCATATCTTTGTGGGCAAATATAATTTGACGACACTGTCTAGAGCGTTTTGCCGTTGAAAAAGGGAAAACGCGAGGCTGTAGCACAGCGCCGCCCGGCCAAACATGAGCGGAAAAACCGCGTTTTTTCCGCGAAACGACAGGTCGTATAGGGTGAAAGCGCGAAACGGCCCGAACGGAAAAGACTCTATGGCCGGGGCGCGGCAGGAGCTTCGCCTTCCTCGGCCGCGCGTTCGTCCCGCAACGGCGACGTGGATGGCCCTTCGACCTCCAGACAGCGCCGCGTGAAGTCCTCCGCCGCCAGCGGACGGGAAAAGAGGAAACCCTGCGCCTGATCGCAGCCGCATTCCATGAGGAAGCGGGCCTGATCCACCGTTTCCACGCCTTCGGCCACCACTTCCATGCCCATCTCCCGCCCCAGCGGCACCAGATGATGCAGCAGGGTACGCATCCGCGGATTGCTCAGACAGTTGACCAGCAGGCCCTTGTCCAGCTTGAGCACGTCGAAGGGCAGCAGGCAGAGCGTGGTGATGGAAGAGAAGCCCGTGCCGAAGTCGTCGATGGAAAAGGTCAGTCCCGCCTCACGCAGGCGGTCCATGGTGGGCCGGGCGTGCATCTCATTGCCCACAAAGGCGCTTTCGGTCAGCTCCAGTTCCAGCAGTGACGGCGGCACATGGTAACTGTCCAGCAGACCGAGCAGGAAGTCCGCAATGCCCGCATCCTGAAAATGGATGCGGGAAACGTTGAGCGACAGGCGCGGCGGCGTCAGGTCCTGATCCAGCCAAGCCCGCAGCTGACGGCAGGCGCATTCCCACATGTAATGATCGAAGCGCACGATGAAACCGTTCCGCTCGAATAAAGGCACGAAATTGTCCGGCGATATCTGCACGTCCGGGCTCTGCTGCCAGCGCGCCAGCACTTCGGCCCCCACCAGTTCCCCGCTGTGCATACTGATGCGCGGCTGGAAAAAGGGCACGAACTGATGCTGCACGATGCCCTCGACCATATTGCTTTCCACAAGATGCTCGCAATCGAGCTTGCGGCCGAGGCTCGCGTCGTAAAAGGCATGGTGGCGCAGATAGCTGCCCTTGACGGTCTTGAGAGCCTCGCGCGCCTGATCGTAGAACTGGCGGACCTGTCCGTCCTCTCCCGGTTCGACGATGCGCGTGCCGAAATAGAGGCGCACGTCCATCTTGCTGGAATAGCCATGATGCAGGGTATCGCATACTCCGGCCACGAAATGCCGCGCCCGGTCCTTGCCGCCCCGCAGGCAGACCACGAAGATGTCTACGGCCACATGGCCGATGAGGTCCCCCCGCTGCAGCATCCCGGAGGCGATGAAGGCTATGGCCCGCAAAAGGCGGTTGCCCTCCTCATAGGAATGCTTTTTATTGATATGCTTGAAGCTGCCCACATCGAAGCAGACGATGGCATGGGGCACAGGCTCGCGCAGCAGCATCTGCGCCTGCGCGCAGAACGTCCCCATGTTGGGGACGCCCGTCAGCTCGTCGTAGGCATCCCGTAAACGCAGATTGTGCTCGTCGCGTACGGCCTTGTCCACATTATGGATGGTGGCGATGAAACGCCGGTCCGCCTCTTCGCCCGTACAGAGCCATGCCACCTGATGCCAGCTGAAGTGATTCTCCCTGTTCCTGAGCCGCAGGCGGAATTCGCCGCCCCCGGCCTCTCCCCTCTGCAGGCAGTGCAGGCAGTCCTCCAGGATATGCCTGTCATCGACATGCACCACGTCGTCCGCCAGCCAGACCACGAAGATATGGCGCCCGTCGTAGTTCCCGGCAAAATCCTGCAGGATCTTCGACGAGACATAGGTCAGCTCGAGCGGCGCGCGCCATTCAAAGACCAGCGTACGGGTGCTGGCCAGCGCCGTGCGGAAGCGGACGGCCTCGCAGTAACGACAGCACTTCGGCAGGACGGCTTCCGTCTGCGTGCGGATGATGTGGCGCGCCTGCCGCAGCCCCAGCAGGAACCTGCCCTCGCCTTCATTTTCCGGCAGGGGATAGACGAAGAACTCCATGCTCACCCGGCGGCCGTCAGGCAGGCGACATCGGGCCTGCACAAGGCGTGTCTCACCGCCGAGCTGCAACTGCCTCCAGACGGCCGGAGCCAGCATGGCCCGCAAGGCCCCGGCGTCGGCGGGGTCCACCAGACGATCCAGCAAGCTGTCCGGCGTGGCCGGTTCCGGGAGCTGCAAGGGGAAATGGCCGTTGCTCTCGGTCAGAGCCACCGTCTGTTTCAGGACATCCACCAGCAGCACGACATCATAGAGCTGCCGCAGCACGGATGGACAAAAATGCCCGTTACTCTGACAGATATGCGACTGGGAACAAGCGGGATGTGCAAGAAGCTGTTCGGACATGCCGTCCCTCCGGGAGCGAGTGCGCGGCGCGGTGTCGGCAGCGCCTCCTTTCCCGTGAAAAAAAATTTGCCGGGAATGCCCGTTCCGCGGGCTCACGGCAGACGGATACCATTTTTCCGTGCTTCGACCCTAGCCCAAGCGCTGCCGCTGTGCAAGAAAAATGGCGGATGACAAAATCCCGGCCTGCGGCTAGCATGTCGCCATGAAACAGCATACCGCCACCCTGCCCGTCTGGTCCCTGAGCCTCGGCTGTCCCAAGAATCGCGTGGATACGGAGCACCTCCTCGGCTCGCTGGGACTGCCCGTCCGCAGTGTTGCCCATCCGGGCCACGCCCGGTTGGTCTTCATCAATACCTGCGGTTTCATCGAACCGGCCGTTCGGGAATCCGTCCGCAACATCCTTGAGATGATCGAACGCCTCAGCGCCCTCAAACGGCGTCCCCTGCTGGCGGTGGGCGGCTGCATGGTCGGCCGCTACGGCGCCGCCGAGCTGGCCGCCGAGCTGCCGGAAGTGGACCTCTGGCTGCCCACCGACCGTCTGGACCAGTGGCCCGCCATGTTGACGCAGGCCCTTGCCCTGCACGAGGCCCCCGTGCCGGGGCGCTTGTTGTCCACCGGCCCCTCCTATGCCTGGCTCAAGATCGGTGAAGGCTGCCGCCATGCCTGCGCCTTCTGCACCATCCCCTCCATCCGCGGCGGGCTGCGCTCCACGCCTGCCGCCACCCTGTGCGAAGAGGCCCGCGACCTGCTGGCCCAGGGCGTGCGCGAGATCGTGCTCGTAGCGCAGGACAGCAGCGCCTGGGGCAGCGACTTCGCCCCGCCGCGGGACCTGCGCTCCCTGCTGGAAAGCCTCCTGCCGCTGGACGGGCTGGCCTGGTTGCGCCTGCTCTACCTCTATCCCACGGGCATCACGCCGGACTTCCTGCGCTTCCTGCGTGAAGCCGGACGCCCCCTGCTCCCCTATCTGGATATCCCTCTCCAGCACGCTCATCCCGACGTGCTGTCCCGCATGGGCCGCCCCTTTGCCCGCAATCCCCGCCATGTGCTGGAGACGGTGCGTGAGCATCTGCCGGAGGCCGCCCTGCGGACGACCTTCATCGTGGGCTATCCCGGCGAGACGGAAGAACATTTTGAAGAGCTGTGCCGCTTTGTGGAGGATGCCCGCTTCCAGCAGCTCGGCGTCTTTGCCTATCAGCCGGAAGAAGGCACGCCCGCGGCCGCCATGCCCGATCAGGTCCCCGATGAGGTCAAGGAGCGCCGCCGCGCCACGCTTATGGAACTTCAGGCCGAGATCAGCGAGAGCCTGCTTGCCGCGCAGGTGGGGCAGCGTCTGGACGTGCTGGTGGATGCCCCGCATCCCGAATGGCCGGGCCTGCATACCGGCCGCGTCTGGTTCCAGGCTCCGGAAGTGGACGGCCTCACCTATGTGAGCGGGCCAGGCGTCCAGCCCGGCGCGCTGGTGGAAGCCGACATCGTGGAGCACGCCACCTACGATCTGACCGCGCTGGCATAGAGCATCTTGCCTTTGAAAAAAGGCAAGATGCGAGGCGGCAACACTGCGCCGCCCATTCCCCCGTGGAAACGCTCTCACTGGCCGTACGCCGTCTGCCCCCTATCCCTGCAAGAGTTGCAAGAGCATGTGCGGGAAGGCATTGGCCTGCGCCAGCATGGAGGTGGCCGACTGGGTGAGCACCTGATTGCGCACAAAGGTGGTCATCTCCGTGGCCACGTCCACATCCGAGATGCGGGATTCCGCCGCCTGCAGGCTCTCAGCCTGCACGCTGAGGTTGGTCACCGTATTTTCCAGCCGATTCTGCATCGCGCCAAGATGCGCACGGACCTGATCCTTGCGGACGATGGCGTTATCCAGCCGATCCAAGGTCCGCTGGGCGAGTTCCTGCGTCTTGATGGAAATGATGTCGCCCGCCGGGTTTTGATTCAGGGGCGGATCGCCCGGGCCAGGCGGGTCCGGCACGCCTTGCTGATCCGGCAAATTGTAATATGCCTGGATAGCTGTAGCAGCGTATTGCGGAAACCAGACGATCAAATCTTCGGTCGCTTCATCAATAGTCAGCACTTCATAATCATAAATGGAGGGCTTTCCATTATTGGGCACAGCATCATGGCTTTCCCCATCGCCGCTGTAGCCGATCACCATCCCGTTATACGTTGAATACTTAAGTGTTTTTCCCTGATCATACGTATTTGGCCCGCTATTGAGATTTGAGCCATCATATTGACTGGAATCAAAGCCCAGGAGATTTGCATTACTGTCAATATTATAATTACCAATACAAATATCCCCTAGGGTCAGGACTCATTATTTCCATACGCTTCAAAAAAGAGTAGGTATGGAGACGGAGGTTACCATGTCTACTC
>NZ_CALVHE010000130.1 GCF_944327235.1 uncultured Desulfovibrio sp.
CTGTGCCCATACATTCCTTTCGGCAATCCATATTGCTGCCATTGTCATTTTTTACCTTTAATGAGTCCTGACCCTAACAGACACGGCCCTGCGGGCCGCCTTTGGCGTCAGGACGTTTTTTCGGGCAGGGATCTTTGCTTGCGTGGCGAGCAGCCCCCACCTTTCATCCATGCCATCGGGGGACAAGGAGACGAAGGGACGACTCCTGCGCCACAGCGCTTTTTCATCCTCGCCAATGAAGCGCGTTGGGGGAAGGGGTGGGGGCCTGGGGGAGGGGGAACACCCTTGCGCGCTAGCGAAGGGGGTTCCCCCTCCCCCAGACGAGCCGTACCCGTAACTCCCACGGAGTTACGGGCCTCGACAGCGGAACGCGGGGTTCCCCCTCCCCCGGAAAAAACATGCTGCTACCAGTGGTTATGGTGCACCTTGTTTTCCTGATAGCGGTCGGCCTGACTGAAGTCCTGCGCGGGGTAGCCCATGACGACGAGGCTCAGGGGGATGATATTATCGGGAAGACCGAGGATGCGGCGGACAGGGGCGACGCGGTCCTCGACGGGATGGAGCCCGCACCAGACGCTGCCTATGCCGAGGGCGCGGGCGGCGAGCATGAGGTTCTGGGTGGCGGCGGAACAATCCTGCACCCAGAAGCCCCTGGTTTTTTCGGCGTCGAGGTCGCCGCAGACGACGACGGCCAGCGGCGCGTCGGCGGCCATCTTGGCGTAGGGGTGCTCGGCGGCGATGCGGTCGAGGGTGGCCCTGTCGTCCACGACCACGAAATGCCAGGGCTGGCGGTTGCTGGCGCTGGGCGCGAGCATGGCGGCTTCCAGCATGACCTGCACGTCCTCCCGCGCGATGGGCTGGCTGGTGTACTTGCGGATGCTGCGCCGGGTGCGGAGCGCTTCAAAGAATTCCATAGGGGACCTCCTGCTGGGGTTTCGGCCTGTATCTCGCGGGCCTTCCCTATCCGCCCGGCCGCCCTGCGCGGCGCATTGCGTCATGGATGCAAATAGGCTAAACTAAAAAGATAGGGGTATGCGCCATGCTGGAACTTGCTGAGATCAATGACCTGGTTCTGCTGTTTTTGCTGTCCATCATCGTCAGCCTTGTCTGCAACAAAGTCAAGCTGACTCCCACGGTAGGTTTTCTCCTGACGGGCTTCCTGTGCGGCCCGTCGGTGATGAACGTCATCACGGATCAGGAGTCCATCAGCACCATCGCTGATCTGGGCGTGGCCATGCTGCTGTTCACCATCGGCATGGAGCTTTCCGGGGAGGCGCTCAACCGCCTGAAAAAACCTGTTTTTCTGGGGGGGAGCCTGCAAATAGGCTGTACGGTGGGCGCGGTGGCCGTGCTCATGCACTTCCAGGGCGCGGCGTGGACGCAGGGCATCATCTGGGGCTGCCTGGTGGCCATGTCGTCGTCGGCCATCGTGCTGCAGATCCTCCAGCAGAAGGGGCTCACCAGCACGCCCATGGGACGGCTCTCGCTGGCCATCCTCGTTTTTCAGGACATCATGGTGGCGCCGATGGTGCTGTGCATCCCCCTGCTGGCGGGCACGCTGCAGGTGGGCGGCTGGGAGATGCTCACGGCCGTGGGCAAGGTGGTGCTCATCCTCGGCGCGGTGCTGACCCTCTGTTATTTCGGGCTGAACCGCCTCATGGAGGCTGTCGTGCGCACCCGTTCGCGGGAGGTGCTGCTGCTGACGACGCTCGGCCTGTGCTTCGGCATGGCCGTGCTGACGCACAGACTGGGGCTTTCTTTGTCGCTGGGGGCCTTCCTCGCCGGGCTGATGCTGGCGCGGTCGCAGTACAGCATGAGCGTCATCGCGGGCATCCTGCCGTATCGTGACGTGTTCATGTGCCTCTTTTTCATGTCCGTGGGCATGATGCTCAACCTCAACTTCCTGTCCTCGCACTTCCTGCTGACCATCGTCAACGCCCTCCTCTTCATCCTCATCAAGACGCTGCTGACGCTGCCGGCGGTGCTCATCCAGCGTTTCCCGCTGCGTACGTCCATCATCACCGGGCTCTCGCTGGCGCAGGTGGGGGAATTCTCCTTCGTTCTGGCCGCGCTGGCCGTGAGCAACGGCGTCTTCTCGCAGCAGGCCTATCAGGGCTTCCTGGCCGTCAGCGTGCTGACCATGATGGTCACGCCCATGCTCATCAACTGGGCGCCGCGCATCGCTGACCTGCTGACCAGCTGGCAACGGCGCATCCCCACCGAGGAAGAGGCGCAAGCCGACGACACCTGCCCGCTGCAGGATCACCTCATCATCGTGGGCTTCGGCATCAGCGGCAAGCATCTGGCCCGTGTGGCGCGGGAGTCGGGCATCTCCTACAATGTGCTGGAGATGAACCCGGAGACCGTCACCCGCTACCGGGGCAAGGAACCCATCATGCACGGCGACGCCACGCAACCCATCATCCTTGAGCATCTGGGCATCGCCAAGGCGCGCGTCATGGCCATCATCATCTCCGACCCGTCCGCCGTGCGGGCCATCACGCTGGAAGCCCGGCGCATGAACCCCAACATCTACATCGTGGCGCGCACCCGCTTCGTCACGGAAGTGGCCCCGCTGCGGCGTCTGGGGGCCAATTCGGTCATCGCGGAGGAATTTGAGACCTCCATCGAGGTATTCAATCAGGTGCTGACCCAGTACCTGATCCCCCGGCAGGAT
Source organism: uncultured Desulfovibrio sp. (assembly GCF_944327235.1). Taxonomy (GTDB): domain Bacteria; phylum Desulfobacterota; class Desulfovibrionia; order Desulfovibrionales; family Desulfovibrionaceae; genus Desulfovibrio. Next base: position 2,678 of record NZ_CALVHE010000130.1, read on the forward strand.
ATCGACGCCTTCACGGCGCGCGTCCGCCAGGACAATTACCGCATGATCCGCAAGGCGGCGGCCACGACCACCAATCTGGACGAGGCCGTGCACCAGCTCCCGGACATGGGCGTGCAGGCCCTGCGGCTGGACGCCGGTTCCCCGCTCTGTGACCGCAGTCTGGTGGAGAGCGACCTGCGCAAGCGCTACGGCGTGACGCTGGTGGCCGCCCACCGCGACAAGGAGACCATCGCCTCGCCCGGACCGGAATTCATCATGCGGGCGGGGGATCTGCTCTACTTCTTCGGCAGGACGGACAAGCTGCTGGGCCTGCCGCCCGTGCTGAGCCGTCCGCAAGCCGCCGAGGGAGAGGCGGCCCGCACCGGCACGCCGGAAGGCCGGGCATAGCCCCCGGAGAAGAGACTTGCCATAACAGCGGCTTCGACGTATATTGTCACATTGTGTAAACGACGCCAACAGAAGCCATTGCGCGACAACAGGGGAAAGGGGGGAACGCATGGCCGCATCTTGTCTTGCGTCCGGCGCTGTGCCGCACCTCCTGCGCACGGCCAAAAGCATCGCCATCGTCGGCGCCAAGGATAAAGCCGGCCATCCGGTGGATCGCGTGGGCCGCTATCTGCTGGAACAGGGCTTCACCGTCTGGCCCGTCCACCCCGTACGGCGTACCGTGTGGGGCCTCCCCGTCTGTCCGTCTCTGGCGGATCTGCCGCAACCTGTCGATATCATCAATCTTTTCCGCGCCCCGGAAGCCTGTCCGGCCCATGCCCGCGAAACGCTGGCCCTGCCCTGGAAGCCCCGCTGCTTCTGGATGCAGGAGGGCATACGTTCCGCCGAGGCCCGCGCCCTGCTGGAGCCTGCGGGCATCCTTGTGGTGGAAGACGCCTGCATCATGGTGGAACATAACCTCATTCGCGGCTTTGAGGGCCGCTCTCGCCTATGAGCAACGCACCGGAACCGACCGTCTTTACCTGCCGCATGTGCGGCCACTGCTGTACGGGGAGAGGGGGCATCGTCGTCAGCCCCCGCGATCTCGAACGCCTCGCCGCCCACATGGGCCTTCCCCCCGAGACCGTGCTCGAACGCTACTGCGAACGCATGGGCGGCAAATGGCAGGTACGTTGCGGCGAGGACGGCAACTGCATCTTCTTCCGGGAAGGGAAAGGCTGCTCCGTCCATGAAGGCAAGCCCGCCATCTGCCGGGCCTGGCCCTTCTTTCGCGGCAATCTGGAAGATCCCCTCAGCTGGGAGCTGGCCAAGGACTTCTGTCCGGGCATCGTGCCCGATGCCGACCATGCCGACTTTGCCGCGCAGGGCCTGCGCTACCTGCGTGAGAACGACCTGCTGGCCCAGGACCCGCGCTGCGAGGCCAATGCCCTGATCATCAACACCACAGCCGCCCAAAACTCATGAAACGCAGCCGACAACTCACCGTCAAGCAGTGCCACGAGATACTCCGACTGGACAAGAATGCCGGTCTGGAGGAGCTCAAAAGCGCCTACCGCAAGCGGGCCTTCGAGCTGCACCCCGATCTCAACCCCGGCAATCCCAACGCCAGCCACGACTTCCAACTGCTCAACGAAGCCTATGTGGCTCTCTCGGCCGTGCTGAAACCCGCCGAAGAAGCCCGCCAGAAAGCCGAGGAAGCGCGTCAGAAAGCCGAAGAGAGCCGCCGCAAGGCGCAGGAGAGCCGCGAAGAACGCCGCCGCGCCGAAGAACGCGCCCGCGACGCCGCCCAAAGCCGCCGCGCCCGCGAAGAACGTGAACGCCTCATCCGTGAGCAGGTCGAGAAACGCCGCGCCGAGGAACAGGCCCGCGACCCCGCCG
>NZ_CALVHE010000131.1 GCF_944327235.1 uncultured Desulfovibrio sp.
GATATCCGCAACCTCATGTTCGTGTTCGAGGACTGCAAGAACATCGACGACCGCGGCGTGCGCGAGATGCTCAAGGAGATCTCCAACGAGGATCTCACCCTTGCCCTGCGCGGGGCCAGCGACGAGCTGAAGGACAAGTTCTTCCGCAACATGTCCGAACGCGCGGGCAACATGATCCGCGAAGAACTGGAATACATGGGGCCGACCAAGCTCTCGGACGTGGAAGCCGCGCAACAGAGCATCGTCAAGATCGTGCGCCGACTGGAAGCCGAGAACAAGCTCGTGGTCAGCCGCGGCGGCGGGGATATCTTCGTTTAGCGCATGTCGCCTTCCCAAAAGGCGACATGCGAGGCGGCGGCACAGCGGCAAAGGTCGGGGCCGCCCGGCCCGAACCGGGCGGGATGACCGTGTGTTTCCCGCCACACGCCGGGCCGTATGGTTTGCGACGCAACGCGCTCCAAACCGAAATAGCTCTGGACGCCGCGACGGCACGACGAACGTTTTTGCATCGGGGAAGGGTGGTCCTTCGCCTGCGGCGGGAAGGGAGACCTTCCTCCCAGGCCCCCCATCCCTTCCCCGGCGCGTTTTTTTTCGGGGGACGGGGCCTGTGCCCGACACGCCGCGCCCGCATGGCGGACACGCCGGAGCGGTCGCGGTGAACGGCGGGGACCGTCCGATGTGAGCGAAACAGACAGCGAATGTGTGCGAACAGGCCCGACGGGTGACGACGGGGCGGAGAACGGGACATGTCAATGGATCTGCGAAAGAAATGGGGCACCATCTTCATGGGCGATCGCGAGGCTTCGATGGCGCAGCTTGAGGCCATGCAGGAGCCCATCCGCAGGGAACAGGAGCGGCAGCAGAGCCAGGAAGACTACATGGAGCGCGTCAAGGCGCGCGCCGTGGAGCGCGCCCGCCAGATCCTCGGTGAAGCCTATGCCGAACGCCAGCGCGTGCTGGAAGAAGCCAAGCGCGAAGCGCAGGACCATTACCAGCGCATCATAGCCGAGGCCGAGAGCATCCGTCAGTCCACCCGCGACGGCTACGAGGCCATGCAGCTCGAACGCGGCAAGACCAGCAAGGAGCTGGCCGAGGCCGAACGCATCCGCGCCTCCGCCCATGAAGAGGGCTACAAGGACGGCATGGATCAGGTGGCCGGCGATCTGCAACAGATACGTTTCGAGCTGGCCCAGTATGTGGGCTGGATGATGCAGGCCGTGCAGATGCAGACGCACGACATCTGCCGCCAATGGCGCGAGTCGCTGGTGGATCTGACCAGGGCCGCCGTCAGCGCGGGCACGGGCTATGTGCTCACCACCCAGCATGAGGATGTCCTGCGCTCCCTCCTGCTGGCCGCCGTGCGCCAGCTCGAGGACAGGAACACCATCACCGTGCGCGTCCACCCGGAGGACGAGGAAGCCGTCACCGACATGTTCGCCGCCGCCCGCGAGCGCGTGCCCGAACTCCAGCAGTGGATCGTCCATACCGACGACAAGATGGAGCCGGGCGGTTTCGTGGCCGAGAGCAGCAGCGGCAGCGTGGACTGCCGTCGCGAGCACTTCCGCGAACTGGTGGAGAATATCCTCGTCCACCTCGGCCTGCCGACCACCGATGAGGACCGCGCCAACGAAGAGAAGCAGGAACAGCTCCTGGACGTGCTGCTCGAGCGCGCCCGTCAGCTCGGCCCCGAACCGGTGAAGGCCGTGGAGGCCGCGCCCGCCGCCGAGACCGCCGCGCCCGCCGCTGAAGGAGCGGAAGCCGCAGCCGCCGCCGAAGCGGCCGCGCCCGTTGCCGAAGGCGCCGCGCCCGTGGCTGACGGGGCTGCCGCCGTTGAAGGCGCCGAAGCCGCCGAAGCCGCTCCCGCCGCCGAAGCGGCCGCGCCCGCCGAAGCGAGCGGGGACGCCGGGGAGGAGACGCTGCCCGCCCTCGTGGACGAGGCGGACGACGACCTCCTGCCCGACGATCTGGAGATAGACAGCCTGCCCGACGATTTTGACGAGGACGGACCCGCGCCCGCCGGAGCCGCCGCGGCCGGGGAAGACGATGAGCTCCCCGCCGGGGACGTGGTCCCCGAAGCCTATCTGCCGCCGCTGGGCAAGGATGACGGCGGGCGTCCGACGCCGCCGCCCACCATGGCCCGCAGCAAGAAGGCCGATCCCACCATCGAGGAGCTGGAAGAGGAGCTCTTCCCGCTGGAAGACGATATGGACGAGGCCCTGCTGCAGGGAGGTTTCCTTGCGCCGGAATCCGGGAAGAAGGGGTAAGCCGCCATGCTGCTCGATCCCCAAGCCTGCTGCCGCCTGCTGCGCGCCAGCAATCCCGTCCGCTCTTACGGCAAGGTGACCAAGGTCGTGGGTCTCGTGGCCGAAGGCAGCGGCCTGCGCGCCCCGCTGGGCGCCGTCTGCCACATGCTGCCCGATGACGACGCCCACGGCATAGCCGCCGAAGTGGTCGGCTTCCGTGAGGGCAACCTGCTCTTCATGCCCTACGGCGACATGCGCGGCATCCGTCCCGGCAGCCGCATCCGCAATACCAGCCTGCCGCCCGTTTTTCCCGTCGGTCCCGATTCGCTGGGCCGCGCCTTCGACGCTTTCGGCACCCCGCTGGACTCCGGGCCGCCGGTCAGCACCGAACTCTGTGATTCGCCCCTCGGCGTGGCCGATGACGGCAAGGCCGACTTCGACGCCCAGATGGCCGCCCAGGCCGCGTTCAAGCCCGCCTGGCTCAAGGAGGCCCGCGCCAAATGGCAGGCCGAGCTGGTCCCCATCTACGCCGATCCGCCCAGCCCCCTCATGCGCCCCCGCATCACCGACATACTCGACGTGGGCGTGCGCGCCATCAACAGCCTCATCACCCTGGGCAAGGGCCAGCGCGTGGGCATCATGGCCGGTTCCGGCGTGGGCAAGTCCACCCTCATGGGCATGATGGCCCGCTACACCAAGGCCGACGTCAACGTCATCGCCCTCATAGGCGAACGCGGCCGCGAAGTGGTGGAGTTCATGGAGCGCGACCTCGGCCCCGAAGGCATGGCCCGCTCGGTGCTCGTCATCGCCACCTCCGACCAGTCGCCGCTGGTGCGTATGCGCGCCGCCTATTCCGCCACCGCCGTGGCCGAATACTTCCGCGACAAGGGCATGGACGTCCTCCTCATGATGGACTCCGTGACCCGCTTCGCCATGGCCGCCCGCGAGGTGGGCCTTGCCGTGGGCGAACCCCCGACCACCAAGGGCTATACCCCCACCGTTTTCGCCCAGCTCCCCAAGCTGCTCGAACGCGCCGGGCGCTCGTCCACCGGCACCATCACCGGCATCTACACCGTGCTGGTGGACGGCGACGATTTCAACGAACCCATTGCCGACGCCGTGCGTTCCATCCTCGACGGCCATATCGTCCTGACCCGCGACCTTGCCGACCAGGGCCATTTCCCGGCCATCGACGTGCTCCGCTCCATCAGCCGTCTGCGCTCCGACATCTGTACCCGCGAGGACGTGCTCGCCGGTCGCGTGGTGACACGCCACATGAGCACCTACCGCCGCGTGGAGGACATGATCAATATCGGGGCCTACGCCCGCGGCAGCAACCCGGAGATCGACGAGGCCATAGCCAAGATGCCCGCCATCAACGCCTTTCTCCGACAGGACGTGGCGGAACCCGAATTCCTCGAGGGCTGTATGCAGAAACTCCGCGACCTCGCCGCCTCCGGCCAGCCCGCGCCCCAGCCCGGCCTGCCCGGAAAACCACCCGTCCAGCCCGGCCTGCCCATCAATATGCCCCCAAAAGGCTGATACCACCCACAAAACGCTCCCTTCGGAGCGTTTTTCTTTTGATCTGGATACGTTTCCGCCTGCCTGATCATCTGGGGGAGGGGGAACCCCCTAGCTCTGCTGTCGATGCCCGTAAGGCTCCTGCGTCGCCTAACGGGCACGGCCCGACTGGGGGGAAGGGGAACCCCTCGCTCTGCTGTCGATGTCCGTAAGGCTCCTTTGTCGCCTAACGGACACGGCCCTGCGGGCCGCCCGTTGGGTCGCTGCCTGCGCTGGAGGTGTTCCCCTTCCCCCCAGACCCCCCAACCCCTCCCCAGCGCGCTTTTATCAGGGAGGATGGACAGACGACGCGGCACGCAAGCCGTCCCTTCGCCTGATGGTCCCCCGACGGGATGAAGGAAAAGGGGAGAGAGGGGATTTTCTTTTTCTTTTCTTTTTTTCCGTCGCTGGTTTGCGGCTTTTGCCCGGCATCCGGGCTGGGTCGCCTGCGCGGCGGGCGGCAGGGGGTGAGGGGGGCTTGTTTCCTTCTTTTTTCGCCGCTGGATAGCGGATGCTGCCCGGCATCCGGGCTGGGTCGCCTCCCGGCGAGGGGCAGGGGGCAGGGGCTTGCGCAGCCCCTTGCCCCCTACGACCCCTTACCCCGCGTTGGGGTCACCATCCCTGACGGACAGCCCGGATACGCGAGG
>NZ_CALVHE010000132.1 GCF_944327235.1 uncultured Desulfovibrio sp.
GCCGCATAGCCATGCGCTATGATCGCTGTGCCCATACATTCCTTTCGGCAATCCATATTGCTGCCATTGTCATTTTTACCTTTAATGAGTCCTGACCCTAGAGTATTTTGCCTTTGAAAAAGGCAAAATGCGAGGCGGCAGCACAGCGCCGCCCGGCCGAAAGTGAGCGGAAAAACCGCGTTTTTTCCGCGAAACGCCAGGCCGTATGGTTTGAAACGCAAAGCGTTTCAAACTGAAAATGCTCTATCGTCCTGTGGACTCGCCTCCATCGTGTTTGTTGTCATAAGCGCGTCATGGCGCGGAGGAGATCGCCGCCCGTGGGACGGCCGTCCCGACGCCGCCCGGACGCAGGGCCGAAGCCGCCAGCCGGTGAGAGAAAAAGAAAGATCAAAGAAATAAATATGCTATACGCCTTATCAGGATTTGCTCTTGCCTTCTGAAACAGAGCGGTATACTAGGTAGGCAACTCAGGAGGATGTCTCTATGGATGACGTTATACTGCTCTCGCGGCTGCAGTTCGCTGTCGCCGTTTTTTTCCATTTCATCTTCGTGCCGCTGACGCTGGGGCTGTCGCTGCTGATTGCCCTCATGGAGACGTGGTACGTCAAGACCGGCAATGAGGTCTGGCGCACGCACGCCAAATTCTGGGGCAAGCTCTTTGTCATCAACTTCACGCTGGGGGTGGTGACGGGGATCACTCTGGAATTCCAGTTCGGCACCAACTGGTCCCGCTATTCGGAATATGTGGGTGATATCTTCGGTTCGCTGCTGGCCATCGAGGCCACGGTGGCCTTCTTCCTTGAATCCACCTTTCTGGCGGTCTGGCATTTCGGCTGGAACCGCGTCGGCAAGAAGGTGCATCTGCTCAGCATCTGGCTGGTGGTCATCGCGGGCAATCTTTCCGCCCTCTGGATCATCCTGGCCAACGGCTTCATGCAGAACCCGCTGGGCTATGTGATCCAGAACGGCCGCGCCGAGCTGGATGACTTCTTCGCCGTACTGTGCAACCCCTACGCCTGGGGCATGTACGCCCATACGCTCATGGCCTCGTGGATGCTCGCGGGCTTCTTCGTGCTGGGCGTGTCGGCCTGGCACCTGCTGCGCAAGAGCCATACGGACTTCTTCCGCATGTCCTTCCGCATGGCCGCGCCCATCACGCTGGTGCTGGCCGTGGCCCTGGCCGCGACGGGCGACCTGCAGGGCAAGACCGTAGCCCAGCTCCAGCCGGCCAAGCTGGCGGCCATGGAATCCCACTGGGAGACCACGACCAACGCGCCTTTCTACATGCTGGTGCTGCCGGACGTGGAGAATGAGCGCAACAGCGTGGAAGCCATCGGCATCCCCGGCCTCATGAGCTGGATCGCTTACGGCGATGCCAATGCCGAGGTGAAGGGCCTCAAGGACTTCCCCAAGGAGGACCGTCCGCCCGTGGCGCCGGTGTTCTGGGGCTTCCGGGCCATGGTGGGTCTTGGCGTGGTCTTCCTCATCCTGGCGGCGGCGGCCACGCTGCAGCGCAAGCGCGACATGCCGTGTTCCGGGCTCATGAAGGCGCTGGTCTGGAATATCCCGCTGCCGTACTTCAGCATCGCCTTCGGCTGGCTGGTGGCCGAAATGGGCCGTCAGCCCTGGATCGTCTATAATCTCATGCGCACCAGCGACGCCGTTTCGCCCGTGCCCGCGGGCAATGTGCTCTTTTCGCTCATCGGCTTCATCGTCGTGTACACCCTGCTGGGCGTGCTCGACATCTGGCTGCTGCGCAAGTATGCCTGCAAGGGCCCCGAGGAGGTCTAGTCATGCTGGAAACACTGCAAATCGTCTGGTTCATCCTCTGGGCGCTGCTCTGGGCCGTCTACTTCGTGCTGGACGGCTTCGATCTCGGCCTCGGCTCTCTCCTGCCCTGCCTCGGCAAGAGCGAGGAAGACCGCCGCATCATGTACAATGCCGCCGGCCCCTTCTGGGACGGCAATGAAGTGTGGCTCATCTCCGCCGGCGGGGTGACCTTCGCGGCCTTCCCCACGGTCTATGCGGTCATGTTCAGCGCGCTTTACGCGCCTCTGCTGCTCCTGCTCTTCGCGCTCATCTTCCGCGCCGTGTCCTTCGAGTTTCGCGGCAAGGTGGAAAGCGCGGCCTGGCGCGGCTTCTGGGATCTCATCCACTTCGTGTCCAACCTTGTGCCCTCCATCCTGCTGGGCGTGGCCTTTGCCAACCTCTTCATGGGCATCCCCGTGGATGCGGAGGGCGTCTATCACGGCAACCTCCTCGGCCTGCTCAATCCCTACGGGCTGGCGGGCGGCGTCTTCTTCCTGGTGATGTTCATGCTGCACGGTTCCCTGTGGCTGGCCATCAAGAGCGAAGGCGACCTGCAGCTGCGCGCCCTGGCCACGGCCAGCCTGCTCTGGCCCATCATGCTGGTGCTGCTGCTGGTCTTCCTCGGCATGACGTGGAGCTATACCCGTCTCTTCGACAACTACTTCGCTCAGCCGGCGCTCTTCCTGCTGCCGCTGGTGGCGCTGGCCGGTCTGGTGGGCGCGCGGGTCATGCTGCGTGCCGGGCGGCTCTGGCTGGCCTGGGCCTGCAGCGGCCTGTACATCGTGGGCGTGACCTTCTTCGGCGTGTCGGGCATGTTCCCCGGCATGATCATCTCCTCGCTGGATCCGGCGGCGACGCTCACGGCCTACAATGCCTCGTCCACGGAGCTGACCCTCAGCATCATGCTGGGCGTGGCGCTGGTCATGGTGCCCATCGTGCTGATCTACCAGTCGTGGGCCTACCACATCTTCCGCAAGCCGGTCACCGGCGAGGATCTGAAGGACGAGCACGCCTACTGATCCTCTTTGCTGAAGCCAACCACTGCGGCGGCTCCCGGTTTTTTCGGGGGCCGCCGTTTTTTTGTGCCGTACCTTACCAAAAGCCAGGCAGGGCAGGGCGTAACGGCCTGAAGGCTGCCGGGGAGCGTCCCCTTTTCGGGCAGGAGAGGTCCATGTTTTCTTAATTGGTTGTAACAAAGGGTGTAAAATGGTTGACAGTGGTTGGATTGGTCTTCATAGTGGTTGCAAAGGAGAATGAAGCACATGGACGCCTTTTCCGCCAAGAGCCCGCAGCGCAGCTATGAGACCCTTCTGTCCCGCTTGCGGGCATTCATGGACGAGCTGCAGCTCAAGCCCGGCGACAAGCTGCCGCCGGAGCGCAGCCTGGCCAGCACCTTCGGGGTTTCCCGCAACAGCGTACGGACGGCCATCCGCACGCTGGCCGACCAGGGCGTGCTGGAGAGCCGCCACGGGGACGGGACCTACGTTTGCAGCAGCGAGACGGATTTTCTGGAAAAGGCGCTGCTGTCGGCCGTGGACTCGGAATGCGCCATCTTTGATGAGGTCATGGAGTTTCGGCGCATCATGGAACCGGCCATAGCGCGGCTGGCGGCCCGCCGCCGTACGCTGGAACAGCTCAACGAGCTCAAGATCATCGTCTGCGACCAGCAGCGGCGGCTCCTCATGGAAAAGGGCGACGGCGACCTGGACGCGCGATTCCACCAGTGTCTTGCGCGCTGCACCGGCAACAGCCTGCTGGCCACGACCATGCAGCGGCTCAATACGGTCTACCAGCCCGGGCGTACGGCGGATCTGCGCTCCGAGGAGTGGCGGCAGTTCTCCATCAGCTCGCATCTGCGCATCATCGATGCGGTGGAACGGCAGGATGAAGAGGCCTGCGAGCAGGAATTGCGCCATCACCTCGGCACGGTCTCGGAGCGTCACCCTCTGGTCACGGCGAGGGATCGGTCATGATGGAAAGTCTTGTGCTCTACGGACTGCTGGGCATCGTGGCCGGGCTGCTGGCCGGGCTGCTGTCCCGCCGTTTCTTGCAGATCTTTTTCGTGGTCTTCCTGACCTATGTGGCCGTGCAGATGCTGCGCGGCAGCCGTCCGTGCGCCAGCCGGGAGCTGCCCGGCGCGTGGGGCATGGGGGCGGCCGGCGGCGTCATCGGCCTCACCTCCAGCCTGGTGGGCATCGGCGGGGGCACGCTCTCCGTGCCCTTCCTGGTCTGGCACAATGTGGAGATGCACCGGGCCATCGGCACGTCCGCGGCCATCGGCTTCCCCATCGCCGTGGCGGGCTGCTGCGGCTACCTGATCAACGGACTGGGGGCGACGGGGCTGCCGCCGCACTGTCTGGGCTACCTCTACCTGCCGGCCCTTTTCCCCCTTGTCGTGTGCAGCATGCTCACGGCTCCGCTGGGGGCGCGCATCGCCCACCGTCTCCCCGTCAGCCGGCTCAAGAGCGCCTTTGCCGTCCTGCTGATCTGCGTCGGGATCAAGATGTTGTGGGACGTCCTGTAATAAAAATTTTGGGTCATGACTAGCAGAGAGGATTCTCTCTGAGCATCTTGAGGAGGAGTTTGTAGATATCCTCATGACGGTG
>NZ_CALVHE010000133.1 GCF_944327235.1 uncultured Desulfovibrio sp.
ACGAACCTGCGCGAAAAAAAGCGTACAGGCCATGACCTGCCGCTTGACGCGGTGCAGGATTGCGCTGCCGAAGCCTACCACAAGGCTTTGCAAGACGGCGTTTTCTTCGCTCCCGAAGACCTCCCGAGCGCCAAAAAGGCACTGGCGGAAGGCAAGGACACGGCCGTTTCCCTCGCGACCCTGTTCCGCAAAGAACTTGCTCCAACGATCACGCCGGCTTTGGTCGAAGAAAGGATAGTCATAGATCTGCCGGGCGTCGATTTGCCTGTCGTGACCATCCTTGACGTGTACACCGAAGACAAGACCCTTCGCGATCTCAAGACCAGCGGGAAAAAATGGAACGATGAAAAAGCGCACGCCTCAAATCAACCTACGGCCTACCGTGAGGCGGTCCGGCAAGCAACTGGCGAATATCCCGCCGCACTGCTCTTCGACGTTCTGGTCAACGGCAAAACGCCCGTCCTGCAAACGTTGTCAACGCAACGCGACGCGCAGGACACAGCCATATTGGCCCGCAAGTTCCAGCTCATGTGCGCAAGCATCAACGCGGGGATATTCCTTCCCGCCCAGCCTGATCACTGGTGTTGCGGTCCAAGATTCTGCGGATATTTTTTCACATGCCCGCATATCCCTGCCCACAGAAAAATATTGCCCAAAAGGAGCGCCTGATAATGTCCCAGACAAGTTATGACAACGTGCCGCTGTATACCGGCATTCCCGTACAGCAGGACAATAACGGATTTTTCCAGCCTCCCGCGCCGTCTGCGGATGGCATCCTGGCTACGGATCAGGCCAGAGCCGTGGCCGAGGTTCAAGCTGCGCTCGTCATAGCCGCATCCCGCCCACGCAATGAACTTCGCGCCCGTGACCGCCTGCTGCAAGCCTGCCAGCGCGTCAATCTTGCTTCAGGGGCGTTGTACCAGTACACACGCGGCGGAACATCCGTCTCCGGCCCCTCCATCCGCCTTGCCGAGGCGGCTGCCAGAGCCTGGGGAAACATGAACTACGGCTTCCGTGAACTCTCACGACGCCCCGGCGAAAGCGAATGCGAAGCCTTTGCCTGGGATCTGGAAACCAACACCAAGGCCGTACGCCAGTTCTCCGTTCGCCATCGGCGTGACACCAGAAAGGGAGGCTACGACCTCACCGACGAGCGCGATATTTACGAGCTCATGGCGAACCAGGCACAACGCCGTGTCCGCGCCGCCATCCTGGAGATCATCCCCGGCGACATCATGGAAGATGCCGTTGCCGAATGCGAAAAGACCCTGAAGGCCAGCGTCGGAGATGTCGCGGACGCCACAGCCAAACTTGTCCAAGCCTTCGCGGATATGGGCGTTTCACGCGAGGCCCTGGAAAAGCGCCTCGGCCACCGTATCGATTCCATCCAGCCGGCGCAGATCATCGGCTTTCGCAAAATCTACGTTTCCATAAAAGAAGGGATGAGCGACGCCAGGGACTGGTTTGATCTCCCCTCCGGCGAACAGCCCGGCGAAATCGCCGCCCTCGGCGCACCGTCCACAGCCGAAGCCGTGGACGTAACCACGGCGGCTGAACCGGAAGCGCCTGCCGCAGCTCCGGTGCAAGACGACGCGGCACAAAGAGAAGCCCAGAAGCAAGCACGGCAGGAGGAGCTCCACAGCCTCAAGCAGGACGTGCTGTCTGCCTTTGGGCAGGATGAAGCCGAACGACTTGCCGGGCGCGGCATCGACTGTTGGACGATAACCGACTGCCGCAAGCTGCTCCGCATGGCGGAAAAGCGTGATCAGGCCCCGTCCGCCTAGCTTTCCCTCACCTCCACACACCTCAACCCGCGCCCGCCCGGCAAAAGGCGGGCTTTTTCAGTATGTACGAAGATTTTACGACAACGAACAGAAATAACGGGCACGACAAACTGTGCCCGTTCTGTTTTGGTGGCCCTGACCCGTATGCGGAAATCCGCTGCGCTGGCGATCGCTGCATGGCATTCGTGTGCGAAATCTCCCCAGACGGCACCCCCACGGGCATGGGCCGCTGCGGCATAGTCAAACCCATCCGCGAGATGAGCGAACGAGACAGGGAAAGGCTGGCGAGGAAGAGCTAGTCATAAACCACAATCAGACAGGAGAACATCACATGATCCCCTTGAAAGTCGAAACGCTGTACAACGGCGGCGTTGTTGAGCGCCTGCATGATGAACTGACGCGCGTCATCCAGAATATTTGCGCCCCTGCCACGCTGGCCAAGAAAACCCGCAAGGTCAAGCTGGAAATAGCCATCAAGCCCAATGAGCATCGGAACATGGCGGAAGTCGTCGTCAGCACCTCATCGACGCTCTGCCCGCCTGAACCGCTGGAAACCAGCATTTACATCGGGACAGACCCCACAACCGGCGAGGTAGCCGCCTCGGAAATATCCAGCGGCGAAAATCCCGCCCAGAACGTCCTGCCCGGCGTGACGGAGAACATGCCCGGCAAAATCACTCAGTTCCCCCACAAACTGGCCAACAGCGCAAACTGACCCTATCACCCAAAGGAGGAGATCATGCTTAAAGCACTGTACGAAGCCATCCGCAGGGATGCCGCCCCCACCACACTGGAGATCGACGGACGCACCTACGCCAGCGACTCGCTGGCTCCCGTCCGCACGCCCACGCCGGAACCGCTTACGGTGAAGACCCTTTCCGCCATCGAGGATTATCTGCGCACCAATGTTGACGGCCTCGACGGTGAAAAGCTCATCTGCCACGTGGAAAGCCCTGAAAGCGTGGCGATCCTTTCCGCCCTGCAAGGCTCTTTTGATGACCGCAAGACCTATATCAGGGCCAAACTCGATAAGGTCAAACTCCCGCTTGGCGAGTGGATGGACGCCGAGGCCTTCATCATTGCCGTGCAGGCCTGCTTCACCGAAAGTGAACAGGATATCCAGCCCAGCGGACGCGGCCTTGTGCTCAAGTACACTTCCAGCGTCAAGACCACACTGGAAAACGCCGTGACCGATGACGGCGTCTCTCAGACCGTCACCGTGCGCAAGGGCATTGCCGGAGCGGAAAACACGATCCTTCCCAATCCCGTCAGCCTTCGCCCCTTCCGAACCTTCACCGAAGTCGAGCAGCCCGCCAGCAGCTTTGTCTTCCGCGTCAAGGACGATCACGGGAGCATGAAGTTCAGCTTGACGGAAGCGGACGGCGGCGCATGGCGCGCCGAAGCCATGAAGTCCATCAAATCATGGCTGCTGGACCATATCCCCGGCCTGAACGTCATCGCCTGATCCATCTCTGGGGGCGCGCCGGGCCTGATGAGCAGCCGGGTACAAGGTTTATCATTTTCAGAGGAATTGATGTATAATGCGCTATCTATCTTTATGCAGCGGCATAGAGGCAGCCAGCGTGGCATGGGAACCACTGGGCTGGGAACCAATCGGCTTCTGCGAAATTGAGGCGTTTCCATCCGCCGTTCTGGCGCATCGCTTTCCGTCCGTGCCGAACTATGGCGACATGACTCAGCTTGAGGGGGGGGACCTTGGAACAGTTGACATTGTGGTCGGCGGGACTCCCTGCCAGGGGTTCAGCATCGCCGGAAAACGTGGCGGATTGGCCGATGAACGTAGCGGATTGGCCATGCACTTTGTCAGAATTGTCTCTGATATTCGCCCGAAGTGGATCATATGGGAAAATGTCCCCGGAGTTTTTTCGACTAACGGCGGACGGGACTTCGGGACATTCGTCCGGGCGTTGGCAGAGTGCGGGTATCATCTCGCATGGCGAGTGCTTGACGCTCAGTTTTTCGGAGTTCCCCAGAGACGCCGTCGCATCTTCGTTGTGGGACATCTTGGAGACTGGCGACATCCCGCATCGGTTCTTTTTGAGCCCGAAAGCCTGCGCGGGCATCCTGCGCCGGGCGGAAAGGCGGAGACGGCGGCTGCCTCCGGCGCTGAAGGAGGCTCTGGAACAAGTCGCGGCACGGCCCGCGTAACGCAGTCCCTTACTCACAGTTTTGGATGCGGGGGCGCGGACGAAAACCGGGCGCAGGGAGGTTTTTATATCCCTGTCGTGCCCCCGCTTACGACGACTCCATATGCGGACAATGCTTGGCAGGAAGGCCGCCTCATTTCCGTTGCCCGTTGCCTCACAAGCCGCGCGGAACGCTACGACTTCGAGACTGAGACCCTGATTCCGTCACATGGCGTCAGACGGATCACGCCGCTGGAAGCGGAACGCCTGCAAGGCTTCCCCGACGGCTGGACGAACATCCCGTGGCGTGGTCGTCCCGCTCCAGATCGTCTCCGGTACAGGGCGCTGGGAAATGCCATGTGCGTCAACGTCATGCGCTGGATCGGTGGAAGAATTACAGCCGTAGAGATGGACTCAGAAAGCAACTGACAGGCCGCCC
>NZ_CALVHE010000134.1 GCF_944327235.1 uncultured Desulfovibrio sp.
TCCTTGAGCATCTCGCGCACGCCGCGGTCGTCGATGTTCTTGCAGTCCTCGAACACGAACATGAGGTTGCGGATATCTTCGGCCATCTGGGCGGAATCTTCCTCGATCTCGGAGAGGACTTCCTCCTCGGTGGCGCGGTCCACGGCGTTGAGGATCTCGGCCACGGACTGGACGCCGCCGACCTTCTTGCCTTCCTTGCCGCCCATGGCGATGAGCTGGCTGGTGACCACCTTGTCCACTTCCAGGAGCATGTCTTCCGGCACGGTCTCCAGGCGGGCCAGGCGCATGAGCACTTCGGCGCGCACGCCGGCGGGCAGGCTCGTCAAAAGATTGGCGGCCTGATCGGGGTGGAGGTGGCCCATGATGAGGGCAAGGGTCTGCGGGTGTTCGTTACGCAGGATCTGCGAGAGCAGACGCGGGCTGACCTGTTCCAGCTCGCGGAAGGGCGCCGGGCCGGTATCGAGGTTCAGGGCGTCCATGATGTACTTGGCGGTCTCGGGGTCAAGGTTCTTGACCAGCAGGCGCTTCAAGATGTCGCTGCCGCCGGAAATCATGTCCACGCCTTCCACGAGGGACTCGTGGAACTCGCGCAGCACTTCCTCCACGGTTTCCTTGGGCACGGAGGGCAGCTCCACGATGGCCTTGGAAATGTTGGCGATCTCCTGCCGCTCCATCCGCTTGAAAACATCCGCCGTGAACTTGTCGCCCATGGCGAGCAGCAATACGGCTATGCGCTGTTGACCTGTCAGAACCATCCCGGACGTCTCCTTGGAACAAATTCAGCCTGAATCTGATAATGTACTTATACGCCGCTGTCTACCCCGCCGGAGCGGCGGACGGAGGCCCGGCCTCCCTCTCATGCAGCGGATGACGGGGTTTTCCGTCCATTTTGCGCTGTCTAGCGTTTTTTTGAGGTGTCGCTATCGGCGGCGTCCATCCAGCGTTTGATGATTCGGATGGCCTGATCCATGTGCTGTTCCGTCATGCGAAACAGCCGTAACCGCAATTCCTCCACGCGCCGGTTGGTCTCCTTCTGCGCGTGGCGGTAGGCCCGCAATTCCGCCAGCGAGGGCACGTTGCCCTCACTGGCGGCAGGCTGCACATTAGGCTGCTTTGGCTTCATTCTTCATCCACCCGCGCACAAGGGTCACCACCTGTTCCATATGCTGGTCGGACAGGGAGAAGATGTGCGCCTTGAGAGCTTCGATATCCTTGAACACCAGTTCGTCGTCTTCCTCGCCGGCTTCCAGGGCCTTTTCCTCGCCCTTGGCGGCTTCTTCCAGCGCCTCGTAGAGGGCGAGCTGTTCCTCGGCGGCGGGCAGGCCTTCCAGACCTTCCACCATCTCGCCGGCTTCCACCTTCGGCCGGATGAGGGCCAGCACCACGGGCCGCACCACCAGCATCAGGAAGAGGAAGGCCAGCAGGGCATTGAGCAGCGGCTTGCCCAGGCGCTCGGCGTAGTCGGAGAGCAGGTCCCCGAAGTTGGGTTCCGCCGGAGGCTCGGAGCCGGAGAAGGGGATGGAGCTGACTTCCAGAGAGTCGCCGCGCGCGCTGTCCAGGCCGACGGCGTTGGACACGAGCTGACGGACCTGCGCCAGTTCATCCGCCGTGCGCGGGATGAAGGACCACGCGCCGTCCACCTTCTGATAGGTGCCGTCGATGATGACCGCGACGGTCAGGCGGCGCAGGTCGCCCACGTTGGACACGATCTGCTGTTCTTCCTTGTTGATCTCGTAGTTCGTGGTCCGGGTCTCGCGGCTGCCGTTCTGGTTGGACACGGAACCGGTGATGCCGTCCCCGCGGAAATTGGTGTCCGGCGCGCCGGCTTCCAGGTTGGCCTGGCCCTGCTGGGCTTCTTCGCTGCGCTGCTCGCTGCGGACGGCCGTCTTTTCGGGATCATACAGCTCGCGGCGGATGGTCTTCTGGCTGAAATCCATGTCCGCGTTGACCTTGGCGATGACGCGGCCGGGGCCGAACAGCGGCTGCAACATTTCCTCGATGCGGCGCTCAAGGTTGCGCTGCACCTGCAGGCGGTGTTCCATCTGGGTGCTGGACGCGCCGGCGAGGCTGTCCTCTTCGGGCTGATAGAGCACCTTGCCGCCGTTGTCCGTGATGGACACATGCTGCTTGTCCAGACCTTCCACGGACATGATCATCATGTTCAGGATGGCCGTGATCTCCTTCTGGTCGGGCTTGGTGCTGGGGTTGTTCAGCTTGAGCACCACCGAGGCCGAAGGCTCTTCACGCTCTTCCACGAACAGGCTGCGCTTGGGGATGACCAGATGCACGCGCGCGCTCTCCACGCTGGGGAACTCGCTGATGGTGCGGGCCAGTTCGCCCTGCAGGGCGCGGGTGTAGTTGATCTTCTGCACGAAATCCGTCTGGCCGACCTTGACCTTGTCGAAGATCTCGAAGCCGATGCCCTGACCCACCAGGCCGCCTTCGCCCGCGATCTTGATGCGCTGGTCGTAGACCACTTCCTGCGGCACCATGATGGTGGTGCCGTTGTCGGCCAGTTTGTACGGGACTTTTTCCGTCTTGAGCATACTGAGGACGCGGTTGGCATCCTCGCCGCTCAGGTTGGAGTACAGGACGCGGTATTCGGGCCGCGTGGCGTAGATGGACAGGCCAATGACGGCCGCCAGCAGCAGCACGGCGCCGCCGGCGGAAAGCACCCGCTGCGAGGTGCTCATGCTGGACCACGAGTCCTTGAAACGATTCACGGCATTGTTAAGGGGGGCTGGCATCGGCATAACGAACTTCCTTACTCCTGCGTTAAGCGGTCACGGACCGCGGACGGCCCCACTATTGCAATCATCGTGCCGATTTTTCCAACTTATTAAAATAACGTGACTTTTTTTCTAGACTTTTTCTAACGTGCTGTCAGTGTTCATATTTTGACGCTCCCTGCGGGTCCTTGTCGGGCGTCAGTTCCCTGGCGGAGAGATGGGAGTTTTTTCTTTTTTTATCCTTCGCGCTGGTTTGTGGCTGTTGCCCGGCATCCGGGCTGGGTCGCCTGCGCGGCGGGCGGCAGGGGTGAGAGGGGGCTTGTTTCCTTTTTTCTTTTCTTCTTGCGCTGGCTGGCGGCTGTTGCCCGGCATCCGGGCTTGGTCGCCTGCGCGGCGGGCGGCAGGGGGCAGGGGCTTACGCAGCCCCTTGCCCCCTACGACCCCTTACCCCGCGTTGGGGTCACCATCCCTGACGGACAGCCCGGATACGCGAGGCGTACCTTGGCCTCCTCCCTGCCGCGCGGCAGCGGGCGTTCGGCCTCCCGCTGTCCCGCGCCCACGCGGGACGAGCGTCCGTCCGGCGTCGGAGCTTCCGCCCCATTCGGGGCGGCGATCTCCTCCGCGCCCTGCCGCGCTTACGTCAACAAACGGAATCGTCGTTCCCGCTTCGCAAGTGCTACGTCGTCCCTTGATGAGGGTCGGGAAAAACGGCTTTCCTTTGATGAGTCGGTGCAATGGATCACGGAATCGTTGGGCCTCCGGGGAGACTATTCGCCTGGCGAAGGGCGTCCCTGTCGCATGGCGTGTGCCTCGCCCCTCCCCTTCCTTCATGCCGCCGGGGACCTTCCGCCGCGCCCCAGCTCGCTTACATCAACAAAGCGGAACCGTTGTTCCCGCTTCGCAAGTGCTACGTCGTCCCTTGATGAGGGTCGGGAGAAACGGCTTTCCTTTGATGAGTCGGTGCAATGGGTCACGGAATCGTTGGGCCTCCGGGGAGACTATTCGCGTGGCGAAGGGCGTCCCTGTCGCATAGCGTGTGCCTCGCCCCTCCCCTTCCTTCATGCCGCCGGGGACCTTCCGCCGCGCCCCGGCGTGCTGGATTGGCGGGAAGGATGACGGTCAGTACTCCGGCCAGCGGGGAGTATTTTCCATTCCCCCAGCGTACCGAATCAATAGGGCAAAGCCGTTTCTCCCGCTTCGCAGCAAGGGGCTATACATCATCACGGCGACAAATACGCTCCCGGCATGACGCCTGCCCTGTCTTGTTTCGTTGCACCAATTCAACAACGGATGACGCATCCCACTCTCCGGCACAG
>NZ_CALVHE010000135.1 GCF_944327235.1 uncultured Desulfovibrio sp.
GTGCCCATACATTCCTTTCGGCAATCCATATTGCTGCCATTGTCATTTTTTACCTTTAATGAGTCCTGACCCTAGGCTGTGCAGTCCCAGAGCATTTCCAGTTTGGAGAGATTCGCGTTTCAAGCCATTCGGCCTGGCGCTTCGCGGAAAAAGTGCGGTTTTTACGCTCACTTTGGGCCGGACGGCGCTGCATATCGTAAGCCCTTTCCCCTTCGCGGTATTTTTTACTCCTGCCGTGTCGACAATGTGGCAAATGACCACCAGAAGGCGGCGCGGTAGAGCGAGCGCGCCATATCTTCTTGCTTGTTGGTAGTCCGCAATATAGGGCTGTCCCTGACATGATCGTCTTTGCGCGGGAGACGGGCATCCAGAACGATGCCGTGTATCACGTTCCGGGAGAAGGATGCGGGGGATGTTCGGAGATGGTCATGGAGCTTTACGGCGAGACCGCCAGAGGGAACGGACATCATGTCCGATCGGCAAAAAAAGAGGAAGGAAGTCCAAGGACTCCCCTCCTCTTTTGCGTTCTCTATGATACCGGGAAAGCTAGTCGGCCTTGCGGCGCTTTTCCCAGAGCTTCATATCCTTCATCTTGCGGCGACGTTCCCGCTGCAGAGCCTTGCAGACAAGCGGCGCATCCTTTTTGAAGCCCCACTTTTCGCGATAGGCGGCGGCATCCATACCATGAGAGGCCAGGTGGCGGCGGGTCAGGATTTTGAAGGTCTTGCCGCATTCCAGACAAGTCACAGATTTTTCCTTGACCGACTTGCGGGCTTCGATCACCAGATCGCCGCCGTCAAGTTCCGTCGGGGCGTCGCCTTCGGCCACGCAACGAATACCTTGGGCCAGCTTCTGAATGAAGGACGTGATCTCGTCCTCACTCATTACACGCACACTTGCCTGCGCACGCGCAATTTCCAGTGCTTCCTTCAAATAATCGTCCATTCCTTAACCTCTTCGTAAAAGGGAATTTGTCAAAAGACAAAATAATGTCCAGTCAATGACTTACACGCTCAGGTTATGGACGTCAACTTGTTTCCCGCAGAGGAAGCACCACCGTTTTGTGGGAACATCACTTTCTGATGGAGTAGTCGTTAAGGAAGACAGTTCCCCAAAACTTTTCATCCAGATACTGCCAGTTGAGATCTGCCAGATATTCCTGCCGGATTTCCGCAGGCTTCGCCGGCGAAAGATTGACCTCAAAAGCCTGGCGGGCACGTTCCTCAAATGCGGGGATAAGATCGGACATGCCGTACGGCACGCTGGTCAGAGAAGTAAATCCTTCAGGCAGCGGCTCACGGTATTCAAAGATGAGCTTGCCCTTGTTGAAGTCCGTGCGGCAGGCAAAGACGCGGGCGATCCACCGGCGGGCCGGCGTCTCTCCATCCTTTTTCGCGGACGCCGTCTGCGGCCGCATGAACGGCAAAAAGGCGTCGCGGGATTCGCTGACCATGTAAGTGCAGGTCTCCACGCCAAGACCGTTGAGCACGTCCGCCCCCTCATGGATGGCGAACGGATGATACAAGGCGCTGTTCCAGTTCCACGGATCGTCCAGCTCTCCCTGCGCCACGATGGCCAGAGGCCCATTGCCGTCGCCCTTGCCGTAAACGGCGATCCAGGCATCGACATTCAGTCCGCCGAGCACGCCGGGCTCCGTCAGGGAGGAGCGTCCGAAACCGGCCGCAAGCAGCGGAAGTTGCTTTGCCGTTGCCGAAAAAGCCGGGCGAGATGTGGAAACATAGGTCGTTCCCGTCATACCGCGCTGTTGCGCGGCCGTGCAACCAGCCAGGACAAAGAGCAGCAGCGCCACACAGGACGTCAGGAATTTCATCAGTTCATACCTCCTCTCCGGGAATATTCTTCTCAGAGAAGTTTAGGGATTGGCCGGAGGGTTGCCGGCAGGAGCGGCTGCATTGCCGTTGCCCTGCGCCGGAGCCGGCGCACCGGCGGAACCTCCCGGCATAAAATCCTTGAGGTCGCGGGAGACCTCGAATGTCCGCAGCTCACTGGCAGCCGCCTTGCCGAAAGGCGAGTCGGGGAAGCGCTTGACCACATCTTCCAACAGGAACTGGGCACGCGTATTGTCCCCCAGCTTGCGGTACAGACGGGCCTCGCGGTAGCGCAGGCCGGGATACTCAGGCGAGCTGGCATCCGGCACATATTCACTGTAGCGCTTGACCCACTCCAATGCTTCGGGGACGCGGTTGGCCACCTCGCAGATATCCATGAGCGCGCCGATGGATTCCTTGATGCGTTCCGGATCCGCCTTGTCGGAGCGTTCGTCCGCCAGCTGCTGGAAGAGATCGATCACCTGCTTGTTGTAGGTATAGGCGTCGCCCACATCCTTGCGGACTTCGGCATCCCGTGCGAGGAAATAGGTGGCGTAGGCCCGCTGGTACAGCGGGATATCCTGACGGATGGCAAGCTGACGCCAGCGGGAAAGCGCCGCGCCGGAAAGGCCCAGATTCTGGGCTGAGAGCGCCGTGGCGTATTCCAGCTGGGAGCGCAGCTGCGGCCGCAGGGGCCAGCCGGCGACGATCTTGGACAGATCCAGGATCTTGTCCCACGCGCCGGCCTTGAGGTAACGGTTGAAGTATTCGGTAAGCGCCAGCTCGCCGTAATCGGGATCCATCTTGGCGGTCAGGAAGGCTCCCAGCAGCTCAAGTCCCTTGGCCTCGTCGCCGCGCTCCATATACCCCTGCGCCAGAGCATAGCGCATCTTGGGATCCAGTTCGCCGTAGCGCTCGCGCACCAGCGGGAAACCGTTCCAGAGGAGCAGGATACGGCGGTAATTCTGCTCGGCCAGCGCGTTGCCCAGCTCGCTCTGGAAGGCCGTCCAGATGATGTCGCGGGCCTGCGGCACGCCGGGATGTTCGGGATAGCGGTCGATGAAGTCCGCCGCGCTGCCCATAGCCTGAGTGAACTGTTTGTCCCAGAGCAGCCACATGGCGTACTTGAGACGAGAGAGGACGCATTCCGGAGACGTTTCCGAGGCTTCCATGATCTCCCGATAGACCCGTTCGAGCGGCGTGTCTTCCGCAGGACGGGCAAACAAGGCGCTCATCTGCTCGTAGTTCAACGGGCCGTCATAGATCCCCTTTTCCGCAAGTCGCAACTGGCTGACGCGGCTGGAACTGATCCCCGGCCACAGCTTCATGATGCGCTGGTACATCAGGGAGGCGGCGTTCCACTGGTTGCCGCGGGTGTAATTGTCAGCCATCTTGAGCAGCAGGTCGTTATTGCCTTCACGCCGCGGCTGCAGATTGACGAAGAGCCAGTAGACATCCATTGCCGCATCGTTGCGGCGGAGAGCTTCCAGATTTTCCGCCTGCACCAGCAGGAAATCCGTATCCTTGAGGTAACAGCGCGGCCAGCGCTTGTTGACGAAGTCCATGATGACGCTGGCGTCGTTATGCCGACCCAGGCGCACCAGTGCCTTGCCCAGCCCCATGGAGGCTTCTTCCATGGAGGCGCTTTCAGGATAATTCTCCAGCACCGTCCTGAAGGATTCCGCCGCGTCGTCATACATTTCGCGTTTCAGCTGCTCGCGGCCCAGTTCCGTCATGGAGTCGGCCACCAGCGGCGACAGCGGGTATTGCCGCAGCAGCGCCAGCATGTTGGCACGCGCTTCATCCATATTGCCGATGCGCAGGTTGATGCTGCCCAGCCGGGCATAGGCATCCGGCGCACGCTCATTACGCAGATCGGCATTGAGCGCTTCGCTGGTGGCGGAAACGATGGCGTCGTATCCAGCCTGCGGCTTGTCCTTGTACATCTCCCACAGACAATCGCTGATGCCGTACAGCACATCCAGCCGCCGGTCACGCTTCAGCTGCGGCTGATCGTAGAGAACGCGCAGCTTCTTCAGCGCTTCCTCGTACTGCTGTGCTTCCATAGCCTTTGTGGCTTCCTGCCAGACGGCTTCGGGATCAATGGGTTTTTCGACAGGGTTGCCCTGCTCGTCCACATAGATGACATCGCGCTTGGACTTTGTCCCCTGCCCCTTGGCTTCCGTCGCATTGCCTGTGGGAGATGT
>NZ_CALVHE010000136.1 GCF_944327235.1 uncultured Desulfovibrio sp.
TGGGGGATGGTTCTATGGCAGTAGAATACAAGGATTATTATAAGCTGCTCGGCGTGGAGCGCAGCGCCTCCGCCGAACAGATTTCGCGAGCCTACAAGAAGCTGGCCCGCCAGTATCACCCTGACCTCAATCCGGGCAACAAGCAGGCCGAAGAGAAGTTCAAGGAGATCAACGAGGCCTATGAAGTGCTCAAGGATCCGGAAAAGCGCAAGCTCTATGATCAGCTCGGGCCCAACTGGCAGCATGGCCAGAATTTTCAGGGCGCGCCCGGTTTCGAGAACGTGCACTTTTCCTTCAACGGACAGGGCTTCGACGGGGCGGGCTTCTCGGATTTCTTTGAAACGCTTTTCGGCGGCGCGCGTACCACCCGGGGCGGGCGCAACAACGCCGGTTTCGGGGCTGACCCCTTCGGCGGCTTCAGTGCGCGTGCCCGGCGGGGGCGGGACGTGGAGGCCGAGCTTTCCCTGTCGCTGGAGGATGTGGCGCGCGGCGGCAAGCGCAGCGTGACCATACAGACCGGGAGCGGCCCCAAGACCCTGGAGGTCAACGTGCCGGCGGGCATCCGTGAAGGCGCGAAGCTGCGGTTGGCCGGTCAGGGCGAGGCGGCGCCGGGCGGCAGCGCGGGGGATCTCTTCCTGCGCGTGCGCTACCTGCCGCATCCGTTGTTCCGGGTGGACGGGGACAATCTGCAAAGCGACGTCTGGCTTGCTCCGTGGGAGGCGGCGCTCGGCGCGCGCGTCCCTGTACGGACGCTGGACGGCGAGGTGGAACTCAACATCCCGGCGGGCACGTCCTCCGGTCGCAAGTTCCGGCTGCGGGGCAAGGGACTCGGCAGCGTCGTCGCCAGAGGGGACCTGCTGGCCCGCGTCATGATCCGCGTGCCGGAGCAGCTCACCGACAGCGAGCGCGAGCTCTGGAACAAGCTGGCCGAGACTTCCGCCTTTTCCGCCCGTCAACAACGTTCGTAAGGGAGGCCGCATATGAGCCTGTTACGTAAAAATATCACCTTGCCCACGCCGTCCGGCTACATGGTGTGGGAAGAGTTCGTGGCCAGCACGGGCATAGACCCGGACCGCCTGCGCGAGCTGCTGGCGCTGGGCTGGCTGGATACCGGCAGGAACGCCACGGAGCAGCCCCTGTTCCGGGATGTGGACATCTACCGCGTCCGCAAGCTGGAACGTATCTGCTGTGACTTTGAACTGCCCGTCCTGGGCGGCACCATCATCGTGGATCTGCTGGAACGGGTGGATCAGCTGGAACGCCGGGTACGCGACCTGCGCGGGCTGGAAGACTAAAACGATTTTTTTCGCCGTCGCGCGGCAGGGCAGACCCTGTGCGCACGGTATGGCAAGGAGGCATTTTTTATGGACATCAACAAATTTACCGACAAGGCCCGCGAGGCCGTCACCGAGGCGCAGAGCGTCGCGGCGGGCATGGGCCATCAGGAAACCGACGTCGAGCATCTGGCGCTTGCGCTGGTGCGACAGGAGAACGGCATCGTTCCCCGTATCCTCGATCAGATGGGCGTGCAGACGCGCGCCTTTACCGTGGGCATGGAAGAAGCCCTGCGTCGGCGGCCGTCCGTGTCCGGGCCGGGCATGGACCCCTCCAAGATCATGATCACCCAGGGGCTGGGCAAGGTGCTGAGCGATGCCGAAAAGGAATCCCGGCGCATGAAGGACGAATACGTCAGCGTGGATCATCTCTTCCTCGCGCTGACGGACGTGCCGCCCCTGAGCACGCTGGGCAATCTTTTCAAGGAATACGGCATCAGCCGCGCCACCTTCGGCAAGGCTATGGAAGAGCTGCGCGGCGGCGCGCGCATCACCAGCGCCAACCCGGAAGATACCTTCGAGGCCCTGAGCAAGTACGCCCGCGACCTCGTGGAAGCCGCCCGTGAAGGCAAGATGGACCCGGTCATCGGTCGTGATGCCGAGATCCGGCGCGTCATCCGCATCCTCTCCCGCCGCACCAAGAACAATCCGGTGCTCATGGGCGAGGCCGGTGTGGGCAAGACCGCCATCGTGGAAGGGCTGGCCTTCCGCATCCTCAAGGGCGACGTGCCCGAGGGGCTCAAGGGGCACAAGCTTTTTGCGCTGGATATGGGCGCGCTCATCGCCGGGGCCAAGTACCGCGGCGAATTCGAGGAACGCCTCAAGGCCGTGCTCAATGAAGTGGAGAAGAGCGAAGGCAAGATCATCCTCTTCATCGACGAGCTCCATACCATCGTGGGCGCGGGCAAGACCGACGGCGCCATGGACGCCGGCAACCTGCTCAAACCCATGCTGGCCCGCGGTGAGCTGCACTGCATCGGCGCCACCACCCTCGACGAGTACCGCAAGTACATCGAAAAGGACCCGGCCCTCGAGCGGCGTTTCCAGCCGGTCATCGTGGACGAGCCCACGGTGGAGGATGCCATCTCCATCCTGCGCGGCCTCAAGGAGCGCTTCGAGGTGCACCACGGCGTACGCATCAGCGACTCGGCCATCGTGGAGGCCGTGACGCTCTCGCATCGCTACATCACCGACCGCCAGCTGCCGGACAAGGCCATCGACCTCATCGACGAGGCCGCCGCCCTCATCCGTACGGAGATCGACTCCCTGCCCGCCGACCTTGACGAAGTGAACCGCAAGGTCATGCAGCTCGAGATCGAACGCGAGGCCCTGCGCCGCGAGACGGACGAAGCCTCCCGTGAACGTCTGGAAAAGCTGGAAGGCGAGCTGGGCGAACTGCGCGTACAGCAGGGCGAACTGCGCAGCCAGTGGGAACGGGAAAAAGGTTCCATCGACGAAGTGCGCCGCATCAAGGGAGAGATCGAGCAGGTCAAGCTGGCTATCGAGCAGGCCGAACGCAACTATGACCTTAACAAGGCCGCTGAGCTCAAGTACTCCACCTTGCTGGATCTCCAGAAAAAGCTGGAAGCGGCCTCCGGCACGCAGGAGAGCGGCGCGCAGCGTCTGCTCAAGGAAGAGGTGCGCCCCGACGACGTGGCCGAGATCGTGGCCCGCTGGACCGGCATCCCGGTGACGCGCCTCATGGAATCCGAGCGGGAAAAGTTGCTCCGGCTGGCCGACCAGCTCCATGAGCGCGTGGTGGGACAGGATGAAGCCGTCTCCGCCGTGGCCGACGCCGTGTTGCGCGCCCGTGCCGGACTCGCTGACCCGGCTCGCCCCACCGGAAGCTTCATCTTCCTCGGCCCCACCGGCGTGGGCAAGACCGAGCTTTGCAAGGCTCTGGCCGAAGCCCTCTTCGATACCGAGGACAACATGGTGCGCCTCGACATGAGCGAGTATATGGAAAAGCATTCGGTATCCCGCCTCATCGGAGCGCCTCCGGGATACGTGGGCTACGACGAGGGCGGCCAGCTCACCGAGGCCGTGCGCCGCAAGCCGTATTCCGTGGTGCTCTTCGATGAGATCGAAAAGGCGCATCCCGATGTCTTCAACACGCTCCTGCAATTGCTGGACGACGGCCGCCTGACCGATAGTCAGGGCCGCACCGTGGACTTCCGCAACTGCATCGTGATCATGACCTCCAACATCGGGTCCATGCACCTGCTGGACGGCATCGACGAGGACGGTACGCTCAAGCCCGGCGCGCGCGACAAGGTCATGGAAGATCTGCGCCACCACTTCCGGCCGGAATTCCTCAACCGCGTGGACGAGACCGTGGTATTCCTGCCGCTGCGCCGCGATCAGGTGGGCCGTATCGTCGACCTCCAGATCGACCGCCTGCGCCACCGTCTGGAAGAGCGCAAGATCACGCTCGATCTCAGCGACGAGGCCCGCGACTTCATCGCTGAAGCCGCCTATGACCCCGTCTACGGCGCGCGTCCGCTCAAGCGCTATGTGCAGCACCATGTGGAAACGCCCCTCGCCCGCAAGCTCGTGGGCGGCGAGTTCCGCGACGGCCAGCACCTGCGCCT
>NZ_CALVHE010000137.1 GCF_944327235.1 uncultured Desulfovibrio sp.
GGACGGACGCTCGTCCCGCGTCCACGCGGGACAGCGGGAGGCCGAACGCCCGCTGCCGCGCGGCAGGGAGGAGACCAACGGTACGACCGGCGTCCCGCTGTTGTCCGTCAGGGATGTCTGCCTCTAACGCGGGGTACGGGGTCGTAGGGGGCAAGGGGCGGCGCAAGCCCCTGCCCCCTGCCCCCCGCCGGGAGGCGACCACGCTCGGACGCCGGGCAGCATCCGCCATTCAACGAACGAACAAAAGAAAGAAAAAAGAAAACAGGCCCCGCTCCGCCTCCCCACCGCACACCATCCGCAATCCATCGAAAAAAAAGAAAAAAGGCGACGGCTTGTCTTGTTGACGGCGCTTCGGTAGATTTTCGCGATCCCTGAAAGACAGGACAAGCCCGAAGGATAGAAGATATGGACGACATGTCGATAGGGGCGGCCCCGGCGGAACACATGGATGAGGGAGCGATCATGTCGCTCGCCTGTACCCTGTACGAACAGGGCGCTTGGGCGGAAACTTTTCGCCTGCTGCGACGCCTGTCCGCGTCGGGGGAGCGTTCGGCCCCGCTACTGTACAACATGGCGCTTTGCCTGGACCAGGCGGGGCAAACGGAGCGGGCGCTCTCCTGCCTTGAGAAGGCCCTGTCCAGCCTCAGGGGCGGCCGGAGGGAGCGACGGAAGCCCACCGGCGATGAGGAGACCCTGCGTATCCTGTACGAATGCCAGTGCGCGCGGGCGGGATACCGTTTCCCCATGCGGATGGAGGAAGCCGCCTGCCTGCCCGACTACGCGCGGGAGCGGATCCTGCGGCTGATGATAACGCTCTGTGCGCGGCTGGGCGACGCTGCGCGCGTACGGAGCCTGGCGGCCTCGCTGCCGGGGAAACATTTTGACGATGTGGAAAAAGCGCTGGCGGAAACAGCGGAAAGGGAGTCGTAGCACATGGATATCATGCAGATATGGAGCGCGTACCACAAGGACGCGAACCCCGATGCCATCACCCCCATGTACCAGCAATGCGAGATCCACGCCAAGGCGCGGGGCTATGGTGACGCCAATCTGCTGCATATCGCCAGCCAGAATGCCCATCCCGAGGCGGTCGCCTGGCTGCTGGAGAAAGGACTTGACCCGAACGAGGCATCCTCCTACGGGCATCTTCCGCTGTTCCTGCTGGCGGGGAAGGATTTTTCCAGCAACTATCCTCCGCGGGAGGGGGACATCTACCGGACGGCCCTACTCCTTCTGGACGGCGGGGCCAAGCCATCGCTCCGCGATCCCAGCGGGAAGTTCTGCTACCATGTCGCCGCACAGGAGGGCAACGTGGAGTTTTTGCGGGCGCTGGTGGATCGCGGCGTGCGCCTGACCAGGACCGACCCGGACGGGAACACGGCGCTGCACCTCCTCGTGGAAGCCTGCCGCAACCCGCTGGAAGCTCTGGAAGCGGTGGACAAGGAGATGGAGGAGAAGCGCAACGAGGATTCCCTGCCGCCCAAGCGGCGCAGCCCCATAACCATGAAAGAGCTGGAACAGCGCAAACAGGCTATCGAGGCGTCCCTGGAGGATCTGTTCCGCTGTGCCGTGATCCTGAAGGATGCCGGAGTGGACCCGGAAGCGGAGAACCACATGATGGAGACGGCCCACACGCTGGCGGTACGCAGAGGCGCCAAAAAGATAGCGGCCCTGCTGGACGGCAGCCTGTCGCCGGAGGACGCGGATACCGCCGAGGGCCGGGAAAAGATCGCGGCGGGCGGCATGACGCTCCACCAGGCGGTGCGCCAGAGCGACGCGGAGGCGGTGCGCGCGCTGGTGAAGATGGGCGAGGACATCAACGCCATCAGCGAGCAACACTCTTTCGAGGGGCTTTCCCCGCTGGCGGTGGCCTGTCAGACGTGCGACATCCCCATGGCCACCCTGCTGCTGGAGCTGGGCGCTGACCCCACCCTCAGGAACGCCGAGGGGGAACAGCCCATCGTGGCCCTCTTCAGCTCGCTGATCACGCGGCATCCACCGAAAAACCTCTACGAGGACAGACTGGCGGCGCGGCTGTTGGCGCTTCTGGTGCGGCACGGTTTTGACGTGAACAGCAGCCTGACCGATTGGGGCGACTGCCTTCTGGGGGTCGCGTGCGCCTCGTCCTACGGCATAGGCTTCGGCCGGGACAGCGTGATCGCCATGGTGGTGGAGGAAGCCATCCGCCTCGGGGCGGACGTGGACCGGAAAAACTTCGGGGGCCAGACGCCGCTGATGCTGTCCTGCAAGGGGGATTTCCGCACGATGGAGGCGGTACAGACGGAACTCCTTGAAGCCGGGGCGGACGCGGCGCTGCGGGATATGGATGGGAACACGGCCCTGCACTACGCGGCCCGCAACCCCTCCCCCTCGGCCGCGGTGGCCATGACGGAACTGCTGTTCGAGCTCGGCAAGCCGGACCCCGCCACGGTCAACGTGTTCAACAAAACGGCCCTCGATTATGCGGTGGAGCAGGACAACGCCCCTCTGGTCAAGCTGCTGCTGCGGCATATCAAATAGAGCATTTCCCGTTTGAAACGCTTCGCCTTTCCAACCATACGGCCTGTCGCCTTGCGGGAAAAGCGCGGTTTTTCCGCTTGGTTTGGACCGGGCGGCGCTGTGCCGCCGCTTCGCATTTTGCCTTTTCAAAGGCAAAACGCTCTAGCCTGAAACAGGAGGCTCTCCATGTCGGCCAACCTCGATAATATGCTGCTGACCGCCTACAAGAACGGACAAAAGGCCATCGTCCAGGCGTTCCTGAAAAAGGGCGGCTTCCAGCTCGACAAGCGCGACGGACAAGGCTCCACGCCGCTGCACTACGCCAGCGCCAAAGGCTCGCGGGATATCGTGAAACTCCTGCTCGACGCCGGAGCGGACCCCTCCATCACCGACGACCAGAGCCGCACGGCCCTGCATCTGGCCTGCCAGGCGGGTAACAGGGACATCATCCGCCTGCTGTGCGACAAGGGAGCGGAATTGGACGGAACGGATCAGAAAGGCAATACCCCGCTCATCCATGCCGCCAAATACGGAAGGAGCGAGGCGTGCCGCTTTTTGCTCGAACTGGGAGCGGACAAGACCCTGACCGATGAGGACGGCCACAATGCCTTCGACTATGCCGTCGCCAATGGTATGCGCGATGTCGTCGCCCTGCTGGAAGACGAACGGAGACAGACCGACCACGAGGGGAATACGGCATTGCATCTGGCCTGCCGCCAGAACCAGAGCGAAGTGGTCGCGGCCCTCATCCGAGCGGGCCGGACAGATCTGGATGCCCCCAACGACGACGGAGAAACGCCCCTGCTGCTGGCCTGCCAAAACCAGAACGTCTATCTGGCGGAGATACTGCTCAAGGCGGGAGCCGATCCCAACCGCAAGCTGCTGAACGGCTTCTCCCCGCTGCACTACGCGGCGGCCGACGGCAACGACGCCATCGCCCGGGCGCTGCTCCTTGGCGGCGCGGACTGCAACATCCGCAATCAGGACGGAGAGACCCCCCTGATCCTCGCGGCCGCCGAAGGACACAACGACATGACCGCCCTGCTGCTCGAAAACGGCGCGGACGTCAACCTCGTGGACAATATGCGGCACAGCGCACTCCACTACGCCACGGAAAACGGCTCCACCGAGATCGTCGAACAACTCCTGCTGGCCGGCGCGGAACGATGACCACCCCGCCGCCGCTGCTGCCGATGCCGATGCCGATGCCCGTAGCTGCCGCTACGGGCTTGGCTCATCTGGGGGGAAGGGGAACCCCTCCGCCTGCGCGGGAGGGGTTCCCCTTCCCCCCAGGCCCCCCATCCCTTCCCCAG
>NZ_CALVHE010000138.1 GCF_944327235.1 uncultured Desulfovibrio sp.
GTAGTCGCTCTCGCGACTACCAGAGCGATCCACATTTTCAATGTGGAATTGCTCTATCCGCCCGTCCCGATCCGACGGATGCGGCCCCCGCGCATCTCGGTAAGCGGAGAATGCGCCTCCAGATAGGCCGCCGCCGCGTCCACATCCTTCACGGGCGCAAGGGGCAGCGGCCTGCCCTCGCGCAGCATGTCGTAGCCGTCGCCGCCGCGCGCCAGATAGGCGGGCAGGGCCACGCGGTAGCGCTCTCCCGCCGCCAGCGGCGCGCTCTCGCCCGCCGGGGACATCACGTCCGCGGACACGATGCGGCTGCCCACCGGGCGGGAAGCGTCCACGACGTAGCGCAGTCCGGCCGTCTGCAGGAGGGCCGGTCCCCGGCCGTCCTCACCGGCCACGCCGTGCTCCAGCGCCCGGAGGATCTGCGCGCCCGTGTATTCCCGCAGCACCACGTCGTTGCCGAAGGGGATGGCCGTCAGCAACGCGCCCCGGCTCACCTCGCCGGGCGGGATGGCCGCCCGGAGGCTGCCCGCGTTGACCAGCGCCATGTCCGCTCCCCGCGGACGGGCCACGTCCAGAAAAGCGTCGGCCAGCAACATGCCGCCGAAACAGTCCCCGGCACGGCAGGCTTCCATGCCGTCGGGGGCGTCCACGTCATGACGGCCCACCATCCGCGCCTGATAGCGTTCCAGCACGGCGGCATGTCGTGCCGTCAGCGCGGAAAGCTCCTCACGACGCGAGCACTCCGGCGTCAGTTCGCGCGGGCCGCCCCACCACCGCGCGGGGATGCCCCGCGCATCGAACGTCACCGTCAGATCACCGATATAGCGCGTGGCCCGCGCGGCCGTCACTATCAGTACCGGCTGTCCTGACGGCGAGCGCTCCACGAGGGGATACGGCCCCGTATCGGACCCAGGCCCCAGCCAGGTGTGCGTATGTCCGCCCACGATGATATCCACCCCGTCCACCTGACGGGCCAGCTCCCGGTCGGCGGGCAGGCCCAGATGGGAGAGCGCCACGATGCGCCGCACGCCCCCGGCTTCCAGTTCGGCCACGGCCTGCCGCAGGCTTTGCGCGGCATCGAGGAACAGCGTATGCGGGCAGGCCTGCGCCTGCGCCGTCACGCGGTCATTGGCCAGCCCCACGATGCCCACGGACTCGCTCTGCATCTTTCGTACCAGAAAGGGCAGTATACGGCTGCCGAACAGCGGACAACCCCGATCAGGCGCGATATTGGCCGCCACCACGGGGATGGGCTGGGCGTCAAGAAACCGTCGGAGCGCGTCGCACCCCTCGTCGAATTCGTGGTTGCCCAGCGTCATGGCGTCGTAGGGCATATGACGGTCGAATTCGGCCAGCACGGGCCACTTTTCCACGGCATAGAAAAGCGTCCCCTGGAACTGATCGCCCGCATCCAGCGCCAGCACGTCGCCGCTCTCGCGCCGGGCGGCGTCGATGGCGGCGGCGATACGTCCCATGCCGCCCCGGCAGGCCTCGTCCGTGGAACAGGGCTGCCAGCGCTCGTCCACGCCCGCCAGATGGGCGTGGGTGTCGTTGGTATGCAGGATGCGCAGCTCACCGCCGGGCGTCGCCTCCCCGGCCCGCGCGGGGCCGTGCGTCGCCCACAGGACCAGCGCGGCCCACAGCGCGAGGACCGCGACGCGGCGCGGCCGGGACCGCCCGGCTCCTCTCGTCCTCCGCATCTCCCCTCCCGACTCAGGAACGGGCCCGCGGGCCGCCGGTATACTTGATGATGGTGGCCGCGCCCTCGGGATGCGCCCGGAAATACAGGCGCAGGTTGCGTTCCTCGTCCAGCTCGCAGCGGCTTTCCTCCAGCAGGCCGTTGACCGCGGCGGTCAGCAGCGCCGTGCGCACGGACTCCGCCGTCAGGGCGCGGAACCCCCCGTACGTCCCGGAAAGGGCCTCCACCACGTCCTCGGCGCACGCTTCGGGGACCGTGGTCATGTAATCGAGGATGGCGAAATTAAGCGGCTTCATGGTCTCCCCTCCCCTTGCGTCCTCGACGGAACAACGTCATCGGATCGACGGCGATGAGGAAGATGCCGCCGATCATGATCAGCGAGGCCAGCCAGGCTATGGGCGGCATGTTCTTGCCTTCCATGCCGTAGTAGACCCCGAGCACCAGCCAGATGAAGAACGGCCCCCAGAAGGAGAACGCCCCGTTGCAGGCCATGCCCAGCGCCGCGCCGCACATGGCGTTGCCCTGATACCAGAGCATGAAGGCGAAATAGGCGCAGAACCCGGCCACCACGAACCAGCCCACCGAGCCGCCGTCCGTGAAGGCCGTCACGGCCATGCCCACCGCGTCCGCGCCGCCGAGCCAGCCGAACAGCGGCACCAGCAGGATGAGATTGGACAGACCGGACGTGATCTGCCGGATGGTGATGCCCACCTCCGGGTCGATGAGCGCCGTGCCGTAACCGCAGACGCAGCCCTCGATGCCCCAGCCCAGCGCGGCCAGCAGGCCGAAAGCCAGCCCCAGATAAAGATTGGCGGGCGCGTCGTCCGTCAGCCCGGTGCTGCCGATCATGACGCTGGCGGCAAAACAGATGAAGATGCCCGCCATGATCCGCAAGTTGAGCGTCTGCCCAAAGACCACCCTCCCAAGGATGGCCCCGATGGCCGGACACAGGGCGCTCATCGGCACCACCACCGACCCGGCATTCTGCAACCCTAGCACATAACACGTGCTGGCCAGCGGCCCGCCGATGAAGGCGGCAGCCGTCATGATGGCTCCGGGGCGCGTGCGCCAGCTCCGGGGCACGTCACCGAGCTTGCCCTTGAACGCGGCCAGCAGCAAGGCCCAAAGCGCGCTGAAACTGTCCGTCACCGCCGCGCCCAGCGCACTGAGCAGGAAGAGCGTCGCCACGGCCGACAGCTCAGACCCCTCCCCGTACCAGTCGCCCCAGATGCCGAGGCTCATGCCCAGCGTCATGAAGGCCGAATACAGACCGTAGGACATGCCGGAAAGCACGGCCACCGCGATGCCGTATGCGCGATAACGACGAAAAAGGATGGCGCGGGCCGTCGCCGCCGCCGGACTGGGGACGACCGCCGCCCGGGATGTGTGCCTGTTCATGTCGTTTTTCCTTGTCGATGTCGGTGGACGCCCCGCCCGCACCGCGCGGCACGAGGCCATGTATACCATTTTCCAGTCTTTTCACTGCCGGAGCAGTCTTTTTGGGGGGAAGGGGAACCCCTCCGCCTGCGCGAGAGGGGTTCCCCTTCCCCCCAAGCCCCCCATCCCTTCCCCAGCGCGCTTTTATTCAGGAGGATGGAAGGAAAAAGCGACACGCGAGCCATCCCTTCGCTTGCCGGTCTCCCGGCAGCATGAGGAATGGGGGACGTCTCTCCCAACGCGCTTTTGTCGGGAGAAGGACGGGGGACGAGACAAACGCTCCCCTTCACCCCCTGTCCGCCTGTCCACCCAAGGCTTGCCAATACAAATTTTACAAATAATTTCAATATATAAAAAACAACCTCTACACGCTCCACTTGCCATAGAGGCGGGGTCGCCTCGTGTCCCCGACTCTCCCCCCGGTAAAAGCGCGCTGGGGGAAGGGA
>NZ_CALVHE010000139.1 GCF_944327235.1 uncultured Desulfovibrio sp.
GTCCTGACCCTAGAGCGGATCCGCATTGAAATCGTGTCCGATCTCCATGCTGACGCTGCCCCCACACTACGGAAAAAACGCAGTTTTTCCGCTTGGTTTCGGCCGGGCGACGCAGGAGCCTTACGGGCATCGACAGCGGAGCGCGGTGGACCCCCTTCCCCAGACAGAAGAAGGGCAAAAAAATAGCCCGCAACGCTGTGGGCGTTACGGGCCGGAAAGCGGGGGAGGGTCTCCCCTCCCTCACGGTAACGAGCGTGGCGTATCAGCAGACGCCCTGAGCGATCATGGCGTCGGCCACCTTGCGGAAACCGGCGATATTGGCGCCCAGCACGAGGTTATGGGCGTTGCCGAATTCCTTGGCGGTCTCGGAGGCGCTGGTGAAGATGTGCTTCATGATGCCCTTGAGCTTGTTGTCCACGGTATCGAAGTCCCAGGCCTGCATACTGGCGTTCTGGGCCATTTCGAGCTGGCTGGTGGCCACGCCGCCGGCATTGGCGGCCTTGGCCGGGCCGTAGCAGATGCCCGCCTCGAGGAAAGCGTGCACGGCTTCGAGGGTGGAGGGCATGTTGGCGCCTTCGCTCACGCACTTGCAGCCGTTGGCCAGCAGGGCCTTGGCGTCCTCGAGGTTGAGTTCATTCTGGGTGGCGCAGGGGAAGGCCGCGTCGCAGGGCACGCTCCACACGGCATTGCGGCCGGCGGGGTAGTCGGACACGGGGGTGTATTTGGCGCCGGGCACGAGTTCGGCGTAGCGGGTCAGGGAGGCGCGTTCCACTTCCTTCACCTGCTTGAGCACGTCGACCTTGATGCCGTCGGCGTCGTGGATCATGCCGCGCGAATCGCAGACGGTCACGGGCTTGGCGCCGATCTGGATGAGCTTTTCGCAGCAGTAGATGGCCACGTTGCCCGCGCCGGAAACCACGCAGGTCTTGCCTTCGAGGCTGTCGCCGCGGGATTCCATCATGCTCTGGGCAAAGTAGACGTTGCCGTAGCCCGTGGCTTCGGTGCGGGCCAGCGAGCCGCCGAACAGCAGGTTCTTGCCGGTGAGCACGCCTTCGTAGCTCTTGGTGAGCTTCTTGTACTGGCCGAACATGTAGCCCACTTCGCGGCCGCCCACGCCGATGTCCCCGGCGGGCACGTCGATGGTGTCACCGATGTGGCGGAAGAGTTCGTTCATGAAGGCCTGACAGAAGCGCATGACTTCCACCTCGGACTTGCTCTTGGGATCGAAGTCCGCGCCGCCCTTGCCGCCGCCGATGGCCAGACCGGTGAGGGAGTTCTTGAAGATCTGTTCAAAGCCGAGGAACTTGAGGATGCCGAGGTTGACGCTGGGATGGAAGCGCAGACCGCCCTTGTAGGGGCCGATGGCGGAATTGTACTGCACGCGATAGCCGCGATTGACCTGGATCTCGCCCTTGTCGTCCACCCACTCCACGCGGAAGCTGATGGCGCGCTCCGGCTCCACGATGCGTTCCAGAATCTTGTTCTTCTGGTACTTGGGGTCCTTGTCCAGAGCGGGCTGCAGGGTCATCAGCACTTCCTGCACGGCCTGCAGGAAGACGGGTTCGCTGGCGTATTTCTGTTTCAGCCCTTCCATGACGTTCTGTGCGTAAGACATCCTCTGTCCTCCTTGAAAAAGCACAATGACTATTGTCAAAACTAGCGGAAAAACCTGAAAATATGTAGCCGAATCCGCGCCCGCTGGCAATGACTGATTTCCGGGCCCATCGCTAAGGAATCGACATGGTTGACAGAAAAAATTTGTTTTTCCGGCAGGCCCGCGTCAACGGCGGACGGCGCGCATGTGTTGCGCGACCCTCTTGACGGATCGGCTTTCCCGCCTTAGATATGAAATATGTTTTAAAACAAGAGGAGCAGGCCATGCGACCGCCAAAACCCCGCCATATCGAATCTCCGCCCCCGTGGGAACGCTATCTGCCGCAAGGACGGCGGGAGGCGGCGGACATGACGCTGGGGCTGGACATGTACGAGGCCTTGCGTCTCGTGGATGCGGAAGGCTTGTCGCAGGAAGCGGCCGCCGAGCGGATGGGCGTCTCCACGCCGACGCTCTGTCGTCTGCTGGGTGAGGCCCGCAGGCGGGTGGCCACGGCCCTGCGGGACGGCTGGGCCTTGCGCTGCGAGGGGGGCAATGTGCGGCTGCGGCCCGGTGGGCACGGCCACGGACACGGCCCCGCATGGCGGCATGGTCACGGCGGGGGGGCGGCCTGTGCGGAACAGAGCGGTGGAGACGCGGCGACGGCGGCGGGCCGGGAGGCGATACACGAGCGTGGGCGCGGCAGGGGCGGGCGTCCGCCGCGGCGCATGAGCGAGGAGGACACGTCATGTTGAGCAGGATGGGACTGGTGATGCTGGTCGGCAAGGGGCTGCTGGGCACGCGCACGGGCCGCCGCCTTGTGGGGCGACTTGGCCGCGGCGCGGCAAAGACCGTCCTTGCCCGACTGGGCAAAACGGCCACCGGCGAGGCATGGCCGGACGCTGTTTGGTCGGGCGGTCAGG
This sequence comes from uncultured Desulfovibrio sp., assembly GCF_944327235.1. GTDB lineage: Bacteria > Desulfobacterota > Desulfovibrionia > Desulfovibrionales > Desulfovibrionaceae > Desulfovibrio. Next base: position 2,515 of record NZ_CALVHE010000139.1, read on the forward strand.
GGAATGGTCGTCGGGCCGGGCAAGGCCCGCAGGTCGGGCAGGCCCTCCGGACGGGCGGTCGTCCCGGCGGCTGTAACGGACACAGCGGCGAAGAGTTGCGGGACGGACTGCGCGATACGGTGCGTGACATGCTGTCCAGACCGGAGGCGACGCTCCCATCTTCCTCCCGCACGCTCTTGGTGGCGGCTCCGTCCACCGCGTCGGTGGGGGACATAGGCCGGGAGGCCGCGTTGTCGGCGCTGGCGGCGCATATCGTCAGTTTCATCAATGGGCGCGTGCGTCTGCGGCATCCCGCCTTGCGGCAGCCGGAAGCGCATGGCCCCCTGCGGGAGGCGCTTGGGCGTCAGGGCTGTTTTACGGCGCTGACCTTTTCCGCTCGCACAGGCTCGATCTTGCTGGAATATGACGGTCACCGTCTGTCGCGTGCGGATTTTTGTGAGGCCGCCTTGCCGCTGGGGCGTTTTCTGGCGTCGTGTGATGCCGTCGCGAGCGCATGAGGCCTCGACGTATGCGGACACGCCGGGCTGCGGCCCGGCTTTTCACGAACCATATAATGAAATATATTTCAAAAAAGGAGCAAGACATGGAAACGCGGATGAACGAACAGCAAGAGGTCATGCAAGAACAGCAGGCAGCCGAGGGGACGCACGGCGGAGGCGAAAAGCAGCATCGTCATGGTCATTGTCATGGCAGGCAGGGGCAGGGCGGTTGTGGCCAGGGTGGCGGCTGTGGTCGAGACAACGGCAACGGTCGCGGTCAGGGCCACGGACAGGGGCGCGGGCGAGGGTAAGGGCGAGTTTCCTTTTTTTCTTTCGTTCTTTCTTTCGTTCGTTGAATGGCGGATGCTGCCCGGCGTCCGGGCTTGGTCGCCTCCCGGCGAGGGGCAGGGGGCAGGGGCTTGCGCAGCCCCTTGCCCCCTACGACCCCGTACCCCGCGTTAGGGGCAGCCATCCCTGACGGACAGCAGGGGGACGCCGGTCGTACCGTTGG
>NZ_CALVHE010000140.1 GCF_944327235.1 uncultured Desulfovibrio sp.
AAAAAGCCTCTCCCGTCTAATTCTGAGGCGGGAAAACGAGGCTGCGCACTTGTCCTGACGTACCGGCGGGGGGCATTTCCTTACCGTCGTAGCGGATGCGGACGCCGCCGGCGTTGCCCAGCTTGAGCTCGAGGCGGGTACTGAAGGTCAGGGCAAAGGTATCGCCCTTGCTGAGTGAGAACTGCCGGACATCGGTCTTGTCGGCGCTGGAGTGGATCCAGCATTCTTCGGTGGCAACGATGATGACCTTGTGCTGACCGGGCTGCACGTCGCCGGCGGCATCGGCGGCTTCGGCCGTTTCGGATGCGGCGGTGGCGGCTGGTGCGGCCGGGGTCGTGGGCGTCGTCGGGGCCGCGGCGGTCTCCGTGCGCGGAGTGGGCGCGGGCGTGGCGGGCGCGGCGGCAGCGGGTGAGGGGGTTGTGGCCGGAGAAGCTGCCGCGGGGGTGGTCTGGGTGGCGGGCGGCGTTTCGGACGGCGCCTGGCTGCGGCTTTCTCTGTCGTTGTCGGTGCCGGGGGATGTTTCTTCGGGCAGGCCGGAGGGGCGTGCCACCTGCGGCGCGTTCGATTCGGCGCCGCGCAGCATGTCCATGCCCTTTTGGGCAAGGCCGCTGTTCCAGAGGAAGTAGCCGCCCACGAGGATGATCAGCACCACGATGAGCGAGAAGAAGCGTCCGGCCGCGGCGCCGCCGCTTTCTTCGGCGGGCGTGTAGACGGCCTGGGAGGCCACGATGTTTTCCTGTGGGGCGAGGCAGTGGAGCACGTCTTCTATCTCGGCCTGCGACAATCCGAGGAAGGTCGCGTAAGACCGGATGAAGCCGCGCGTATAGGCCACATGCGGCAGGGATGTGAGATCCGCTTCTTCCAGCGCCCGCAGTTGCCGTGCGCCGATCTTGAGCGTATTGGCCACATCCTCGATGCCGAGGCCGCGCCGCTCGCGTTCCGCCCTGAGGGCCGCGCCCAGTTCTTCCAGATTCATGTTCGTCCCTCTCTGCCGCTACAGCCGGATGTCGATGACGGCGCGGCTGCGCAGCTGTCCGACATAGTCCTCGAACCGTTCCATGGCCTTGGGCCGCCGGAGGATAGCGTCGATCTGCGGGGTGGCCTCTTCCAGGGTCAGGGGCTTGTCGGGGCCGGTGGCGCCGGGACGGAACAGCATCACCTGCGCCTTGATGTTCTTCTGGATATTGAAAAGAGGCGTCACGTCGCCGGGGCGCATGTCATTCAGGCGTTCCGACCATTCGGGGTTGAGTTTGTCCCACTCCACCGGGCCCATGTCGCCGCCCTTCTCCTTGTTGGGGCCGACGGAGTACTTGCGTGCGGCTTCCGCGAAGCTCAGCTTGCCGGACTTGATCTGCGCGGCGATGCTGCTTGCGTTGGTATTGGGGTGGTAGACGAGCAGGCCCATGTGCAGGCCGTCGCGCAGGAAAAGCTCATTCTTGTGCTTGGCGTAGTAGGCCTGGATCTCTTCCGGCGTCACGACCACCTTGCGGCCGACCTGCATCCCCATGATCTTCTGCCGCATGATGTTGCTCTTGAAGGTCTCGCGCAGTTCAGCGAGGGAAAGTCCCTGCCGCTTGAGCTGGGCCTCGAACTGGGCGCGGGTCAGGCGGCGCTCCTTCATGATGGCGATGAGCTCCTGATCCACTTCGCTGTCGGAGACCGTCACGCCGAGGCGTTTGGCTTCCTGTTCCACCAGCATATTGATGATGAGGTTATCCAAGGCCTTGCGGAGCACCTCATTGACCTTTTTGCTCTGCTTGGGGTCGTTGGGGTTGAGGCGGGCGCGGGCCAGATCGGGCATGGCGGCCTTCTGCAGGTCGAACATGGTGATGACCTTGCCGTTGACCACGGCGGCCACGTTATTGAGCTGGGCGGCCTCCGCACAGGTCGTCATGACCAGCAGGCACAACAGGGACAGAAGAATTTTTTTCACGACGAGTCTCCCCTACACGATACAGGCTGAATCCTCTGCCAATAGCCGCAATCCGTTCAAAAGGCAATGGGCAGTCCGTCCCGGACCTCACCGGGAGGCCGCCGGATCACGAGGCCGGACCGCTTGCCTCCGTGTCTTTTCCGTCGTCCTTTCCGGCTTTCGGCGTGTCGGGATCGTCGGACGGGGCGTCCCGCTCAGGCTCCTTGCCCGTGGGGTCCGTGGCGCCGTCCGTCGTCTGGGCGGCCTTGCGCGCCTCCCGTTCGCGTGAACGCTTGGCCATGTCTTCCAGCACCGGCCGCAGCGCGGGGGCCACGCGGATATCCGCGTTCGCCAGCCGCCGTTCCAGCCATTGGCTGAAGGCGGCCCGCAGCTTCTGTTCACGCAAGGCCCCCTCGATGAAGGGATAGACCGCCGCCGCGGGCTGTACGCCGCCCTTGTGGCGCACGACCACGCCGAAGGCCCGAAAACTGCCGTCCACCTCGCGGATCTTGCCGCATTTGCCTTCATTGATGGCCGACACTTCCTTGCGTTCCTGTTCCGGCAGCTCGGATTCCTCCATGTCCAGGCACTGCACGCGCAGGCCGTCGGGCACGTTGTCGCGGCCGGTGGGGAAGCGACGGCAATAGCTTTCGAGCGAGGCCTTTTCTTCGGCGGCCAGGAAACAGAGCATCATATGCTCCGGCACGTGGAAGCGTTCTTCATTGGCCGCATGATAGGCGCGCACCTCATCCACGCTGATGCGTATGCCCGGCAAGAGCACGAGGCGCTCAAAGGCCTGCATGGTCAGATGCACCCGCAGCAGCTCGCGCCAGTCGGCATAGTCGAGGGCCTCGCGTTCCAGATAGGCGTTCAGGTCCTCATCCTCATAATCTTCACGGATGAGCTGTTCCTCACGCCTGACGGTCTCTTCACTGACGGACTGCCCGCGCTCGGCAAGCTCCTCTTCCGCGAGGCAGGCGATGATGAGCGTCCCCAGCGCCTCGCCGTACTGCTTTTTCATGCTCTCCGGCGTACTGGCCTCCAGCGCGCCCATATCCACGGAGCGGCTGTCCATGAGCGCCTGCACCAGACGCAGGGTGATGGTCTTGCCGTTGACGCTGGCCAGCGCGCCGTCCGGCAGACCGCTCTCCACACAAGAAGCCGCCAGCAGGCAGCTCAGGAGCAGGAGACAGCACAAGCGCAGCGGCGGCCGCCTGCCGTTGCGGGGATCAGGGAGAATGGCGCTATGGGGCATGGCTTCCTCTCTACGGCTAGGGCCTGTTAACACTATTCGCTGTCTGTTTGGGGGAAGGGGAACCCCTCCGCCTGCGCGGGCGGCGACCGAATGGCGGCCGCAGGCCGTGCCTGTCAGGACCTGCCAATACAAATTTTAACATAATCTCACTAGATGTAGAGTGTCAATACGTTGTTCACCCTCTGCTCAGACATGAAGCTGGAGGTTTTCTGCCAAGAGCCGAATG
>NZ_CALVHE010000141.1 GCF_944327235.1 uncultured Desulfovibrio sp.
ACAAACTCCTCCTCAAGATGCTCAGAGAGAATCCTCTCTGCTAGTCATGACCCAAAAAGAAAAAGGATGAGGCTCCCCGCCCGGATGCCGGGCAACAGCCGCCAGCCAGCGGCAAAGAAAGAATAATAAGAAGAGAAGCCCCTACCCGTCGGAAGGTTCGAGCGCGAGCGCTCCCCCCTGTCCCGGCTGCGCCGCCTGTCCCGCATATCGCGGCAATCGCATCCCGCACGCCGCTTCCTGACCGGCGGCACGGCGCGCCCTGCCTTCGGGCGAACCGGGGACAGTCGCGTTGGAACGCAATACCCGGCGCAGCTCCTCCACATCCACGGTCTCCAGAAAGGCGATGATGTCTTTCCATATGCTGTGATAGCCGTAGCCGCCTTCCAGCATTTCCCGGATGGCGGCCTCTCGCGTCCAGCCCTGTTCGACCATGCGATACAACGCCACCACCATGCCGGTGCGGTCCGCCCCGTGCCAGCAATGCACCAGCACCGGCCCCGGAGAAACGGCGATGGCGCTCAGGGCCGCCACCACCCCCGGCATGTGCGGATCCCACGCCCGCATGGGCACATGGCGCAACAGCAGATCCGTCCCGGCGGCCAGCGACGCGTCCCGCTGTCGGCTTCGCAGGGAAACGACGGTGCGGATGCCCAGACGCTCGGCCTGTCGCATTCCCTCCGCCGTGGGCTGGGCGGAACGATACAACTTGTCGGAGACCCGATGCAGATTGGGCAATCCGGATACCTGCACAGCCTGCGCCCACTCCACCGGACGCTCTACCGCCTCGGCGGCCCAGCCCGCTCCGCCCGTCGCGCCAAGCAGGATGCAGACGCACAAGGTCAGGATGCACAGCCGGATGCCGGGCCGGGACGATGCACGCTCCGGGGAACGGTTTTGCCGCTGCCGAGCGAGCTGCACGCCCTGCCCCATCCCGGCAGACGTCGCGTGCTGGATATTCTTCTGGATGCCCGTGACAGCTCCCGGCCCCGCACACGCCACCCTTGCCGGATAAACACGAGTCAGCTTCCGTATCATGATCTTTTCCTCCGCAGCCTATGTCCATCCTCCGCCCTTGGGACGATTTCGATACGATGCCGTTTATTTTGCCGACAGACAACCCCAAACAACGACATTCCGCAACAACAAACATGACGACCGCCGATGCATTTTGCCTTTGAGAAAAGACAAGCGCGAGGCCGCGGCACAACACCGTCCGGCCAAAAGCAAGCGGGATGACCGCATTTTTTTTTCGCGAGACAAGAGGCCGTACGGTTTGGGACGCGAAGCGTTCCAAACTGGACATGCTTTAGAGCAATTCCACATTGAAAATGTGGATTGCTCTGGTAGTCGCGAGAGCGACTACCCGCAACCGAACACACGGAAAAACCACGCTTTTTCCGTAGTGTGAGGGCAGCGTCAGCATTGAAATTGGACACAATTTCAATGCGAATCCGCTCTAAAAAAAAGGGCTTTGATTACGTCAAACGACAATCAAAGCCCCATGTCTATGCCAGGATGGTGGAGGCGGGGGGAGTCGAACCCCCGTCCGAGAAAGTTCCACGCGAAGCGTCTACAGGTTTAGGTCAGGGATGGATCTCATGCCGTCGGTAGCCCCCGACCGGGCGCGACGGCACCAGCCCGCCGGTGCACTCCTCGCGATGGCCCCCGGCAGGCGCCGGGCATCGCCAGCCTGATGATGTGTCGCCAGCCGGACGTATCAGGCATCGGTCCGTCTGACGTGACCGTCTATGCGGTCAGGAGCCCTGCTGACTAGGCAGCGCAGGCGTATTCGTAATCGTTGTTGGCAATTACTTTGTTGCCGCTTTTTACGAGGCCAGCGGCGCCTCGACCTGCAACTCCGGCTTCCACGTCCCCGTCGAAACCAGTGCGCCCCCAAGAGGGAACATATTTTTATCGCTTTTTTTGCTGGATGGCAAGCCTCACGACCGTACCGGCGCGTGACGCCCGACGAGCAGAGCCTTTCCCGTTTGGGCGGCTCCGCGCGTCAAATCATGCGGCCTGTCGTTTCGCGAGAAAAACGCGCTCTTTCCGCTTGCTTTTGACCGGACGGCACTATGCCGCCGCCTCGCGTCATGGCTTTTTCAATGGCAAAGATCTACCGCACATAGAAGTGCGAGAACGGCCCTTTCAGGCACATATGGAAACGGGTGAACAGGCTGTTTTCCGCGCCTTCCTGATCCAGCTCCGCCTGAGCCTGACAGGCGATGTCCAGACCGTAGCCGAGCATCGCCAGTTTGGCCAGCTGCTGGAACTCTTCCTGCAAGGAAGGGATCTCCGCCACGATCTGACACAGATCGTCCGTAGAGTCATCCTCCCCCTCGATGATGAGCTGCCCTTCGGCGTTGAGGGAAAAATGCAGCTTGCTGGCGATGACCATCTCGCCAAGGTGCTGCCGCAAGTGCGCGATGAACCGCTCCTGCTGGGCGTCCAGCAGGGCCTCGAGATGATCCACGAGGCCGCGGCCGTGCTGCTCAAGCTGCTCAAGGGTGCGTTCGCCCGCCGCCGTCAGGGGCGGCTGCGGCATATCATCATAGCAGGATACTGCCGGAGACATGCCACGCTGCACATTGGCCATGCTGGCAAGCTGATTGGAGCTGTGAGGGTTCACGGTGTCCTCCGGACAGAAAAAATTTCCTGACCATACCATTTCCCTCCAGTTTTGCAAAAATAATACCAATTCACAGACAATGTACCGCGTGCCGCAGCGCGAAAAAAAAACATTGGCAAATCAGGCGGCTTGCTCTCCTCTGCCGACTGTCGCCAAACGTCCCCGCAGACAAATGGGAAAGATCTGCCTCGGAGCATGGTCGGTAGGAAAAAATTTCCTCCTGAGACGATGGCGCGTTTTGTCCTCGAAAAAGACAAAACGCTCCAAATGCGCTGAAAAAGAGCGTCGGGGGATGCGCCCTCGCGGGACAGGTCTCCCGCAGCAAGGGAAAGACCCCGCCTCAGGGAATCCAGCGGACAAGGCCCTTGGGGAAATCCGGCGGCAGATCATTTTTTTCGACGACGCTGAGGGGGATCAAGGTATAGCGTTTCTCCCCATTCTCTTTTTCACGCTTTCCCAAAAAAGGTTCATGTGTGGAAAACATTGCGCTGTAGCCCTTGAGGTCCTTTTCCTGGGAGGACTCGCCCAAAATGGGCGTGCGGTCCGTGCCGTCCTTTGCCGTCACCAGCTCTTCCCGTAGAGCTTCTCCTTCGCCTCTAAAAAGGGTCATCAGGTAATAATTCTTGGGTCATGACTAGCAGAGAGTCCATAAAGAGGCTAAAAGCAAGTTATGACAATGAAAAACAAGTACGCTTGCC
>NZ_CALVHE010000142.1 GCF_944327235.1 uncultured Desulfovibrio sp.
TTCGGCGCAATGGACGGCAGGGTCGTTGACCATGCAGGGAAAATGTCTCCTTGGCTGCCGGGCGTCCCTGTCGCATGACGTGTACCCTGTCCGCCGCTCGCCACTGGGGCAGGCGGCAGGGGGGATGTTCTTTTTTTCTTTTCTTCTTCCGCTGGATCGCTGCTGTTGCCCGGCATCCGGGCTTGGTAGCCTCCCGGCGAGGGGCAGGGGGCAGGGGCTTGCGCCGCCCCTTGCCCCCTACGACCCCTTACCCCGCGTTAGGGACAGCCATCCCTGACGGGCAACAGGGGGACGCCGGTCGTACCGCTGGTCTCCTCCCTGCCGCGCGGCAGCGGGCGTTCGGCCTCCCGCTGTCCCGCGCCCACGCGGGACGAGCGTCCGTCCGGCGTCGGAGCTTCCGCCCCTTTCGGGGCGGCGATCTCCTCCGCGCCCTGCCGCGCTTACGTCAACAAGGCGGAATCGTCGCTCCCGCTCCGCAAGCGGTACGTCATCCCTTGCTGTGGGTCGGGGAAAACGGCTTTCCGTTGCTGATTCAGCGCAATGGACGGCGTGTGTTATCCGTTCGAGCATCTTGCCTTTGAAAAAGGCAAAACGCGAGGCGGCGGCACAGCGCCGCCCGCCCCAAAGTAAGCGGAAAAACCACGCTTTTTCCGTAGGGTGAGGGCAGCGTCCGCATGGAAATCGGACACGATTTCCATGCGGATCCGCTCTAAGGCCGCACACCATCAACGCGGAACGATCCACGGGGTCATCGTGCCGCCGTGCCGTCTCCGTCAGCGGGGATGTCCACGCCCAGCGCGCGGGCCTGTTCCGGCGTATTGCAGTTGGCAAACAGACCGTGCGCCGCCTTCGGCAGGGGCAGCAGCAGTCTGGCGTTCTCCGGCAGGATGCTGCGGACGCGCCGCTGTCCGGCCCGCAGGGCGCGCGTCAAAAAGGGCAAGGCGCCGCAACGGTAGACGCCCGCAAGCGGTTCTTCCCAGCCGCCTTGCGTGCGGTAAAAGACGGCCAGCGCCGTTTCCTGTCCGGCAGCCGCCGTCAGCAGACCGCGCAGCAGGGATCCCGGCAGATGCGGCATGTCGCAGGGCAGCGTCAACATGCCCGCCCAGCCCCGCGCCCGCGCCCGCGCCAGACAGGTCGCCAGTCCGGCCAGCGGCCCGATACCGCCGTCCGTCCCGTCCCGCAGATGCTCAGGCAGCGGGCCGCCGCGAACGGCAGCCGTCGCAAACGGCGCATCCGGCACACAGACATATCCGGCATAAGCGCCCCCACGGCCGCAGGAGACCCAGACCTCAGGACACAACGCCGACAGACGCCCGACGGCCTGTCCCAGCAACGTCAGCCCGTCCCGCCCCCGCAACGGCAGGAGCGCCTTGTCCCGCCCCATGCGCCGCGAAAGCCCGCCCGCCAGCACGACGCCCACAAAGGCCCGCTGTCCGTCTCCGTCCGGGCACGCCTCGTCGCCGCATTCGCTCGTCTTCCTCATACGCCCAGCCTAGCGGATGCCCCCTCCCCTGCCAAGCGCATTTTCCGTTTGAAACGCTTTGCCTTTCAAACCATACGGACTGTCGTTTGGCGGGAAAGCACAGTCATCCCGCCCGGTTTGGGCCGGACGACACTGTGCCGCCGCCTCGCATCTCCCCAGAATAAAGCGCGCGCCGGGGAGGCGCTGGAAACATGGACGCGCCGCGCTTTCCCTCTCTTCTCTACCGGGGGACCGGACAGACGAAGGCCGGACTTTCGCGCCGCTCCCCCCTTTCATCCCCCAGAATAAAGCGCGCCGGGGAGGGGTTGGGGGGCGTGGGGGGAAGGGGAGGCCCGCCCGCGCGAGGCGGGGGCCTCCCCTTCCCCCCACAGAGACCATGACCGCCATGCCCGAACACGCCATGCCCTTTGGCGCGGGCGTTTACTTGACAGTCCGGGGGGCACTCCCTAAAGAAAGGGAATATCAACATCAACCTGTCTGCTTCTCATGAAATCGCTTTCCCTTTTTTTTGCGGCTGTTCTGGCCGTTTTTTCTCTTGTCGGCCCGATTGGGGCGGTATCGGCGCACGGGGAGTCCGTCCGCAGCGTGTTGGCCGGGACGTATCCGGTATGGCTGCTCACGCGGGCTGTGACCGAGGGGGTACCGGGCCTTGAGGTCGGGCTGCTCGTGGCGGCGGACACCGGCTGCCCGCATGATTACGCGCCCACACCGGCCGATCTTTTGCGTATCGAGCAGGCCGATCTTATCGTCATCAACGGTCTGGGCATGGAGGACGCCTTCCACGACGCGCTGTCGCGGCGCGGGGGGGACGTGCTGGACTGCGGGGCCGGTCTGGGCGAGGCGCTTGCGGCGTATGCGGGCAAGCTGCCCGCCTCTCGCGGTGGGGAGCACCACGGGCACGAGCACGCGGACAGCGGGGTCGATCCTCACATTTTTGCGGGGCCGCGCCTTGCCGCGCTGATGGCCGAGGGCATCGCGGAAGAGCTTGCCCGGCGGGACCCGGCCCATGCCGCCCGCTATCGGGAGAATGCCGCCGGTCTTGGCGCGGGCCTGGGGGAGCTTTTGGAGCGCCTGCGGCGGCTGACGCAGCGGGGGGGCAGTCCCGTGCGCGTGCTCCTGCAGCATGACGCACTGTCCTATCTGGCGGCGGATGCCGGTCTCGAAGTGCTGGACATCGTACAGGAAACGTCCTCCGAGGCTCCCACGGCCAGCCACCTGATGCGGATACTGGAGGAGGCCCGGCAGGAGCGGCCCGACCTCCTGCTGGGGGAACGGCAGTTCACGGACAAGACCATGCGTATGCTGTCGGAGGAGGCGGGCATCCCCCTGCTCTGCCTGGACTCTCTGGCTTCCGGGCCTGAGGATGTCCCCGCCGACCAGTATCTGCGGGTCATGCGGAACAATGTCAGCCTGCTCGAGGAACGCCTTGCCCACCAGCCTACCCACTGATGTGGCCGTGCGCCTGCGCGGCCTGACGGTGCGCCGCAACGGGCTGACCATCCTGCGGGACATCGACGCGGACGTGCCCCGCGGCGGCAGTACGGTCGTCATCGGCCCCAACGGCGCGGGCAAGAGCACGCTGCTGCTCTGCATCACCGGCGAACTCGCCTGCGAGGGGAGCATAAGCTTTCCCGCCTTCGACCGGCCGCCGCGCATGGCCTATGTGCCGCAGCATGTACAGCTCGACGCGGGCCTGCCGCTGACCGTCCTGGAATTCCTGGCGCTGGGCGACCAGCGCCGCCCGCTCTGGCTCGGCATAGCGGCCGCCGCACGGGAGCGGGCGCTCCGTCATCTGGACATGGTACAGGCGGCGCATCTGCTGCAACGCCGCATG
>NZ_CALVHE010000143.1 GCF_944327235.1 uncultured Desulfovibrio sp.
GAGCGGGAGTAACTCAGTGGTAGAGTGCAACCTTGCCAAGGTTGAAGTCGCGGGTTCAAATCCCGTCTCCCGCTCCAGATTTTTTATCCCCTTGCCGGCGGGAATAACTCAACGGTAGAGTGTCAGCTTCCCAAGCTGAAGGCTGCGGGTTCAAATCCCGTTTCCCGCTCCAAGTGCTTTTCCGGGAGTCCTAGGGGCTCCATCCTATAGCGGTCTGTACCGCACCCCGCGCGGGAGTAACTCAGTGGTAGAGTGCAACCTTGCCAAGGTTGAAGTCGCGGGTTCAAATCCCGTCTCCCGCTCCAAATTTTGCCCTTGCAGATTGCTGCAAGGGCTTTTTTGCGTTTTGGGCTGGATGCCTGCTTGCAAAAATGGTCCGTCATGGGGCAGACTTGCGCCGCCGGGCAGGAGCGTTTTGCCTTTAGAGCATTTTGCCTTTGAAAAAGGCAAGATGCGAGGCGGCGGCACAGCGCCGTCCGGCCCAAACCAAGCGGAAAAACCGCTTTTTTCCGCGAAACGACAGGCCATATGGTTTGAAACGTGAGGCGTTTCAAACGGAAAATGCGCATGGCCGCGGCGCGTCCGCCTTCCCTCTGTCCGCTGCCGTGCGGCGGACGCCGAGCGGGCATCCGGCACAGGCGCGGCAAACGATACAGGCCGGGAGGCTTGCCATGTACGATGTGCGCTCTCCGCGAGCGGATGATTTCATTGACCATGCGGAAGTCATGGCCACAGTGCGGTATGCGCAGGAGCACGCGCGCGACGCGGCCCTGCTGGACGAGATCCTTGCCCGGGCCGCCGAGCGCAAGGGCCTTGATCACCGGGAGGCGTCGGTGCTGCTGGCCTGCGAGCTGCCGGAAAAGACGGAAGCCCTCTACCGGCTGGCGCGGCAGATCAAGCTGGATTTCTACGGCAACCGCATCGTGATGTTTGCCCCGCTCTACCTCTCCAACTATTGCATCAACAGCTGCGTGTATTGCCCCTACCATGCCAAAAACAAGCACATCGTCCGCAAGAAGCTGACGCAGGAGGAAGTGGCCCGCGAGGTCATCGCCCTGCAGGACATGGGGCACAAGCGGCTGGCGCTGGAAGCCGGCGAGCACCCGTCCATGAATCCCATCGAATACATCCTGGAATGTATCGAGACCATTTACGGCATCCGGCACAGGAATGGCGCCATTCGGCGGGTCAACGTCAACATCGCCGCCACCACCGTGGAGGAATACGCCCTGCTCCGCAAGGCGGGCATCGGTACCTATATCCTCTTTCAGGAGACCTATCACCGGCAGAGCTATGAAAAACTCCATCCCGTGGGGCCGAAGCATGACTATGCCTGGCACACTGAGGCTATGGATCGCGCCATGCAGGGCGGCATAGACGACGTGGGGCTGGGGGTCCTTTTCGGGCTTGAGGGGTACCGCTACGAATTTGCGGCCCTGCTCATGCACGCCGAGCACCTTGAGGCGGCCTACGGGGTGGGACCGCATACCATCAGCGTGCCGCGCATCAAGCGGGCGGATGATATCGACCCCGGCATGTTCGACAACGGCATCGACGATGCGACCTTTGCCCGCATCTGCGCCTGTATCCGGGTGGCCGTGCCCTACACGGGCATGATCGTTTCCACGCGCGAGAGCCAGGCCGTGCGGGAGATGGTGCTGCCGCTGGGCATCTCGCAGATCAGCGGCGCGTCGCGGACCAGCGTGGGCGGTTACGATACGCCGGAGGAACCGGAGGACAATTCCGCGCAATTCGACGTGAGTGACAGACGCAGCCTTGATGAGGTGGTGCGCTGGCTCATGGAGCAGGGACACATCCCCAGCTTCTGCACGGCCTGTTATCGGGAGGGCCGCACGGGAGACCGCTTCATGGCCCTGTGCAAGAGCCGGCAGATCCTCAATTGCTGCCATCCCAATGCCCTGCTGACCTTGCGGGAATATCTGGAGGATTATGCCTCCCCTGCCACGCGGGAGCTCGGCCTGGCCCGCATCGAGCAGGAACTGGGGCGCATCCCCGGCGACAAGGTGCGGACGCGCGCGCGGGAGTATCTCGATCGCATCGCGCACGGAGAGCGGGATTTTCGTTTTTGAGTGCGCGTGCGGGACGGCTTCCCCTTCGTGGGGAGCGTGCACCAGCCGAATATCGTGAGAATGCGAGGATCAGGCAAAAAAAAGAGTCGAACGGCACTGGGCTTTTTTTCTCCCTCCGTGTAACAGAAAAGAAAAATGCTCGGTTCGCTATTTCGTAACCAGGGAGGTTGCCATGTCCGTAACCGATATGACACGACGTCACTTCCTCAAGGCCGGGAGCCTGACGTTGGGGGCCTGCATGACGGGCGGCATCGTGCCTGCTGCGGCAGCGGCGGCTGACGCCAAGGCAACGGTCTTCTTTACGCGGGACCTCAGTGCCGCGGGGCTGTGCCGCATGTATGAACGCGTTGCCCATGCCCTGAGCGGCAAGGTCGCCGTCAAGCTGCACACGGGAGAACCCAATGGGCCCAATATCCTGCCGCGCGACTGGGTGAAGACCCTGCTGCCGCATGTGCCGCAAGCCACCATCGTGGAGTGCAATGTGCTCTACCCCAGTCCCCGCCAGACCACGGAGGGCCACCGCGAGACCCTGCGTCTCAACGGCTGGGACTTCTGCCCCGTGGACATCATGGATGCCGAGGGCGACGCCCGCTTGCCGGTCAAGGGCGGCAAATGGATCAAGGAGCTTGCCGTGGGCAAGCATCTGCTGAACTATGATTCCATGCTGGTGCTGACGCATTTCAAGGGACACGTCATGGGCGGCTTTGGCGGTTCGCTCAAGAATATTTCCATCGGCTGCGCCTCGGGCAAGACCGGCAAGGAGCAGCTGCACCGCGAAGGCGAGCAGCTCTGGGCCGGCGGTCCCCATTTCATGGAGCGCATGGTGGAAGGCGGCAAGGCCATCGTGGATCATTTTGGCCCGCGTATGGCCTACATCAACGTGTTGCGTAATCTTTCGGTGGATTGCGACTGCGCCGGGACGGGCGCAGCGCCTGCCACCGCGCCGGATATCGGCATACTGGCCTCCACGGATCTGCTGGCCGTGGATCAGGCTTCCGTGGACATGGTCTATGCCCTGCCGGAAGCCCAGCGCCGCGACCTGGTGGAACGCATCGAAAGCCGCAGCGGCCTGCGCCAGCTTGAATATATGCGGGAGATGGGCATGGGGAACAGCTCCTATGAGCTTGTTGCCGTCTAGGTGTAGAGTGTCAATACGTTGTTCACCCTCTGCTCAGACATGAAGCTGGAGGTTTTCTGCCAAGAGCCGAA
>NZ_CALVHE010000144.1 GCF_944327235.1 uncultured Desulfovibrio sp.
CCTCCTCCCCTGGCGCGGGAGGGGGTCCCCCTCCCCCCAAGCCCCCCTCCCCTCCCCCAGCGCGCTTTCATAGGGGGAAAGGGATAGTTGCCGTTATTCAGACGTGACCATGTTCGTTTATTGATATTGCCCAAAATGCTTTGGGGGTTTGTGTTGAGGCCGGCAAAGCGCGTTTGGTGGGGATGGGGGGGCGGGGGGAAGGGGCCCCTTTGGGCGCGAGCAAAGGGGCCCCTTCCCCCCGCATCATCCCACTAATGCGTCCAGAGCAATTCGGCATAGGTGGGCAGGGGCCAGAGCTCATCGTCCACCAGCAGTTCCAGGGCGTCGGCGTGTTCGCGGCAGAGGCGCATGGCGGGCAGCACGGCGTCGCGGGCGGCGCGGGCCATTTCGTGCGCGTCGGAGGCGTCGCGGCAGGCGGCGAGGGCGTTGGCCAGTGTGGCGGCGGCCTGCTGGAGTCGCGTCGTATGGTCGTGCAGGCTGCGGAAGTGTTCGCATTCTGCCTGGTCGCCGTTTTCGGTCACGGCGCGCACATGCATGAGCAGGCGGGCGGCGCTGTCCTCGGCGTGGCGTGCGGCGGGGAGGATCTGGCGGCTGATCATGCGCAGGAGGACGTCGCCCTCGATGCGTACGGTCTTGGCGTAGTTCTCGAAAAGGATCTCCTGCCGGGCCAGCATTTCCCGTTCACTGAGCACGCCCGTCCGCAGGAAGACCTGCATGACGTCGGCGTCGCTGTAGTGTTCCACGGCGGTGACGGTATCGGGGTAGTTGGGCAGACCGCGCGTGGCGGCTTCTTCCTTCCAGGCGTCGGCATAGCCGTTGCCGTTGAAGACCACGGGGGAGTGTTGACGGAAAAGGCGCGGCAGCAGGTCCTGGAGGGTCGCGTTAAGGGTATTGCCTGCCGCCACGCCCTTTTCCAGCTCATCGGCTATGTCCTGAAGGGCGCAGGTCATGGCCGCATTGAGAGCGATGTTGGCCGGGGCAACGGACTGGGAAGAGCCCACGGCGCGGAATTCAAACTTGTTGCCCGTGAAGGCGAAGGGGCTCGTGCGGTTGCGGTCCGAGGTGTCGATGGGCAGGGGCGGCAGGCTGGAGACGCCGATCTCCATGACGCCGCTGCCCGTATCGGGTGCGGGCTTGCCGGTGATGATGCCCTCGATGACACCGGTGAGTTCCTGACCGAGAAAGACGGAAATGATGGCCGGCGGGGCCTCGTTGGCGCCGAGGCGGTGATCGTTGCCCGCGCCGATGGCCCCCAGCCGCAGGGCCGCGCCGTGCAGGTGCACGGCCCGCAGCACCGCCGCCAGAAAAACGAGGAATTGGGCGTTGTCCCTCGGGGTGGAGCCGGGATTGAGCAGATTGTTGCCGTCGGAGTCGGTCAGGGACCAGTTGTTATGCTTGCCGCTGCCGTTGACCCCGGCAAAGGGCTTTTCGTGCAGCAGGCAGACGAAACCGTGGCGCGCGGCCAGGTGACGCAGCATGTTCATGGTCAGCATGTTGTGGTCGCAGGCGAGGTTGGCTTCCTCATAGATGGGCGCCAGCTCGAACTGCCCGGGGGCCACCTCGTTGTGGCGCGTCTTGGCGGGGATGCCGAGCTTTTGCAGCTCGCGCTCCACATCCTGCATGAAGCTCATGACGCGGCCGGGGATGGCGCCGAAGTAGTGGTCCTCCATCTCCTGTCCCTTGGGGGACGGCGCGCCCTGCAGGGTGCGGCCCGTGAGCATGATGTCCGGCCGCAGGGCCGCCAGACGACGATCCACCAGAAAATATTCCTGCTCCGGGCCGACGCTGGCCCGCACGCGCTGGGCCGTGGTGTTGCCGAACAGGCGCAGGATACGCAGGGCCTGCACGGAAAGGGCGTCCAGCGAACGCAGCAGGGGGATCTTGCGGTCCAGCGCCTCACCGGAATAGGCGTAGAAAAAGGTGGGGATGTGGAGCGTGGCACCGTTGTCGTTGCGGATGATGAAGACCGGCACCGACGGGTCCCAGGCCGTATAGCCGCGGGCCTCGAAGGTGGAGCGGATGCCGCCCGACGGGAAGGACGAGGCGTCCGGCTCGCCGCAGATGAGCATCTTGCCCGAAAATTCGTTGATCATGTGCCCGTCCGGCGTGGGCGAGAGGAAGGCGTCGTGCTTTTCCGCCGTGAGGCCGGTCATGGGCTGGAACCAGTGGGTATAGTGATCCGCGCCCATCTCGATGGCCCAGTCCTTCATGGCGTTGGCCACCACATCGGCAATGGCGGGATCGAGACGGCCGCCCTCGCTGATGATGCGGGCAAGGCGGCGGTACACGTCCTTGGGCAGGCGCTTGCGCATGGCGTCAAGGCCGAAGACGTGGCACCCGAATTCCTCCGCGCCGTCCGAGGCGTGGGCATCGCTCACGGCGGACAGGCGCAGCGGGGCGGTGGACAGGGCTTCCTGCAGGGCGGAATGGCGTTGACTCTTCACGGGACTCCTCCGGGATGGTGAAACTCGACGGAGGCGCATGGCGTGCGCCGCCGTTGCCCTCCCTAAGGCAGGAAGCGTGCCAGTGTGCGGAATATCTCTATAATATACTAAAATAAAAGGATATTATTTGTGGATAAAAGCGGGATGGCCACGAAGAGGACGCGCCGCGAATGTTTTTTTCTTCTTTTGTGTATAATTGTGGCAGGTTGTTTGTCGCCACAGAGGGGAAAATGGCTTCTTTTGCTTCGTAATACTTTGTAATAACAGATAAAATAATCATATACAAAAATGTATGATAGAGGATGAGTTGGAAAAATAAAAAACCTTTATGTCGAAATCATGTGGGTCGCAAAGCGGCACCTGGGGCACGCCAATCCAAAATATCACTACTATTTCAACAAATAAGGGCAAATTTACCATACACGCTCCGCTTGCCTTGGGGAAAGCGTTTGTCGTGTGTCCCTGCTCCCGTTTGAAAGGCTTCGTGTCCCAAATCATACGGCCTGTCGTTTCGTGGGAAAAACGCGGTCTTTCCCTTCACATCTGGCTGTGCGGCGTTGTATCGCCGTCGTGTTTTGCCTTTGAAAAAGGCAAAACACCTTAGGGCCTGTTAACAAAAACTTTGCAAACAATTTCAATAAATAAGCAAAACTGGCTGTATGCACCCCGCTTGCTTTTGGGACGAGAGTACCTCGTGTCTCTGACTCTTCCCCCGGTAAAAGCGGGCTGGGGAAGGGATGGGGGGCTTGGGGGGAAGGGGAACCCCTCCAGCGCCGGCGGAGGGGTTCCCCTTCCCCCCAAA
>NZ_CALVHE010000145.1 GCF_944327235.1 uncultured Desulfovibrio sp.
TCCAGCAGGATGTCCAGATGCAGCTCGCCCATGCCGGAGACCATGCGGCAGCCGGATTCCTCATCCTGCCGCACCAGCAGGGTGGGGTCCTCGGCGGCATAACGCTCCAGCGCCTCGTCCAGCACCTTGCCCTCGTCGGCATTGCGCGGCTCCAGCGCAAGCGTGATGACCGGCGCGTAACTTTCGATGGCCTCCAGTCGCACCTGCCGCTCCCGACTCGTGAACGTCTCCCCGGTATGCGCCGAACGCAGCCCGACGACGCTGACGATATCGCCCGCGGACGCGCTCTCGAGCTGCTCGCGACGATCGGCGTGCATACGGTAGATGCGTCCCACCCTCTCGTCACAGCGCTGGTTCACGTTGCGCAGGCTGTCGCCCTCGTGCAGCGTCCCGGCATACAGGCGCAAGAAACTCAGCTTGCGGCCGTTCTCCATGAGCACCTTGAAGACCAGCGCCGCCACGGGAGCCGCCGGATCGGCGGGGATGACGACCTCTCCCCCCTCCTCATCCGTCCCCGTGGGCGCGGGCACGTCCAGCGGAGAAGGCAGCCAGGCGCAAACGCCGTCCAGCAGAGGCTGCACCCCGCTGTTGCGCAGCGCCGAACCGCAATACACCGGCGTGACCGCACGCGCCAGCGTCGCCCGGCGCAAGGCCGCGCGGATGTCCTCCGGCCCGTGATCGCCGCCAAGGTACCTCTCCAGAAAATCGTCGTCCGCCTCGGCCAGCTTTTCCAGCAGATGCTCCCGCCAGACGGCGCACAGCTCCACTGCCCGCGCCCCGGCCTCCGCCACAGGACGACGCTCCACCGTGCGCCCCTGATCCTCCGCCGAAAACGTCAGATACTCCTCGGTCAGCAGATCCACCAGACCCGCAAAATCCTCTCCCTGACCCACAGGCACCGTCAGCGGCAACGGATTGGCCCCAAGCCGCTCCCGCAGCGCGGTGAGCACGGCCTCGAAATCCGCGCCCAGCCGGTCGATCTTGTTGATGAAAGCCAGCTTCGGCACGGAAAAATGCTCGGACTGCCGCCAAACAGTCTCCGATTGCGGCTCCACGCCCGCCACCGCGCAAAAGACCCCCACCGCCCCGTCCAGCACCCGCAGCGAACGCTCCACCTCGATGGTGAAATCCACATGCCCCGGCGTGTCGATGAGATTGAGCGTATGCCCCGCCCACTGGCACGACGTGCACGCCGACGTGATGGTGATGCCCCGCTCCTGCTCCTCCGGCAAATAATCCATGGTGGCCGTGCCGTCATGCACCTCGCCCAACCGGTGGATCTTGCGACTGTAAAAAAGCATACGCTCGGAAAGCGTCGTCTTGCCCGCGTCAATGTGGGCCATGATGCCGATATTGCGAATGTCCTGCATGGGCTGTCCTGTACTCTGGTTCACATGTTCCGCCAAAACGCTCCGGCACGGGTGCTCGTCTGGGGGGAAGGGGAGGCCCTCCGCCTGTCGTCGATGTCCGTCAGACCGAAGGTCCGACGGGCATGGCCCCTCTGGGGGGAAGGGGAGGCCCTCCGCCGGCGCGGGAGGGCCTCCCCTTCCCCCCAGGCCCCCCAACCCCTCCCCAGCGCGCTTTTATCGGGGAGGATGGAAGGGAAAAAGTGGCACGCAGGCCGTCCCTTCGTCCGCCGGTCTCCCGGTGATACGGGAAAAGGGGACGCGGGGAAGGACGCGCCGCGCAAGATCGCCCTGAACGACCCTACAGCAGGCCGAAGGCCGCGCGCCGGAGAGCGAAGAAATCCGGCGTCAGGCCGTCGTGCAGCCAGAAGCCTTCACAGCCGGGCGTCAGGGCCAGCGGGGCGGCGCCGCGTCCGAAAGGACGGTCCGCGCTCAGGTGGCAGTGGGCGCGGGCGGCCTCCGGCGTGGTATAGATGGCCGCCGGACTTTCGGGCAGAGCGGCGGTCCTGGCCCGCTTGACGCATCCTTCACCGTGGGCCAGCACAAGGGCCTCCATATCGAAAAGGTCGGGCTGCGGCAGGGCCAGTGACGGGGCATACCGCTCTTCGTAACAGGGGATATGGAGATGGCGCGCCGTCTGACCGGCAATGTCCAGTTCGCCCTTGTGCAGCAGCACGAGGCGACCGGGGCCGGGCTGCGTCTCCTCCAGCAGACGGCAAAGCGCGGCCTCATCCAGACGGAAAACGTCCTCGACGCCGGTCAGTTCCAGCGCCAGCAGGGCCTGCGCGGTGGGCGTCTGGCCCTGCGGCCCCACGCAGATAGCGCCGAGCAGGGGGACTTGCGCCAGAAGAGCGGGCAGACAGGCCGCCGTAAGGCGGGCCGCCGCCGCGTACGCCGGGGTAAAGGCCACCACGGCCCACGGAGCCGGGCAGCGATGTTCCTCCTGCCAGAAGCCGCTGAAGGGATCGCGCCAGCCGCCGCTTTGCTGGGCGGTGGGGCGACCGAAATACTGGGCCATGAGGGCCAGACCGGTTTTCAGGGCGGCCCGCAGCGTGGGAGATGCGGCCTCGTAGGCGGCTGCGCTGGCGTCGTCGTCCACACGGCAGCCGTCCAGCCATTGCGGCCAGCAGCTCTCGGGATCAGCGAAAATATCGGGGAGGGTATTGCAAGTGGTCATACGGCCTCTCTCATCTGGCGGGTACGGCAGAGGACGACGGATGACAGGACCGCCGTCGTGCAGGGCAATGCTCCAGACGAAAGCATAGCAAAAGTGCGTCCCATGCGCCAGAGGCCACTTTCCCTCCCGCCGAGAGGGCGGGCAGGAGCGTTTCAGCTTTGAAAAAGATGGAACGCGAGGCGGCGGCATGACATTACGACCCCCACGCGCCCCTGCATGAAAAAACGCCGTCACCCGCCAATGAACGCGCTGCATTACGACCCCCCACGCCCCTGCATGATGAAAAAAAGGAACGCGAGGCCGAGGCACAGCGCCGCCCGGCCCAAATCAAGCGGGATGACCACATTTTCCCCGCGAAACGACAGGCCGTATGGTTTGGAACGCGAAGCGTTTCAAACGGAAAATGCTTTAGCGTTAATAGGCCCTTGGTTCGGCGGCAGAGGAGATGCCCGGCGCGGGAGGCTTGTCGAGGGGCTGGCGAACGGGGTGGGCGTGTAGGCGGGGGCGGTTTTTTGCCGCTGTGCCGCCGGGGGACCGGCGGTCGGGGGGAGCCTGCCGGAGGGACGCTCCCTTGTCATCCTCCTGAATAAAAGTTTTTGCGGGAGGAAAGGGGGGGG
>NZ_CALVHE010000146.1 GCF_944327235.1 uncultured Desulfovibrio sp.
TCACCGTCATGAGGATATCTACAAACTCCTCCTCAAGATGCTCAGAGAGAATCCTCTCTGCTAGTCATGACCCTTTTCGTTTTTCGCCTGCCCCGCGCCCGGGGAGGCCATCCCGCTCACCCTCAGACGGCCTCCCGGCCACCCCCCTTGCCCATGATTCACGCGCGAACCCTTGCCGCTCTGGAATTTGACGCCGTCATTGCCCATCTGGCCGGGCATTGCACCTCCGGCGTCGGACGTGAACACGCCCTGCGCGTCGCTCCTCTTGCCGATGCCGATGCCGTCACGCGGGAGGCCCGCCTTTTCGACGAGTCCCGCGTCTGGGCGGCCCGCCCGCTGGGCAACGGCGGTTTCATGCTGACCTCCTTCCCCGACGTGAGCGGCCTGCTGCGCGCGGTGGAGCGTCCGCACGCCCAGCCGGATACGGACGCCTTCTGGGCCTTGCGCGAGGTGCTGCGTCTGGCGCAGGCCGCCGTGGAGTCCATCGCCGTGCCCGAAGCCGAAACGCAGTGGCCGCACCTGCTGGACTTTGCCCGCCGCTCGCCCCTGCCGGTACAGCTCACCGCCGCGCTCAACCGCTGCCTTTCCGACGACGGCTACATCCGCGACGAAAGCTCGCCCGAGCTGCATCAGGTCCGCAGCGAACTGCGCCGCCTGCATCAGAGCTGTATGCGCAAGGTCAAGGATTACGCCGTACAGTACAATATGCTCCCCTATCTGCAGGACGAATTCATGACCCTTTCGTCCGACCGCTATGTGCTGCCGCTCAAGGCCAATTTCAAGGGGCGTATGCAGGGCATCATCCATGACTGGTCCCAGACCGGCGAGACCTGCTATTTCGAGCCCATGTTCCTGGTGGAGATCAACAACCGCCTCCAGGAACTCAAGCGGGAAGAACGCGAGGAAGAACAGAAGATCCTTGCCTATCTGCGCTCCCTGCTGCTGGCCGAACTGCCCGGCGCACGGGCCGCCCTCGACCTGCTGGCCGGGCTGGACGTGCTGCAGGCCAAGCGCCGTCTGGCCGAAAGCTATGACGGCCGCTGCGTGCCCCTGACCCCGGCGGCCGAAGGCATCTGCCTGCTGGAGGCCCGGCATCCGCTCCTGCTGCTGGGCCGGGCGGAGGAGACCCGCCAGACGCCGCCGGAGCACGAACGGCGCACCGCCCGCGACGCGGCCGAGGCCCGCGAAGCCGCCCGGCGGCGCGTGCGTCCGCTGGACATCGTGCTGCGGCCCGGCGAGCGCGCGCTCATCATCACCGGCGGCAATGCGGGCGGCAAGACCGTCTGCCTCAAGACGCTGGGCCTCATGGCCGCCATGACGTTGAGCGCCCTGCCCGTCCCGGCGGGCGCGGGCTCGCATCTGCCGTGGTTCGGCCGGGTGGACGCCTTCATCGGTGACGAGCAGAGCCTTGCGGACAACGTCTCCACCTTCACGGCCCAGATCCAGCATCTGGGCAAGGCCTGGAAGCATCTCGACGCCGAGGCCCTCGTGCTGCTGGACGAATTCGGCGCGGGCACCGACCCGGCGCAGGGGGCGGCGCTGGCGCAGGCCGTGCTGGACGAACTGCTGGAAAAGCGGACCTACACCCTCGCGGCCACGCACTTCCCGGCCCTCAAGAGCTATGCCCTCACCCGCGAAGGCGCGCGGGCGGCCTCGGTGCTCTTTGACCCGCAGAGCAAGAAGCCCCTCTTCCGGCTGGCCTACGATCAGGTGGGCGCCAGCCAGGCGCTGGACGTGGCCCGTGAGCACGGCCTGCCGGACAGCATCCTGCGCCGGGCGGAGCAATACCTCCTGCAGGACGGACAGGAAACAGGGCAGGTGCTCCAGCGCCTCAACGATCTGGCCGCCCGCCGGGAGGAGGAACTGCGCGATCTGAAGAAGGCGCAGGACAAGGCCCGACGGGAGGCCGAACACGCCCGCGAAAAATACGAGAAGGAACGCCTGCGCCTGCATGACGAGGTACGCGCGCAGGCGCAGGAGCTCATGCGCGCCTGGAAGGAAGGCCGCGCCACCCAGAAGCAGGCCCTGCGCGAGATGTCCCGCCTGCGGGCCTCGCTGGCCGCCGCCCCGCAGCAGGAGGAGGCCCCCGCCGCCCCCCTGCCCGTGGCGGAGACCTTCCGCGTGGGACAGGAAGTGCTGCATACCGCTTTCAACAAGCGCGGCCGCATCACGGATATCGACGAGCGCCGCAACCGCCTGCGCCTCGACCTCAACGGCGTGAGCCTCTGGGCGGCGGTGAAGGACGTGCGCCTGCCCGCGACCGCCGCCCGTCCGGCCGCCCCTTCCGCCATCGGCCGGGCCGTGCGCGCGCAGACGGACGACAGCGCCCCGGCCCTCAAGCTCGATCTGCGCGGTATGCGCGCGGATCAGGCCCTTGCCGAAGTGGAACGCTTCCTCGACAAGGCCCTGCTGGCGGGCTTCCATGAGCTGGAAGTGGTGCACGGACGCGGCACCGGCGCGCTGCGCCGACAGATCCACGACTTCCTGCGCGGCTTCCCGGCCGTGGAACACTTTGCCCTTGCCCCCGAAGACCGCGGCGGCGACGGCATGACCATCGTCCAGTTGCGTTAAAAAAAGCAGGGGCTGGCGGCGTATGCGGGGGAGGGGAACCTTTGCAAAGGTCCCCCTCCCCCGCGCCCCCTCCCCCCGAAACTCTTGCCGGGGTCCCTCACCGTCCGGGTGACGCCCCAGCCCCGCCCTATCCCCCCAGTCCCCCGGCGGCACGACGAAAAGGCAAAGCCCCCCCGGCCGTCACCGTGCGCTGTCACCTCACCACGCCCCAGAGCATATCAACACATCGTCCACCATACGCCACCTCCTTGTTTTTTGGGGGAGCTGGGTCACCTCGTGTTGCTGCCCCCTCCCCCGGTAAAAACACGCTGGGGAAGGGATGGGGGGCCGGGGAGACGAAACAAAATCAGCCTGTGCGCTCCGCTTGCCCTTGGCAGGAGGCTCGCCTCGCGTCCCTGTTCCCTCCCCCGATAAAAGCGCGCTGGGGAAGGGATGGGGGGCCTGGGGGGAAGGGGAACCCCTCCA
>NZ_CALVHE010000147.1 GCF_944327235.1 uncultured Desulfovibrio sp.
TACGCCAAGATGCCGCCCGAACTCCAGAAGATCGTGGTGGACGCCGGCAAGTACGCGCAGGAGGAATCCCTCAAGTATCATTCCACCATGTCCGAGATCGCCAAGCGCGAGCTGGTGGCCAAGGGCCTGCGGATCGTCAAGCTGACCGACGAGGACAAGTGGAAGGAAGTGGCCCTCCAGAAGGTCTGGCCCGCCGTGGCTGACGGCATGGGCGGCAAGGAAGCCATCAACGCTTTCCTCAAGGCCTGCGGCCAGCCCCTCTGGCGATAGCCCGCCGAAACAAACATAAAACAAAAAAACGGCTGCCCCCTACGGGCAGCCGTTTTTTTGTTTTGACCGTTTTGCCGCTGAGAGCTGCAAAACGCGAGGTTGCGGCACAACGCCACCCGGCCTGACGTGAGCGGAAAAACCGTGCTGCTTCCAGGATGCGGCAGGCCATATGGTTTGCGACGCTTCGCATCTCAGGCTGAAAACGCTCTCTTGTCACGCCGTGAGCGTGCCCGCCCGGCGGGGCATCCGTTCTGCGAACCGCCGCCCAGCGCGCCATACTCTTTTTTTCACGAAATTTTTCTCTCCTGGTTGCCGCGTCCGCGGCCTCGACGGCCAGCAGGCTGCGGCGCTCATTCCTTCCCTGCTCCTGACGGCGTTTCAGAAGGATGCAGTCCGGTGTCGGGCTCCGCGCCGCCTGTCTGAATATATAATTTTTTTATCACAGAATGGACCTTCCTGCCAGTGATGGAGGATCATTTGTAACAAAATTAAAATTTGTTACATTCTGGCAAATATTTGTTACATTGTCGGCCGTATTTGGGCTGGAATCCCCTGTGCTTTGCCGTATACTTGTAAAAATAACCTTAACCAAAGGGAGTATGCTGATGGCTTTCAAAAGAGTTCTCACCCTCATGCTTGCGGCTCTGTTCCTCTGGAGCGCCACCGCCTCCGCCGCGGAGATCTTCCGCGTGGCTGTGGGCGACCCTGAAGATTCCGAACAGGGTTATGCCGCCAAGGCCTTCAAGAAGTACATGGAAGAACAATCCAAGGGCCAGGTCGAAGTGCAGCTGTTCTTCGGTGGCAGCCTCGGTGACGAGAGCGAAGTCTTCCGCAATGTGCAGAAAGGTTCCCAGCCCTTCGCCGTGGGCGGCATCGCCAATCTCGTGCCCTTTGAAAAGCGCCTCGGCATCCTGACGCTGCCCTACCTCTTCGACAATCTGGACGAAGTGGTGGTCGGCACCAACGGCAAGCCCGCCGAACTGCTCAACAGCTACGCCACCAAGGCCGGCTTCCGCGTGCTGTGCTGGACCTACACGGACTTCCGCTACATCTCCAACTCCAAGCGTCCCATCAAGAAGATGGACGACATCAAGGGCCTGAAGTTCCGCGTGCCCCAGAGCGCCGTGCTGATCGCCTCCTACAAGGCCTTCGGCGGCAGCCCGACCCCCATATCCTGGGCCGAGACCTTCACGGCGCTCCAGCAGGGCGTGGTGGACGGCCAGTGCTACGGCTACATCGGCTTTGAAGCCATGAAGTTCCTGGAAGCCAACCAGAAGTATCTGACCGAAGTGCACTACACCTACCAGCTCCAGCCCCTGGTCATGAGCGAGCGCGTGTACCGCAAGATGAAGCCCGAAATGCAGAAGCTTGCGGTGGACGCCGGCATGTACGCCCAGAACGAAGTGCTGAAGTACCAGAAGGAATACGGTGAAAAGGCCAAGAAGAACCTCATCGCCGCCGGCCTGCAGGTTGATGTGCTGGAAGACGAGGAGCAGTGGAAGAAGGCCGCCATGGAAACGGTGTGGCCCGAAATGGCCGACTTCGTGGGCGGCAAGGCCGCCATCAACGAATACCTCAAGGCTTGCGGCAAGCCTGAGTGGAAGTAAGCTCATCTGAGTGATGCCCGGGCCGGAACCGCCAAACGATTCCGGCCCGCTTTTTCTCTTACGCGTCAGCCTGTGTCCCTGAAAAGCATACGGATGACGCACGAAGCGTTGGAGGAAGCGTGAAAAAGTTTGTCACCGCCCTTCTCGATCATTTCGAAAGCTATCTGTGTCAGCTTCTGCTGGTCTTTTTCGTCGTGATCGTCTTCATGCAGATTGTTCTGCGCGCTCTGGACATGTCCCTGCCGTGGACCGAGGAGATCGCGCGCTTTGCCTTCCTGTGGTTCATCCTTTTCGGCGCCTGCTACGCCACCCGCCTGTGCGCCCTCAACCGCGTGACCATCCAGTTCATGAAAGCCCCCAAATGGCTCTCTGACGGCTGTCTGCTGCTCAGCGATGTGGCCTGGCTCATCTTCAGTCTCATCATGGCCTATGAAGGCTACCGCGCCGTCATGGATCTGCGTGAATTCCCCTATGCCACGCCCGCCCTGGACTGGGACCTGGGCATGGTCTACCTCGTTTTCCCGCTCAGCTTCCTGCTCATGGCCATCAGGATCGTGCAGGTGAACGTCATGAAGTTCATCCTGCATATCGAGATCGCCGACCCGGATGAAGAGTCGGTCAAGGAAAGTCAGCGGGCCCTGCTTAGTGAAGAGCCCCAAAACGAAGGAGGCAGGGTTTAATGGAAGCTTTGACTCCTCTCGCCATCGGCGGTCTTCTTTTTGTCATCCTGTTTGCCCTGCTGCTCATCGGGGCTCCCATCATGGTGGCGCTGGGCATGGCCACCATGGCCTGTTTCGTTCTTCTGGACATCGACCTCAGCATCATGGTGGAGCGCGCCTTTGCCTCACTGACGGCCTTCCCGCTCATGGCCCTGCCGGCCTTCGTGCTGGCCGGGGCCCTCATGGAAGCGTCAGGCATATCACGAAGGCTCGTGAACATCGCCGAAAACATCGTGGGCCCCATCCCCGGCGGTCTGGCCATCTCCACGGTGCTTTCCTGCGTGTT
>NZ_CALVHE010000148.1 GCF_944327235.1 uncultured Desulfovibrio sp.
GCTTGGGGGGAAGGGGAACCCCTCCCGCGCTGGCGGAGGGGTTCCCCTTCCCCCCAAACAGGCAACGAATAGTGTTAGCAGGCCCCGACGACGAGCGCGCCGGGACGCCGGGCGCGAGCCGCACGCCACGACAAAAAAAAACGCTCCCCATCTTGAATTATCCCTATTCGTACATAAAATCACCATAACAGCCATTCGTCGTCCTGATCGCAGCGACAGCGTACACCGGAGGCCCTGACGGGCATGGCATGTCGCCTGCCGGACTGACGTCACCAGCAGCAACGGAGTCCTTATGGAATTTCTGCCCCGTACCCTGCTCTATTATATGCTGTCTCATGGTTATCTGTATGGCGCTCTGCTCCGCCATACGAAAAAGCGCCGCCTTGCGCTGGCGGCGTTCCCCTTTTTTCTGGTCATGGGCCTGTACCCCTATATCCACGATCTGCTGCCCGACGGCAGCGCGGCGCAGAAGCTTTTTGCGCGTGCGGGGACCGTCTGGCAGCCGCTGGCCCTTTTCTGCCTGCTGACCGTCCTCACCAGGGATATGGGCATCCTGTGCGGACGGCTGGGGCGCGGGCGCTCCCCCCGGACGCCGCTCTCCCCGGCCGCGCGGCGCAACCTGCTGGTGCTGCTGCTTGCCTGTGCCGGACTGTACGCCTACGGCCTCCACGAAGCGCACGATCTGAAGGTACGCCGTCTGGAACTGCCGCTGCTCGCAAGCGACGGCCCGGAGCGGCTGCGCCTCGTCTTTGCCGCTGACCTGCACATCGGTCCGCAGACGGGCACGCCCTTTTTGCGACGCTTCGTCGAAGCCGTCAACGCCCAGGCCCCAGACCTCGTCCTGCTGGGCGGCGACATCCTGGATGATTCCGTGCAGGGCACGACAGCCGATAGGGACGCCCTGCGGCAGCTTCGTTCCCGGCTGGGCGTCTTTGCCGTACTGGGGAACCACGATGCTTTCGGCGGCCATGAACGCGCGCGGGCCTTTGTGGACAGTTGCGGCATCCGGGTCCTGTCGGACGAACTGCTCCCGCTGGGTCCGCTCACCCTGCTCGGCATTGATGATCCCGACGTGCGCGCCCAGAAGGGGAACACGGACGTTGACGTGGCCGCACTGGTCGCCGGACGCCCCTCGGCCGCCCCGGTCGTGCTGCTGACCCATCGTCCGAACCTGCTGCCGGACAGTGTGGGACATTTTGCCCTGCAATTGTCGGGACATACGCACGGCGGACAGATCGGTCTGGTGGAACCTCTGCTGGTCCGTGCCTACGGCACACCCACCGGACTTTCCCGTCATCGTTCCACGGCTGGGGAAAGCCTCCTCTACGTCACCACCGGCGTGGGTTTCTCCAAGCTGCCCATCCGGCTTGGCGCGCCCCCGGAGATCGTGGTCATCGACCTTGTGCCGTCAGCGGCCGCCAGCCGTCCATAGAGCATTTTCCGTTTGAAACGCTTTGCGTTTCAAACCATACGACCCGGCGTTTCGCGAAAAAAGGCGGTTTTTCCGCTTGGTTCTGGTCGGGCGGCGCTGTGCCGCCGCCTCGCGTTTTGCCTTCTCCACTGGCAACGTGCTCCAACAAACAGGGGCTGCGCGGCCTGTCCGACCGCCAGCCCCCGTTTGGCAAACCGCTCCATCTCCCGCGCAGTGCGCTGGCGGAGCATCAAAACTTGTACATGACGCCGAGACTGAAGCTGTACTTCTCGCTGGTGTCCACCATGGGGCTGTCGGTTATCTCCTGATTGAGGAACAGCGCCCTGGCCGAGGCGAACCCGCTGACGTGGTCCGTGAACTGCATACGCGCCGTCACGCCCGCGTACGGCGAGACGCTGCCGTCGGGGGAATACTCGCTGAGTCCGCTCTTGCGGGCTTCGCTTGCTTTCACGCCATAGTAATAGTCGTTATAATTGGCGTCCGTCCATTGCAGGCCCACGGTCGGCACCAGCGCCACGCGGGAGAGACGGAAGGGATAGCTGTAGCTTGCGTCCACGATCACCCCGTTGCTGTAGCCGAGCACATCGGTGGAGGCGGTCGCCGCCACGATGCCGTACGGCGTCATGATACGGGCGTTGAGTCCGGCGAGCATACTGGAATAGCGATCGTCGAGACGACGCATGGCCCAGTCGTCGCTGTTGTCGGCGTAGAAGTGCTGCGGCAGATAGGACACCTGCGCATTGAACTCAAACCATGACGTGCGGTAGATGTGCAGGCCGCCGGACACGCCGCGCAGGTAGAGATGCTCTCCCTCGTAGCCCAGCAAGGGCAGCGTGCTGCCCGCGAGCTGGGTGTCCTTGTATTCCGAGGTGATGACGGTGCCGCCGATGCCTACGTCAAAGCCCGACAGGACGGCATTGATGCTGTCGAAAAAGGAGGTCTGCCCTCCTTCGGCCCGAACGGGCAATGCCATTGCCAGACTGCACGCCAGACAGATGAGCGCAGCGCGTACATATCGCATACCGGTCTCCTTTATCGTTTCCGGCTGCCGGTCCGCGCGCATCCCGGCAGGAAGGCCGCGCCGCCATGCTCCACGGCGGGCGGGACGAAAGATGATGGAAGCGGCCTCCGGCCGAAGCGCGTGGACGGCCGGATGCCCGCGACGACTTGCATGAGACCGCCTGCCCCGTGCATACCGGCGCGAGGGCAGGCGGCGAAAGGCGGCCCGCGGGGCCTTGCCCGTCAGGTGACAAAGGAGCCTTGCAGGCATCGACAGCGGAGCGGGGGCCCCTTCCCCCCAAACAGGCAACGAATAGTGTTGAACCCCAAATGCGCTAGATGTAGAGTGTCAATACGTTGTTCACCCTCTGCTCAGACATGAAGCTGGAGGTTTTCTGCCAAGAGCCGAAT
>NZ_CALVHE010000149.1 GCF_944327235.1 uncultured Desulfovibrio sp.
CGTCGACCTTCCCCCTCCTCCCTTCCGCCTTTCTCCCCCTCGCATCATCCACGTTTTTCTCTCGTTCGCATCACGCTTGCGGATCTTCTTCGGCTTCGGCCTCGCTGGTGGGTTGCGGCAGGACGCCGGCGATGAGGTGGAGGCGTTGCCAGAGTTCGCGCAGCCCGGTTTTTTTGCTGGAGGAGGTGACGAGGGGGGGGACGCCGAGGATGTCTTTCCACTGGGCGGCGCGGGCGGCGCGGTCGCGCTGGCTGCATTTGTCGGCCTTGGTGAGGATGGGGAGGATATCCAGGCGGCATTCGCGGGCGAAGTGGGAGAGTTCGAGGTCGAGCTTTTGGGGTTCAAGTCGGCTGTCGAGCAGCAGGGCGAGGGCTTGCAGGCGGCTGGCGCCGGCGAGGTATTTTTCGAGCAGCTGCGCCCAGGCGCGGCGTTCGGCGTGGCTGGCGCGGGCGTAGCCGTAGCCGGGGAGGTCCACGAGGTAGTAGCCGTGGGGATCGACGCGATAAAAGTTGATGGAGCGGGTCTTGCCGGGGGTGGCGCTGACCTTGGCCAGCTTTTTTTGCCCGGCGAGGGCGTTGATGAGCGAGGATTTGCCCACATTGGAGCGTCCGGCCAGCGCGATCTGGGGCGAGTCGATGCTGAGGAGCTGGTTCAGGGTATAGATGGTGTGTTCAAGTACCAGTTGCGGCATGGTCTCCTCCGGGCAAGCTTGACAGGGCGGGGAGCTTGATTCACAATACCAAGTTCCATCTATCATTGTAGCCCGATGCGGGCGGTTTGGCAAATGCCTTTCCTTGCCGCGCCGGGCCAAGAGGAGAGACCCCGACATGTATTCCACTACCGACTTCCGCAAGGGCCTGAAGATCGAAGTTGAAGGAATCCCGTACGAGATCGTGGATTTCCAGCATTTCAAACCCGGCAAGGGCGGCGCCATGGTGCGTACCAAGCTGCGCAACATCCTGACCGGCCGCATCCAGGACATCACGTTCCGCTCCGGCGAAAAGGTGGGCAAGCCCGACATGGAGACGCGGGACATGCAGTTCCTGTACCATCAGGACACGGACCTCGTGTTCATGGACATGACCACCTTTGAGCAGCTGGAGATGGCTGCCGAGATCACGGACGGCAAGGACGCCTTCCTCAAGGACGGTCAGCAGTGCCGCGTGTTGCTCTACAAGGGCAAGCCGCTGGATATCGACATCCCCCTGAGCCTGGTGCTGGAAGTGACCGAGACGGAGACCGCCGCCAAGGGCGACACGGTGAGCAACGTCACCAAGCCCGCCACGCTGGAAACGGGCGTCGTGGTGCAGGTGCCCAGCTTCGTCAACGTGGGCGACCGCATCAAGGTCGATACCCGTACCAAGGAATATCTCGGTCGCGAGTAGGCGAGCCTTTCCCGCATGGCTACGGAAACGCCCCGCAAGTTCGGCCGGGAACTCTTCGGCCTTTTCCTGCTGTTCTGGTCGTTGCTGCTGCTGCTCAGCATCGTCACCTTCGACATCAACGACCCCAGCCTCAATCATGTGGTGAGCAGCAATGCCGCCGTGACGAACAGCGCGGGGCTTTTCGGCGCATATGCCGCCGGTCTGCTCAATGACGTTTTCGGCATCGGGGCGTTCATCTGGCCGGTGCTTTTTGCGGCGCTGGGGGCGGCCTATGTGTCGCCCGCCTACGCGCTGCCGTGGTGGCGCTGGTGCGGCGCGTTCCTGCTGACCGTGGTGCTGCTGGTCATCAGCTCGGCCTGGGGGCTCTCTCTGGGCGACGTGAGCGGCGGCGGCATGGTGGGCAACGCGCTGCACGGCAATACCAGCCGCTATCTCAGTCCGGTGGGTTCGAGCCTGGTCTGGCTCTTCGTCCTGCTCATCGGCCTGCAGCTCTGTTTCGACATCTCATGGTTCGCCTTTGCCGCGCTGGTGCGGGACGAGGCGCGTCTGCGCTGGAAGCAGTTCCGGGTGGGCGAGCTGTTCCGTGCCGGAGCGGAGGAAGGGGCCGCCGAGGGCGAGGAAAAGACGCCGCTCACCTTCAGGGAGCGCCTTGCCGCCCTTGGCCGAGCCTTGCGCGAATTGCGGCGCAAGACCAAGCGGGAAGTGGGGGAGTCCTCCTTCCTCATCCGTTTGCGTGACCGGCTGGGCAATATCCGTCCCTTGACGGACGAGGCCATGCCGGAGGTCTACGACGATGCGGCGGGAGGCCCCGCGACCCCTGACGGCAAGAATCGTCAGGACGCCGGACGGGCGCGGACCGCCGAGAACAAGGTGAACCGTCTGCGCGACGCGCGTACCGAGGTCGTTCCGGGCGTGTCCGTTGCGGACGCGGCCCGGCAGCCGGAGGCCATGACGCCCGCCGGGGAGTCGGCCGACACGACGCCGCCGTGGACGACAGCGGTACAGTCGTGGGATGGGGACGTGCGGCCGCAGGCTGCGCCTGAGCCCATGAGAGCGCCGGACGCCGCACACACGGCGGGGACTGAGGGCATCGCGGGAGCGGCGCAGCCGCCCTTGCCCTTCCAGCCGCCGGAAGGGGCCATCGTGCCTGAAGTGCTTGGCGAGGACGGCAGACCGCTGCCGCCGGAGGCCCAGCCGCGCCGCGTCATGGACGACGAGGATATGCGGGCGATGGAGAGCCGTGCCCATGCCGGGCAGGGCCATGTCTCCGGCGGGGACGCTCCGACAGCGGAAGCCCCGCGTGCCGTCCCAGCCCCAGCCGCGCCGGAAGCCGGACCGACCTCCGGGCCGACCGCGGAACTGCTGGCGGACATCTACGAGGAAGAGGCCGCCGAACCTCT
>NZ_CALVHE010000150.1 GCF_944327235.1 uncultured Desulfovibrio sp.
CCGCGTGCTGGCCGAAAAGGCCGGCAAGCACGGCATCGGCCGTGACGACATGGTGGAGAACCGCTATGTGGGCATGAAGAGCCGCGGCGTGTACGAAAACCCCGCCGGCACCCTGCTCTTCGCCCTGCAGCGCGACCTTGAAGGCATCTGCATGGACCGCGACCTGCTGGCCATCCGCGATCAGCTGGCCGTGCCCTACTCCCACGCCATTTATAATGGTTACTGGTTCTCGCCCGAGCGCGAGGCCATGCAGGCCTTCTTCGACAAGTCGCAGGAGACCGTCACCGGCACCGTGCGGGCCAAACTGTACAAGGGCGGCGTCTGGCCGCTGTGCCGCACCTCCCCCTACTCGCTGTTCTCCGAAGACCTTGCCACCTTCGAAGGCGGCGACTACGACCACAAGGACGCGGCGGGCTTCATCCGCCTCAACGGCCTGCGGCTCGGCATGTACGCGGCCATCAAGGCCAAGATGGGCAAGTAGCCCCCTTTCCCTCGTCACGACAGGCGCGGACGGCCGCAGGGTGTCCGCGCCTTTTCCGTCTTTTCCTCCATCGCCATCGCCGGGAGCAGCATATGAGCACCAATCAGAGCTGGGGGGGCCGCTTTGCCGAAGGCCCCCGGGAAGCCGTCGCCGCCTACACCGATTCCCAAACCTACGACCGCGCCCTCTACGCCCAGGATATCCGCGCCTCGCAAGCCCATGCCCGCATGTTGGGCCGTCAGGGCATCATCACCCCCCAGGAGGCCGAGACCCTCGTCCGCGGGCTCGATGCCGTCAAAAAAGAGATAGAGGACGGGTCCTTCATCTGGAAACCGGCCCTGGAAGACGTGCACATGAACATCGAAGCCCGCCTCACCGAACTCGTGGGCGATACGGGCAAGAAACTCCATACCGGCCGCAGCCGCAACGATCAGGTGGGCCTCACCTTCCGCCTCTTCGTCAATGACCGCCTGGCCGACTGGCAGCACGCCGCACAACAGCTCGTCGCCACCCTCGTGCGCCTGGCCGACGGCCATCAGGCCGACATCCTCCCCGGCTGCACCCACCTCCAGCCCGCCCAGCCCGTCAGCCTCGCCCACCACCTGCTGGCCTACGCCTGGATGTTCGCCCGCGACACGGACCGGCTGGACGACGTGCGCAAACGGGTGCGCGTCTCCCCCCTGGGCTGCGCCGCCCTCGCCGGGACGACCTACCCCCTCGACCCCGAAAGCGTGGCCCGCGAAGTGGGCTTCGAGCGCATCTACGGCAACTCCATGGACGGCGTCTCCGATCGGGATTTCGTGCTGGAATCCCTCTTCGCCGCCTCCTGCATCATGGCCCACCTCTCGCGCCTCTGTGAGGAGATCATCCTCTGGGCCAATCCGGCCTTCGGCTTCGTGAGCCTCTCCGACGGCTACTCCACCGGCTCCTCCATCATGCCCCAGAAAAAAAATCCCGATGTGGCCGAACTCATGCGCGGCAAGACCGGCCGCGTCTACGGCGCGCTCATGGGCCTGCTCACCACCGTGAAGGGCCTGCCCCTCACCTATAACC
The DNA here is from genome assembly GCF_944327235.1 of uncultured Desulfovibrio sp. Taxonomy (GTDB): domain Bacteria; phylum Desulfobacterota; class Desulfovibrionia; order Desulfovibrionales; family Desulfovibrionaceae; genus Desulfovibrio. The sequence goes on from NZ_CALVHE010000150.1 coordinate 1,535, forward strand.
GCGACCTCCAGGAAGACAAGGAAGGCTTCCTCGATACCGACCGCACCGTGACGGCCTCCCTCACCCTCATGGCCGGTATGCTCGACGAGACCACCTTCCGCACCGACCGTATGCGCGCCGCCTGCGCCCGCGGCTTCCTCAACGCCACCGAACTGGCCGACTACCTCGTGGGCAAGGGCCTGCCCTTCCGCGAGGCCCACCACGTCACCGGACACGCCGTGGCCCTGGCCGAAAAAGAAGGCAAGGGACTCGAAGACCTCAGCCTCGACCAGCTCCGCACGCTGGATGGACGCATCGACGACGATGTCTATGCCGTGCTGGACTACGACGCCGCCGTCCGCCGCCGCGAGACCCCGGCGGGCACCGGCCCCAGATCCGTGGCCCGCCAGCTCGAACAGCTCCGCCAGTGGCTCGCTGACCGCGCATAACGGCCTTTCAGGGGGCACGCGCCCCTTTCTCACCCTCAACAGGATATCACCGACACATGAAAAAACGCCTGCTGACCGCCGCGGCCCTCGCCGCCGGCCTGACCTTCGGTCTCTCCGCCTGCTCCGACAGCGACGTCATCCCCGAACCTCTGGAAAAGAACGCGCTGGCCCTGGAAGACGTCATCGACCGCCTTCAGGAAGACCCCGGCGGCGACCCGCTGGCCCAGACGCTGGCAGCCATCGTGCTCACCCGCGACATGCCCGCGCACAAGGACGAACGCCGGGCCAACCTCTCGCGCGAAGCCCTGAGCCAGCACCGCTACGATGCCGCCTGCGCGGCGGCCCTGGCCATGAGCGATACCGACCGCCGCGACGGCACCCTTGCCGAAGTGGTCCACGCCGCCTCCGCCCAGTGCCGCAACCTCCCCTGGGCCGCCTTCGCCGCCCTGAAGATCGGCAAGGAAGGTATGGCCGAAGGCCTCCGCCGCGAAGTCGTCCGCCGCTGGCAGGATTGCGAAAAGCAGTGACCCGCGCCGCCCCGCTCCACAGAGCGGGGCGGTTTCTTTCTTGCGGGGGGAAAGGAGGAGGCTTTTTGCAAAAAGCCCCCTCCTTTCCCCCCCGCACCCCCCCTTTCCT
>NZ_CALVHE010000151.1 GCF_944327235.1 uncultured Desulfovibrio sp.
CCGACGCCGGACGGACGCTCGTCCCGCGTGGGCGCGGGACAGCGGGAGGCCGAACGCCCGCTGCCGCGCGGCAGGGAAGAGGCCAATGGTACGACCGGCGTCCCGCTGTTGTCCGTCAGGGATGGCTGCCCCCAACGCGGGGTACGGGGTCGTAGGGGGCAAGGGGCTGCGCAAGCCCCTGCCCCCTGCCCCCCGCCGGGAGGCGACCAGGCCCAGATGCTGGGCAACATCTGCTATCCAGCGGAAAAAAGAAAAGAAGGAAACAAGCCCCCTCTCACCCCCTGCCCCCCGCCGGGAGGCGACCAAGCCCGGATGCCGGGCAGAAGCCGCCAGCCGACGAACGGAAAAAGAACATCCCCCATCCCAACGCCGGGCAGCATCCGCCAGCCAGCGGAAGAAAAGAAAAGGAAGGAAGAAAAAAACAGATTGCCGGGCCGCATCCGCAAGCCGATGAAAGAAAAAGAAAAAAGAAAGAAAAAAAGGAGTGCCCGTTGACATGGCGTCTTTCGCTGGTGTCAAATCGACGTGCGGGTGTCATGCCGGAAAGGAGCGCGTTTCCCTTTTGCCGGAAGCGGCACACATCAACACGGTAACAAGGCGGAGAAGCGCATGGGAAAATACATTGTCGGCCTGCTTGTTTTTTGCCTGCTGAGCAAGATCGTCTCCTTCCTTGTCGATCGCCCGTCGCTGCCGACAGAGGATTTTTACACATTCGGGGGGACGACGACGGCGCTGCTGCCCGTGGGCGATGATGTCTATATGACCGTCGTGTCCAGAACGATGACGGGAGTCCATGCCGCAAAGAGCGATGACTACACGGATATCTTGAAGATATCCCGAAAGGACTTTCTGGCGAAGCGGGACACCTTCGAGCGCGTCGCCCGCGTCAAGGGGCAGATCACGGTGGCCGCTTTTTCGCATGATGGGACGACCCTGTATTTTTTCCACCGTCCGCCGTCAGAGCCGGAAGGGGCAAAGAAAGAGTTTTTTTGCGGATTCGACCTGAAAACGGGCGTCATCTCCCAAATCTCCGAGGAGAGCGCCAGAGTCGGCTTGCGGCTGGTGGACGTGGACGGGAAATATCTTCTGCTGTATTGGGACACGTATGCCGGGGCGAGTCTTGACGGCGGCAAGACGTGGCATACGCTCCTCTATGCCCCGTGTGTGGCCTTTATGGATGGGTCGCTGTATCTGGTCCGCGGCGATACGCTCCTTGTCATGCCCGGAGAGGCGATCATGGCGGGGAGGTCCCGGGAGGAGAAACTGCGCGGCCTTGAGCCGGGCATGAAGCTCGACTCCCTCCTCGTGGACAAGGACCACGTCGTCCATCTCTCCGGGAGCATGGGCAAGACCGCCGCCGCCGACAAGGAGCGGAGACGCCTTTTCCTCATCTCGCTGGACGGAAGCCCCGCTGTGCCCTTCCCGGCATTGCCCGTCGGCAAGGCGTACACCCTGTCGGAACTGCATTTTGCCCACGGCAAGGACATCTACTGCTCCATAAGCGGCGCGGACACGCCGTTTTCCAGAGAGACCCGCCTGCTGAAGATCACGGGAGACACCATCAGGAGCTCAAGGTCCTTTGAAGAAAGCCCCATCCTGCTGGGGACGCTGGACGACTACCTCATTTTCAATGTCGATGCCGTGTGGCAGCGAGAAAGCTTCCTCTTCGGCATCAAATACAAGTAGAGCGTCTTGCCGTTGAAAAAGGCGGGCCGCGAGGCGGCGGCACGGCGTCGTCCGTCCCGAACCAGGCGGGATGACAGCATTTTTTCCGTGAAGCGACAGGGCGTATGGTGCGGGAGCCGCACCGTCGGCCCCGGTCGGCCGGAGGCGGTACGCATCGTCAACACGGTAACAAGGCGGAGAAGCGCATGGGAAAATACATTGTCGGCCTGCTTGTTTTTTGCCTGCTGTGGGATGTCGTCTCCCTCCTTATCGCTCGTCCGTCGCTGCCGACAGAAGATTTTTACACATTCGGGGGGACGACGACGGCGCTGCTGCCCGTGGGCGATGACGTCTATATGACCGTCGTGTCCAGAACGCTGACAGGGGTCTATGCCGCAGAGAGCGACGACTACACGGATATCTTGAAGATATCCCGAAAGGACTTTCTGGCGAAGCGGGACGCCTTCGAGCGCGTCGCCCGCGTCAAGGGGCAGATCACGGTGGCCGCTCTTTCGCATGATGGGACGACCCTGTATTTTTTCCAGTGTCTGCAGGCGGAGCCGGATGGGCCGGAGAAAGAGTTTTTTTGCGGATTCGACCTGAAAACGGGCGACATATCCCGGATCTCCGAGGAGAGCGCCGGTACTCGTTTGCGGCTGGTGGACGTGGACGGGAAATATCTTCTGCTCTACGGGAGCAGGTATGCCGGGGCGAGCCTTGACGGCGGCAGGACGTGGCGTCCGCTCCTCAAGAAGCCGGTGGACTATCCCCCGTGTGTGACCGTCGCGGATGGGGATCTGTATCAGGTCCGCGACGATGCGCTCCTTGTCATGCCCGGAGAAGCGATCATGGCGGGGACGTTCCGGGAGGAGAAACTGCGCGACCTTGAGCCGGGCATGGAGATCGACTCCCTCCTCGTGGACAAGGACCGCGTCGTCCATCTCTCCGGGAGCATGGGCAAGGCCGACGCCGCCGACAAGGAGCGGAGACGCCTTTTCCTCATCTCGCTGGACGGAAGCTCCGCTGTGCCCTTCCCGGCATTGAGCTTTGGCGAGGCGTACACCCTGTCGAAACTGCATTTTGCCCACGGCAAGGACATCTACTGCTCCATAAGCGGCGCGGACTCGCCGTTTGCCGGCGAGATCCGCCTGTTGAAGATCACGGGAGATACCATCCGGAGATCAAAGGGCTTTGATTTCCGGCCCACCCTGCTGGGGCCGCTGGGCGACTACCTCATTTTCAATGTCGATGCCGTGTGGCAGCGGAAAAGCTTCCTCTTCGGCATCAAATACAAGTAGAGCGTCTTGCCGCTGAAAAAGGCGGGCCGCGAGGCGGCGGCACGGCGTCGTCCGGCCCGAACCAGGCGGGATGCGCGCATTTTTTCCGCGAAACGACAGAGCGTATGGTGCGGGAGCCGCGCCGTCGGCCCCGATCGGCCGGAAGCGGCACACATCACCAACAAGATGGAGAAGCGCATGGGAAAATATATTGCCGGTCTGCTTGTTTTTTGCCTGCTGTGGGATGTCGCATCCTTCCTTGCCGGTCTCCCGACGCTGTCGACAGAGGAGCTTTACACATTCGAGGGGACGACGACGGCGCTGCTGCCCGTGGGCGATGACGTCTATATGACCGTCGTGTCCAGAACGCTGACAGGGGTCCATGCCGCGAGGAGCAGAGACTACACGGATATCTTGAAGATATCCCAAAAGGACTTTCTGGCGAAGCGGGACACCTTCGAGCGCGTCGCCCGCATCAAGGGGCATATCCCGGTGGCCGCTCTTTCGCATGATGGGACGACCCTGTATTTTTTCCAGCGTCTGCCGGCGGAGCCGGGTGGGGCAAAGAAAGAGTTTTTTTGCGGATTCGACCTGAAAACGGGCGCCATATCCCGGATCTCCGAGGAGGGCGCCGGTAACGGCTGGCGGCTGGTGGACGTGGACGGGAAATACCTTCTGCTCTACGGGAGCAGGTATGCCGAGGCGAGTCTTGACGGCGGCAGGACGTGGCGTCCGCTCCTCAAGGAGCCGGTGGACTATCCCCCGTGTGTGACCGTCGCGGATGGGGCGCTGTATCAGGTCCGCGACGATGCGCTCCTTGTCACGCCCGGAGAGGCGATCATGGCGGGGACGTTCCGGGAGGAGAAACTGCGCGACCTTGAGCCGGGCATGGAGATCGACTCCCTCCTCGTGGACAAGGACCGCGTCGTCCATCTCTCCGGGAGCCGGGACAAGACCGCCGCCGCCGACAAGGAGCGGAGACGCCTTTTCCTCGTCTCGCTGGACGGAAGCCCCGCTGTGCCCTTCCCGGCATTGCCCGTCGGCAAGGCGTACACCCTGTCGGAACTGTACGTTGCCCACGGCAAGGACATCTACTGCTCCATAAGCGGTGCGGACTCGACGCATATCACAGAGGCCCGCCTGCTGAAGATCACGGGAGACACCATCCGGGGATCAGATCGCTTCACCGTGGCCCCCACGCTGCTGGGGCCGCTGGGCGACTACCTCATTTTCAATCAGGATGAGCCTTGGCTGCGGGAAGGCATCCTGTTCGGCATCAAATACAGGTAGAGCGTCTTGCCGTTGAAAAAGGCAAGACGCTCTGGTCGGCAGCGCCATATTCGCGCGGACAGCGGACCGTCATCACTTCAGATGCTTTCGTATGTACTGTTCGGCCATTTTTTCGGTAGCATTGATGAATCCGTCGGGGCTGCCGTGGAAATAGTAGCCGGCGTTCTTGCGCATCAGGGCGACCCATTTCCTCGCTTCGTCGGGATCGCCCGCGAGCAGGGCCGCAAAAACACCGGCTCGATAGACATAGGGGTGCTGATACGCACAATCCTCCACAAGGAACTTGTCCTCCAGATCGCACGACTTCCCTATCGAGGAATGGGTACAGGGTCTTACGGGATCGAACGTACCAAGCATGGGCGCCAGTTCGGGGTGGGCCGTGAAAAGGAAGAGGAGATACGCGGCATGACCATTCCCCAGCATTTCCCCAAAACCGAGCGATCCACCGGCGCTGAACCCAAGGATGCCGAAAAGCGTGTGGGTGCGCCACAAGAGCTTCAACCCGTCGGGGTTGGCTCTTCCCCATTCGGCAAAGGTCAGCATGTCCGCCAGGGCAAGCCGTCCCTTGCCCATCAGGGTACGGATACGATCCCAGTCCGGCAGCAGGCCGCTTTCCTCAGCCAGCCGAACGAACACATGGTTGTCGGAACAGGCCAGTGCGACGCGAAGTTCCGCGGGGAGGCTTGCATACCGCTCCACCAGCGAAACATGCAGTTCGCTCATCACCAGAGGCCCAAGAGCTTCCCACAACCACCTCGTCTGCCTGCGGTCCACAGTGCGTGCCCCGGTCTGTAGCTCCCTGAGCCTGTCGAAAAATCTTTCCAGCACTTCCTCGCAGGACAAGGGAGGGTGATTGGGACCCAGCTTGTCCAGTTGCGCTTGCAGTTCCCGCCGTTGTTCCTCGGACTGCGCCATCTCGATGGCGTTCGTCAGCTGCCGGATATCCCATTCTTTGCTGACCCAGTCGGGATCGAACGGCTCCATTTTTTTGAAGTTATCATAAAACATGAACGAACAGGTGTACATGCGTTGCTCGAAGTGACCCAGGTTCCGCATGAACTCGGGATGCTCTTCGGCCTTGTCCACGCGTACATAAAGGGCATCGCCATCACTGTAGGTGACGAGTTTGACGAGGTACGCAGGGTCCCCATACGAGATGGGCTCGCCGCTCAATACACATTTCGTCCTGTTTTTTCTGGGATACGAGACCTGCTTCACCGTTGCGAAAACTTCGGAACAGATGTCTTTTATATAATATTTTGGGTCATGACTAGCAGAGAGGATTCTCTCTGAGCATCTTGAGGAGGAGTTTGTAGATATCCTCATGACGGTG
>NZ_CALVHE010000152.1 GCF_944327235.1 uncultured Desulfovibrio sp.
GGGGGCCTGGGGGGAAGGGGAACCCCTCCAGCGCCGGCGGAGGGGTTCCCCTTCCCCCCAGTCGGGCCGTGCCCGTTGGCGACGCAGGAGCCTTACGGGCATCGACAGCAGCGCGAGGGGTTCCCCTTCCCCCCAAAGCAAGCAAAGCAGCGAATAGTATCGTCGCAGCTGTTGCCGCTGTTGGACTTGCTTCGGGGTGGCCATGTCTTGTATCGTGCCGGGGCGTGACGGTACGAAGGGGCGGCATACCGGCGCAGTCGGGCGGAGCGAGGGGACTGTTGATGGGGACGGGGGAAAAGCTGCGTTACATGGTCACGGCCTTTGCCGTGAGCTTTTTGTTTCCGCTGCCGCTGTTGCCGTATCTTCTCATGGACAACGGTCTGATGATCGGCCTTGCCCGTCTGGCCTTTTCGCTCCTCACGGTGCCGGGCGTGCTGGCGTTGTGCGTCATCCTGCCCCTTGTCTGCGGCTGGTCCTTGGCGGCACGGGCGCATTTCCCGCCCACCTTTTGCGGCAAATTCCTGCCTCTCCTGTTGCCGCCCTGCGTCTACCTCTTCCTGATGAGCCGCCATCTGCGCGTTCCTCCCACCACCTTTGCGGAACTTGCGGACGGGGTACGTTTTTTGCTGCTGCCCCAGTACGGTCTTTTTTTCCTTGCCTTCCTTGTCAGGAACCGCACGCGGGAGACGACACGGGGGCGCCGCGGGGGCCTTGCCTGCCTGCTGCTGACGGCGGCCGTCTGCGGCGCTGTCGTGGGCGTCGATCTGTATGCCGTGCGGCGCGTCACCTTTTTTGACGATGCGCAACGCATACGGCCGTACAGCCTCGACGATCTCAAGGGCGTCGTCCTCCCGGCCGCGCCGCCCTCGCTTCGCCTTGAGGCAAACCTGCCCCGGCTGGACGGCACCCTGTCCGCCCTGCCGCTCTACGCCGCCGCAGCGCGGGCCGTGGACGGCGAGCGTCTCACCTCCGACGAGCGGCGGGAGCGCCACATGCCGCCGGTGGTGGAGTGCAACGGTATGGACGGTTGGGAACGGCTGGCCGCCGGGGAGATAGCCTTCTTTTTCGGGCCGCCGCCGTCGCAGCGTCGGCTCGACGAGTGGTGCGCACGGGGACTGACGCCCGACGTGCGGCCGCTGGCCCACGAGGCCCTCGTCTTTTTCGTCCGGGAGGACGAGCCCGTCAGCAGCCTGAGCAGGGAGCAGCTCCGGCGCATCGCCACCGGGGAGATCACCAACTGGGAGGAAGTCGGCGGCCGGGACGAACGCATCTTCCTCTTCCAGCATGAGCAAGGGGACGAGAACCAGCGTGCGCTGGAACAGCTCATCCTGCGCGGCGAGGAGGCCGCCCCGCCCCTGTGGGAGGAAAGGCAGCTCGATCCCTGCGACAGCGGCCCCGTCCGCCGTGTGGCCGCCTACCGCAAACGGAGCGGCGCGCTGGGCTTCGGCCTGCGCTGGTATCTGGACAAGTGGTTCCCGGACGGCGATGTCCGCCCGCTGGCCGTGGACGGCGTGCCGCCCACGGACGCGAGCCTGCGCGACGGCAGCTATCCGCTCATCGTGCCGCTCTGCCTGATCGCCTGCCGCCCGCTCGACGACGACAGCCGCGCTTTCCGGGACTGGCTGCTCGGCCCCGAAGGCCGCGACCTCATCCGTCGGGCGGGCTATCTGCCGTGGGACGAGGAAAGCGACGGGGATGCCGGGAACGGCGGCGGGAGCGACGGCACAAGGGAACGCAAAGACACGGAGGAGGCCCGATGATGACGCGGAAATATCTTTGCTACCTGACGACGGCTGCCGTCGTGAGTTTCCTGCCCCTGCCGCTGATCCTGGGCGGCCTCTTCCCGCTGATGAAAGTCCTCCCTCCCGCGTTTTTCCGACCGGCAGCCGTCGTCATCATCCTGGCCATGCCGTCAGCCTGCGGCTGGTTGCTGGCGGCGCGAGCGCATTTCCCGCCCACCTTCGCCGCCAAATTCCTGCCCCTGCTGCTGCCGCCGCTGCTGGCGCTCGGCACGGCGCTTTGCTGTCTGCTGTTTTTCCCCACCGACATCCCGCTTGCCATGTATGCGCTGGGGGGAGCGATCTTCCTGCCGCTGTATGCCCTGTTCCTTCTGGCCTTCTGCCTCAGGAACCGCACACGCGAACCCGCGCGGGAACGTCGCAAGGGGATGCTGCGCCTCTTCCTGCCGCTTGCCGTCCTGTGCGTGGCCACCGGCCTCGCCTGGCAGAGCGTGCGGGACAGGACCCTTTCCGGCGACGATGTCGTCCCCCTGCTGGACTGGGAATTCGCGGAAAGGTACTCCCCGCACCGTGCGGACAACGCCCTGACGCTGCCTGCCACGCCGCCCTCCCTGCGCCTTGTCGGGGACCTGCCCCGGCTGGACGGCACGCTGGCCGCCCTGCCCCTGTATGCCGCCGCTTTCCAGGCCCTGACCTGCCTTGACGAGGACGGCCGTCCCCTTGGCGATGAGGCTCGCTTTGAAGCGGAGATAGCGGTCGGCTGGCAGCGAGGCGATATGAGGGGACTGGAAGGGCTGGCCGACGGGGATACGGACATTTTTTTCGGTCCGCCGCCGTCACGGCGGCAGCTTGACGCGTGGCGCGCGCAGGGACTGACGCCCGACGTGCGGCCGCTGGCCCACGAGGCCCTCGTCTTTTTCGTCCAGAAGGACAATCCCGTCAGCAGCCTGAGCAGGGAGCAGCTCCGGCGCATCTACACCGGGGAAATCACCAACTGGAAGGAAGTCGGCGGCCGGGACGAGCGCATCCTCCCCTTCCAGCATGAAAAAAACAATGAGAATCAGGACATGCTGGCGCGTTTCATCCTGCGCGGGGAAACGCCTCTGCCCGCCCTGCGGGAAGAACTCAGGAGCTGCGACTTTTTGTCCGTCAACGTCGTGTCCCGCTACTACAAGCGGAACAACGCGCTGGGCTTCGGCCTGCGCTGGTATCTGGGCCAGTGGTTCCCGGACGGCGATGTCCGCCCGCTGGCCGTGGACGGCGTGCCGCCCACGGACGCGACCGTGCGCGACGGCAGCTATCCGCTCGCCCTGCCGCTCTGCCTGATCTCCTGCCGCCCGCTCAGCGACGAGAGCCGCGCCTTCCGGGACTGGCTGCTCGGCCCCGAAGGCCGCGACCTCATCCGCCGGGCGGGCTATCTGCCGTGGGACGAGGAAAACGACGGCGACGCGGGGAAAGGCAAGGACACGGAGGACCCGCCATGTCGGGGACGATGACACATGTGGAACGCGCCCTGGTGAGCACAGCCTTCGCTCTTCCGGCACTGGTCGAAGGGTTTCTGCTCGCCGTCATTCGGCAGGCGCTGCGTGATGATTTCTTCGATCCGTCCATCGTGGCGTTCATCTGTCCTTTCCTCTTCCTGCCCGCATATGTCGGGCGGCTGATCAGGATGGAGGTATCCGGCTCGTTCATGGCAAACCTCCTGCTCCTGCCGCTGCCGCTGGTGCTGCTGCCGCTGTATATGGAGATGCCTTTCAGTGAAATGCCGGACGATACCGTCCTGCTCCTTTTCGTGCCGTACGGCCTGTTCCTGCTGGGCCTTTTTGCCGGTCCCGCGGAACGACAGCGGAAGATGACGGGAAAAACCTACGCGCACTATCTGTTCATGGCGGTGGACGCCACCGCCATGCTGGCCCTGTGTCTGGGCTGCATGACCGCGCCGCTGCTCCTTGTCTGCGCCTGGGATCTCTACGCATCGTCCAGCACCAAGGTAAAGATCTTCCTGTCGGGGCCGCTCGGCCTTTCCGGCCTCTTCGTCGCGCTGGAATGCGGTCGCTGGCTGGCTTCCCGGGCACCTTCTCCCAGCAGCTTCGCCGCGCGTTATCTGCCCCTCCTGCTGCCGCCGCTCTTGTTCCTTTCTCTCGGCTTTTACTTCATGCACGCCTTTTCTTCCGAGTCGTTCCTCTTGTTCGAGGCGGCGACCCTGGCTTTTCTGCTGATCTACGGCCTGTTCCTTTTTGCCTTCCGCCGCGAGGACCGTTACCGGAAGCCCGCGCGGGGACGCCGCGTGGGCGTGGTCTGCCTGCTGCTCGTGATCGCTCCGTTCTGCGTGGCCTATGCGGTCAAATTCGCTTCTCTGGCGAGCGGGAACTACAGCAGCGTGCATGATGCCGCCCCCTCGCTGGAATGGGAGTTCGCCCAAAAGTATTTCCCCCGTGAGGAGGACAACGCTCTGGCGCTGCCCGCCGCTCCGCCCTCCCTGCGCCTTGGCGCAAGCCCGTACCGGCTGGACGGTACGCTGGCCGCCCTGCCGCTCTACGCCGCCGCCCTGCAGGCCCTGACCTGCCTTGACGAGGACGGCCGCCTCCTCTCCTGGAGGGAACGGAAAGAGCGGCTGACGCGGGAACGTGTGGACTACAGCCCACGCTACGATATCCAGCGCCTGGCCGACGGGGAGATCGACCTCCTTTTCGGGCCGCCGCTGTCGGAGCGTCAGCTTGACGCGCTGCGCGCCCGGGGACTGACGCCCGATGTGCGGCCCGTGGCCCGTGAGGCCCTCGTCTTTTTCGTCCAGAAGGACGATCCCGCAAGAAGCCTGAGCAGCGAGCAGCTCCGGCGCATCTACACCGGGGAGATCACCAACTGGAAGGAGGTCGGCGGCCGGGACGAGCGTATCCTCCCCTTCCAGCATGAGGCGGAGGACGAGAACCAGCTCGCGCTGGAAGAGCTCATCCTGCGCGGGGCGGCGGCCGTCGCTCCCCCGCGGGAAGATTACCTGCCGTTCATGTACAGCATCCCGCCCTCCACTCGCGTGGCCCGCTACCGCAAGCGGGCGGGGGCGCTGGGCTTCGGCCTGCGCTGGTATCTGGACAAGTGGTTCCCGGACGGCGATGTCCGCCCGCTGGCCGTGGACGGCGTGCCGCCCACGGACGCGAGCCTGCGCGACGGCAGCTATCCGCTCATCGTGCCGCTCTGCCTGATCGCCTGCCGCCCGCTCGACGACGACAGCCGCGCTTTCCGGGACTGGCTGCTCGGCCCCGAAGGCCGCGACCTCATCCGTCGGGCGGGCTATCTGCCGTGGGACGAAAAAAGCGACGGAAATGCCGGGAACGGCGGCGACACGGCGGCCCACGAGAGTCGCGGGGACAACGGGGACGCGGAGGAAGAACGATGATGGAAACGAGATCTTTTTCCTATATCCCCATGAGCATCGGCTGTGCTCTTCTGGCACTGTTCGCGGGATTCGCCATCTCTTTCGCCCATGACCTGCTGCGCTATGACGTGTTCGCGCCGCACGTCCTGGCGTCCTTCTGTCCTTTCTTCTTCCTGCCGATATATGCCGGTCGCCTGCTCCGAGCCAAGGCCCCCCTCGCGCTCCCGGCAAGACTGCTCCCTCCGCTGGCGCCGCTGCTGATGCCGCTGCTGTATCTCCTGGTGGCGCTTCCTTTCCTGACGGCTTCCCTGTTCGCGGGGGAGGACGTGATCGGCGTGCAGACGCTGCTGTTCGTTTTGCCGTACGGACTGTTCCTGCTTGGCCTTTTCACCGGTCCCGCGCCGCGACGACCGGAAAAGGCGGGAAGGGACCTCGTCCGCTATCTGGTCATGGCGGTCGCCGCGACCGTCCCGCTGGCCCTGTGTCTGGGCTGCATGACCGCGCCGCTGCTCCTTTTCCTCGGTCGGGAAGTATACGGCCTGTCCGACGGCACGTCATGGCTGCGCTCCTCCTCGTCGCTCTCCCTCCTGGGCTTTGCCGTCGCGCTGGACTACGGTCGCTGGCTGGCTTCCGGAGCGCCTTTTCGCGCCACCTTCGCCGCGCGCTATCTGCCCCTCCTGCTGCCGCCGCTGCTGTTTCTTTCCCTCAGTCTGTATTTCATGCGCACGGACATCTCCGTGCCCCTGCTCCTGTACCAGTCCACGGGGATAGCCTCCCTGCTGATCTACAGCCTGTTCCTTTTCGGCTTCGGCTGCGAGGCCCGCACCCTGGGACAGGAGCCGACGCGGGGACGCCGCGTGGGCGTGGCCTGCCTGCTGCTCGTGCTTGTCCCGCCGTGTGCGGCCTATACGGTCAACATGGTCTCGCTGACGCGGGGGAACTACAACAGCGTGCATGATGTCATCCCCTCGCTGAACTGGGAGTTCGCCCAAAAGTATTTCCCCCGTGAGGAAGATAACGCCCTCACGCTGCCGTCCGCGCCGCCCTCCCTGCGCCTCGGCGCAAGTCCGAGCCGTCTGGACGGCACGCTGGCCGCTCTGCCGCTCTACGCTTCCGCCCTGCAGGCCCTGACCTGCCTTGACGAGGACGGCCGCCTCCTCTCCTGGAGGGAACGGTACGAGCGGCTGACGCGGGAACGTGTGGAATACAGCGAGCGCTATGAGCGGCAGCGGCTGGCCGCCGTATCGACCGACATCTTTTTCGGCCCGCCGCCGTCGCAGCGGCAGCTTGACGCGCTGCGCGCCCAGGGGCTCACGCCCGAGGTGCGGCCCGTGGCCCGTGAGGCCCTCGTCTTCTTCGTCCAGAAGGACGATCCCGTAAAAAGCCTGACCAGCGAACAGCTCCAGCGCATCTACACCGGGGAGATCACCAACTGGAAGGAAGTCGGCGGCCGGGACGAACGTATCCTCCCCTTCCAGCATGAGGCGGAGGACGAGAACCAGCTCCTGCTGGAAGAGCTCGTCCTGCGCGGCGAGGCCGCCGCTCCCCCCTTGCGGGAAGACTATTTGCCGTTTTCGTCCAGCGATCTCCCTTCCGCTCGCGTGGCCCGCTACCGCAAGCGGGCGGGGGCGCTGGGCTTCGGCCTGCGCTGGTATCTGGACAAATGGTTCCCGGACGGCGACTTTCGTCCGCTGGCCGTGGACGGCGTGACGCCCACGGACGCGAGCCTGCGCGACGGCAGCTATCCGCTCATCGTGCCGCTCTGCCTGATCGCCTGCCGTCCGCTCGACGACGACAGCCGCGCTTTCCGGGACTGGCTGCTCGGCCCCGAAGGCCGCGACCTCATCCGCCGGGCGGGCTATCTGCCGTGGGACGAAGAAAACGACGGGACCGCCGAAAACGGCGGCGACACGGAAAACCACGGGAACAAGGAGAACATCCGATGATGACGCGTACATATCCGCGCTATGCGCTCATGACCGCGGCCCTGGGCTTCTGGCTCCTCTGCGTGAGCATAGGCGGCGTCTGGGGCGGACTGGAAGTGGGGGTGAGCTGCCTTTTCAAGCTTTTCGCCGTGTCGATCTGGTCTCCCCTGGCGTACTTGCTGGCGTTCGGCCTGCTCATCCTCTACACCAGCATCTCCTTCGTGGCGTCCCTGGGTCGCAGGCTGGCCGCCGAAGCGCCCCGGGGATGCTCCGTATCCGCCTTGCTCCTCCCCCCGCTGTTGCCGCTCCTCATGCTTGCTTTCATCCCCCCGGCCACGGAGGAGCTCAGCTCCCTGCTCCAACACCCGTGGTCAGAGCCCCACAAGCTGTTGCTGCTGTTTGCCGTCGCCCTGCTGTATGCGGTGTTCCTGCTTGCCTTCTGCTTCCACAGCCACGCACGGAAAAAGGCGGAAGGGCGCGACGGGGAAGAGCGGCCCACCGACGACGACGGGGCGAGGACAGCGTGGTATCAGACCGCGACCGTTACCGTGAGCGTGTTCATCCTGCCGCTCTGCACCCTCCTGAACCTGTTCATCCTGGACGAAGCATTTTTCGTCCTGAAAGGCGGCTCTCTCCTCGTCCAGAATAACGGCATCCCCCTCGAGCTTGCGTCTGAACTTCGCTGCCTGCCCGGTGAGTATTCCCTCCTCGCGGCGGTCGTCTGTTTCAGCCTCACCGTACCTATGGCCTACGGCGCCTGGCTGGCGGCCCACGCACGGACGAAGCCCACGTTCAACGCCAGATATCTGCCGCTCCTGCTGCCGTTGCCGCTGTTTCTCGTCTTCGTGTTCGTATGCGTCCGCATCCGCTTCGGCCCCGTCCACCTCTACGGCCTGCTGACGGCGTCCTTTCTGCTGACCTACGGCCTGTTCCTGCTTGCCTTCCGCCTCGGGATCCGCGCCTGTCCCCCCGTGCGGAGCCGCCGCGTGGTGGTGATCAGCCAGCTGCTTGTCTTCGTCCTGTGCTGTGCGGCCGTTGCCGTCGATCTGCATACCATGCTGCGGGATACCGTCAGCGGCAAGGACGATGCCCTCGACAAAACGGTGTTGTTGCAGTTCTGGGGGAGATTTTCCCCCGAACGTGCGGGCAACACGCTGGTGCTGCCCGCCGCGCCGCCCTCGCTGCGCCTTGGCGAAGACCTGCCCACGCTGAGCGGCGTGAAGTCCTCCAGGCCCCTGTACGCCGCCGCCTTCCAGGCCGTGGCCTGCCTTGACGAGGACGGATGCCTCCTCTCCGAGGAGATCCTGTCCCGGCGCGTGGAACAGGCCCGACTCTCCTCCTGGATAGACAGGCCGGATTCCGTGGACATCTTTTTCGGCCCGCCGCCGTCGCAGCGGCAGCTTGACGCCCTGCGCGCCCGCGGTCTCACGCCCGATGTGCGGCCCGTGGCCCGCGAGGCCCTCGTCTTTTTCGTCCAGAAGGACAATCCCGTAAGAAACCTGAGCAGCGAACAGCTCCGGCGCATCTACACCGGGGAGATCACCAACTGGAAGGAAGTCGGCGGCCGGGACGAGCGCATCCTCCCCTTCCAGCATGAAGGATGGGACGAGAACCAGCACGCGCTGGAAGAGCTCGTCCTGCGCGGCGAGGAGGCCGCCCCTCCCCTGCTGGAACGACCCTCGATGGGGCCGGCATGTGACGTGGCCCGCTACCGCAAGCGGGCGGGGGCGCTGGGCTTCGGCCTGCGCTGGTATCTGGACAAATGGTTCCCGGACGGCGACTTTCGTCCGCTGGCCGTGGACGGCGTGACGCCCACGGACGCGAGCCTGCGCGACGGCAGCTATCCGCTCATCGTGCCGCTCTGCCTGATCGCCTGCCGTCCGCTCGACGACGACAGCCGCGCTTTCCGGGACTGGCTGCTCGGCCCCGAAGGCCGCGACCTCATCCGCCGGGCGGGCTATCTGCCGTGGGA
>NZ_CALVHE010000153.1 GCF_944327235.1 uncultured Desulfovibrio sp.
ACGGCAAGCGTACTTGTTTTTCATTGTCATAACTTGCTTTTATCCTCTTTATGGACTCTCTGCTAGTCATGACCCTATCTTTTTTCACGGCTACAGCGTTTTGCCTTTGAAAAAGGTAAACTACGAGGCGGCAGCACAGCGCCGCCCGGTTCAAGATGAGTGGAAAGATCTCGTTTTTTCCCTGAAACGACAGTCCACATGGGGGCGACGCGAAGCGTTCCACACGGAAAACGTGCACGAAAAAGCCCGCCTGGATATTTTCCAGGCGGGCTTTTTCGTGCACATCCGCGATGTGTGCCCAACTGCTCTACTTCGTGCCGTATCGTTCAAGCAGCCTGACGGCATCCGCATTGTTGAGACGACGAGCCATATCAAGGGCAGTGGTCCCATCATTCCTCTTTACAAGCGGATCAGCCTTGTTGTCCAATAACTTCTTGACTGCCTGGATGGGACCATGCTCTACGGCCATCATCAGGGCTGTGAGGCCATCCTTATCCTGCGCATTGATGTCGACCCCGTTGTCCAGCAGTATTTGGATAGCCTGGTTGGGGGTGGGCTCGTGGTCGTTCAGCAGCGTGAGGATGTTTGGACCGCGAAGCGCGGTCAACGCCACCATCAGGGCTGTCCTGCCATTATTATCCCGTACATGAATGTCGGCCTTGTTGTTCAGCAGCGTTTGGACGGCTTGGCTTTGGCCCCCGATTGCCGCCAGCATCAGGGCTGTCATGCCGTCTTTTTCCCGCGCATTGATGTCGGCCCCGTTGCCCAGCAACGTTTGGATGGCTTGGCTGTGACCACAGTATGCCGCCGACAGCAGAGCTGTCATGCCGTTATTAGCCCGTACATTGATGTCGGCCTTGTTGTCCAGCAGGGTCTGGATGGCTTGGCTGTGGCCTCGTTGTGCCGCCAGCATCAGAGCTGTCAGGCCGCTCTCGGTTCGCGCGTTGATGTCGGCCTTGTTGTCCAGCAGGGTCTGGATGGCCTGACTGCGTCCCTTCTCTGCCGCGAACATCAGGGCTGTCATGCCATTTTTAGCCCGCGCATTGATGTCGGCCCCGTTGCCCAGCAACGTTTGAATGGCTTGGCTGTCGCCATCTCTTGCCGCCGCCATCAGGGCCGTCACGCCTCTCTTGGCATCGCGCTCACTGATATTCGCACAATTTCCCTTGAGCGGTGCACAGAGGATAAAAAACGCAACGAGCAAAAAAACGATACGGGATCCCCTCATAAGACAACCTCCCTTGAACGAAAGATGGGTTAATATGGTCCTATACACAGGCCGAAACGTAGCGGCATGAGAAAGGCTTTCTCCATGCCGACCACTCTTCAGCCTGTAGAGTACTCCTGCGCTTTAGCATATGCCGTTCGGCAGCGGCAAGAGGGCCCCGGAACAAGCACGGCTAATGGTCGCGCCGGGGCGGCGCAAGCAGGCCGTGGCACGCACCACGGCATCAGCCGCACATCCCTGTCAAAAGGCCAGTGTCTTCTTGACAACATGGCGATTGTGGTACAAAATAGCGAAATGGATGCCATATTCTGCTTGTGTGCAAGCAAGACTGGGCAGCGTTTTCTGTCAAAAGGACAGGAGCGGACGCATTCAGCACTGCATGAGGCACTTTTCCCTTTTTGGAAAAAGTGCCTTTCTATTTGGCGGGGATGTTATGCAACTTACTGAAATCATTGCGACCATAGAAAAAGTTGCCGCGCCGTCCACTCAGGCGGCCTGGGATTGCTCCGGGATGCAGGTAGCCGCTCGCCGTGCGGAGGTGGAGCAGCTTGCCGTCTGTCTCGACCCCACGCCCGCGTCCGTGGCGACGGCGCTTGACAAGGGCGCGCACTTTTTGTTGAGCCATCATCCGCTGCTGCTCAAGCCGCGCCTGCCGCGCCGCCTGGATGCCTACCATGAGGTGCTGCGGCTCCTGCTGGGCGCGGATGTGCCTCTGTACGCCTGTCATACTTCGCTGGATGTCAACAGCTCCGGCCCGGCCGCCTGGGTCGCGGACGAGCTTGGATTGACCGCTCGGGCGGTCATCGAGCCGACCGCTCCGGCTCCGGAAGGGACTACTCTGCCGTTAGGCTTTGGGCTGGCCGGAGATCTGCCCGCGCCGCAGTCGCCTTCCGCCATCCTGCAACGACTTGGCTGCTGGTTGGATCTTTCCACAACGACGCTGTGCGGGCCGCTGCCGGAAAAGGTGCGGCGTATCGGCTATTGTACGGGATCCGGTTCTTCCCTGCTGGAAGATGCGGCGCGTTGCGGCGTGGAATTTTTCATCACCGGCGATGTGAAGTACCATACGGCGCTGGAAGCGGAGATCTGCATGGCGGACGTGGGACATCACAGCCTTGAAGAAGAGATGATGCGCCGTATGTGTGCGCTGCTGCAGCATCTGCTGCCGGGCGTCAATGTCTTTTTTGTGCCTTCGCTTTCACCGTTACGGCCCTGGACGGCCTGACGGCGTGACACGGGTACGCTTTCTGGGAGGAAAATATGAGTACCGCCGTTTACCTTGATCAGATCCGGCAGCTTGTGGAGCTGCAGAAAATAGATGACGCCATTTTTGCCGTCCGGCAGGAGCTGGAGCGTGCGCCGCGTGAACTGGAAGATCTGCAGCAGCGTTTTGATGCCAGCAATGCCCAGCGTGAGCGCGTGCTGGAAAAGCTGAACCATCTTCAGGATCAGCAGAAACGACTCGATTTTGAGATCGAGGACGATTCCGCCCGCATCAAGAAGAGCAAGAACAAGCTCATGCAGGTGGAGAACCAGCGTGAGCATCATGCCATGATGCGCGAGATGGACAGCATCGAGAAGGTCATCCGTTCCCGCGAAGAGGAAAAGATAGCTCTCATGGAGGAGCTCCAGCTCCAGAATGAGAAACTGGCGCAGATCGACCTGACCCATACGGGCCTGCAGGCCGAGCTTGAAGTGCGGCGCGACAGCCTGGAAGAAAAGCTTACCGCCTGCCGTACCCGTCTGGCTGAACTGGAGCACAAGCGGGAAGCCGCCAGCAGCGCCATCCCGCATCCTGTGTTCGTGCGCTACGAATTTATCCGCAAGCGGCTCGAGCATCCCGTCATCGTGGCGGTCAAGGAAGGCATCTGCACCGGCTGCCATATCGCCGTGCCGCCGCAGTCCTACATCGAACTGCAGCGTGGTCAGCAGATCCTGAGCTGCCCCAATTGCCAGCGTCTCATTTTCTGGAATGAGCATTTTGATTTCCCGGTGACGCCGGGCATCCCCGAAACGCCCAAGACGCTGGTGGACTAGCGCGTTTTGCCGCTGAAAATGGCAAAACGCGAGGCGGCGGCACAGCGCCGCCCGGCCCAAAGTGAGCGGAAAAACCGCGCTTTTTCCGCGAAACGACAGGCCGTATGGTTGGAAACGCGAAGCGTTTCAAACTGAAAAGGCTCTAGATGTTGTGTTCCGATAGGTTGTTCACCCTTTCCTCATTCGGTAAGTTGGAAGTTAGCAGACAAACCAACAAGC
>NZ_CALVHE010000154.1 GCF_944327235.1 uncultured Desulfovibrio sp.
GTGCCCATACATTCCTTTCGGCAATCCATATTGCTGCCATTGTCATTTTTTACCTTTAATGAGTCCTGACCCTAGGCCCGATGCCCTGATCGTGCCGGTATTCCGGCATCGGGCTATCAACGTCCTGTTGGTTCCGGCCACACCGCCGGCGTAGATCCCGAACACGCTCCCTTTTGCCGAAACTGGGCCGTGATTGACGCAATCCTGGACGGTCCCGATGTTTTCCGCGACGATGCCGCCGGCGTTCGACTCCGCCGTTATGGAGCCGTAGTTCGTGCAGCCTGTTATCAGTCCTGTCGTCCCTGTCAGCACGTCGCTGATCTCGCCTGCTATGCCGCCGGCGGAAAAATAACTACATACGCCGTTTGATGCGATCACGGTATGATTGACGCAGTTTTTCACGGTGCCGTCGTTGCAGGCCGTGGTGCCTCCGGCAACGGAGGCGTTCACCACCCGGCCACGCGTGATGCAGTTTTCTATCAGTCCCCGATTGAACGCGGCAATGATGCCTACTCTGGTGTCCCAGTCCAAGGGGGCGACGCCTTCCGGCGACGTTTCGACGATGAGGTTCCGCACCTCGCCGCCGTATCCGATAAAGCCGAACAGGCTGCCGCAACCGTTGCTGTCTTCTCGTATCGTCAGGCCCGTTATCCTGTGGCCGTTGCCGTCGAACCGGCCGGAAAACTCTCTGTAATAAGCTGCATCGCCGATCGGCTTCCAGTCGCCGTTGAGTTTGATGTCCGCTGTCTGCAGGAAATACTTCCCTTTGTACAGTTGGGGAGCGGCGGCGATGTCCCGCAGATACGCTTCCGTGGCTATCAGGTAGGGATCGCTCTTCGTGCCTGAACCGCCGCCGAAGGCCGACGGGGCAACGCCGCCGCGCGCACATGCCGTGAGCGCGAGCAGCAGGGCAAGCAGGGGGAGCGTACGGACGAGCCGTCCGCTGTGAAAAACGGCGCGGGCCACGCCTTTGCATGACAAGGTCCTTTTCCGTTGTCTGTCGTTCATGGGGCGTTCTCCTCCCTCTGGTCATGTCGCTGATGTGGTGGTGTCGTATCCATGCCTCCGGCGGACAAATACCGTATTTACCGTTTGGAGCGCGAAACGTTCCAAAACATGCTGCCTGGCGTTTCGTGGAAAAAACGCGGTTTTTCGCGTCGTATCGGCCGGGCTGTGCTGTGCCGCGCTACGTCGTTGCCCATGAGGGGCGTGGGGCAAGGGCCGGCGGGGGAGCGGGAGATGCGCGGTCTCCGCGTCATGCCGCACGCCGGGGACCTCCGCGCGGAAAGAGCCGCCGTCCCTTTCCGTTCGCGTGGATGCGGCAAGCGGGGCGTATCCCTCAGGGGGCGTCATTGCCGCAGTTCGCCGCAATTGATGATCTCCCCGCTGTACATCCTTCCCACCACGACGCCATGCCCTGAAGGTTCCCCCTGCGCGCTCGCATCGACGGCGCTGCGGCTGTCGATCGTTCTCCCGATGTTGATGCCTACGATGCCTCCCGCGAAGACCCTCTTCTGGCCCGATGCGCTGACCGCGCCGGTATTCCGGCATCCGACTATCAACGAATCGTTATTGTTGCTTCCGGCCACACCGCCGGCGTAGATTTCGAATATGCCTCCTTTTGTCGAGACAGAGCCGTGATTGGCGCAGTATTCGACAGTCCCGACGTTTTCCGAGACGATGCCGCCGGTCTTCGACTCCGCCGTTATGGAGCCGTAGTTCGTGCAGCCTGTTATCAGCCCTGTCGTCCCTGTCAGCACGTCGTTGTTCATGCCCACTATGCCGCCGGCGGAAAAATAACGACACACGCCCGTTGATGCGATCACGGCATGATTGACGCAGTTTTTCACGGTGCCGTCGTTGTAGGCCGTGATGCCTCCGGCAAGGACGCCGTCCTCCACCCGGCCACGTGTGGTGCAGTTCTCGATCAGCCCGCTGTTTTTGCCTGCGATGATGCCTGAGCGGACGTCCTCTATCGAGTTGGAGATCCCTTCCGATGAGGTCTCGACAGTGAGATCCCGTATCTCCCCGTCATGTTCGATGATGCCAAACAGGCCGACGTACGTGAGACGGTCGTTTTTTATGGTAAGGTCGGTTATCTTGTGACCGTTGCCGTTGTATCGTCCGCTGAATTCCGGGATGGGGG
The DNA here is from genome assembly GCF_944327235.1 of uncultured Desulfovibrio sp. Classification (GTDB taxonomy): domain Bacteria; phylum Desulfobacterota; class Desulfovibrionia; order Desulfovibrionales; family Desulfovibrionaceae; genus Desulfovibrio. Next base: position 2,147 of record NZ_CALVHE010000154.1, read on the forward strand.
ACCACTCGCCGCTGAGAGCGATGTCTGTGGTTTGCAGGAAATGTTTTCTGTCTTTGGGAAGGGGATGGGCGGCCATGTCCCGCAGGTGCGCTTCCGTGGCGATCAGGTAGGGATCGCTCTCCGTGCCTGAACCGCCGCCGAAAGCCATTTCGACGACACCACCGCGCAGATATAGCGAAAGGATGGACAATACGACGAGCAGAGGAACGTATCTGAGGATCCACCCGTATCTGGAAACGATATCAGCCATGCCTTTGGGCGATAAGGCTTTTTTTTTCCCACCCTTCGTCCATGTGACTCTCTCCCTCCTTTTCCACGCTGGGCCGCCGTCGGCGTCCAATGTCCTTCAAATGATACTTTTTTGTCGTATCCGTGTCCATGTGGACGTGCGGCACGAGGGGGAAAAGCGTTCGGTAGGGATCTGTCGGGGAGTATGGCCCGCGACGGGGCAGGCGGCATGAGAGCATCGCCGTCGGGCGATCTGGGGCACGCGAGAGGGAGAGGCTGGAGCGTTTTGCCGGTGAAAAGGCGAAACGCGAGACGGCGGCACGACGCCGCCCGGCCCAAACCAGGCGGAAAAACCGCGTTTTTTCGCGAAACGAGAGGCCGTATGATTTTTGAAACGCACTGCGTTTCAAGCTGAAAATGCGCTGAAAGGTGGGGCGGCCCAAAAAAGAAATGCCACAACTTGCGTTGCGGCAATTCTTGTAAGAGGCCGAGAGGTCCGCGGCATTGCGAGCAATGCGCGCAGGCGGCCGACTAGTCTTCGCCTTCGGCGTGGGACTGCTTGCCGGCGCCCTTGAGACCGTACATGGTGGTGGAACCGGAGGACCAGAATTCCAGCACTTCTTCATTGACCAGCTGGGTGAGCAGCTTTTTCACTTCGCGGGGTCCCTTGTCGGGGAAAAGATCCGTGAAGTCCTTGAAGTAGAACTTGGACTTGGCGGCGGACTTGCCCTTGAGGAAGTCGATGATAACGTCTTTGTCAGCCATTTCAGTCTCCTGTCCCGGCGGCGCGTTATGCGCCGCCGGGGTTGAATCAAACCTGGACTAGAACTTGAACTGGGTGCTCTGGCGCCAGGTGTAGTAGGCGGGATCGCGGAAGTCGTCGATCAGGTGGTGGGTGAACTTCAGGCCGGTGAGCTTGAAGAAGGTTTCCCAACCGATGCGGTTGGCCCAGTCGCCCAGACGCTCGTACTTGTTGGCGTTGGCCGCGTACACGTCAAGGATGTGCTTGACGGTCTTGGTGAGGGTGGGCCAGCGCGGCGGTTCGTTGGGGATGTAGCCCACGACCACCTTGGAGAATTTGGGCATGGTGATGCGGTTGGACACCTTGCCGCCGACCATGATGGCGATGCCGTCGCCTTCGCCGTCGGAGATGGGCAGGGCCGGGCACATGGTGTAGCAGTTACCGCAGTACATGCAGCGATCCTGCTTGATGGCCACGGAGTTCACCTTCTCACCGTTGTATTCCACCTTGGTGGGACGCACGGCGGCGGTGGGGCAGGCGGCCACGGCCAGCGGGATCTCGCACAGCTTGTCGGCCCACTGGTGGTCGATCATCGGAGGCTTGCGGTGGATACCCACAAGGCCGATGTCGGAGCAGTGCACGGCGCCGCACATGTTGATGCAGCAGGCCAGAGCGATGCGCACCGGGGCGGGCAGACGCATGTTCTTGAACTCTTCGAACACGGTGTCCATCACGCATTTCACCGGGCCGGAGGCGTCGGTGGCGGGGGTGTGGCAGTGCACCCAGCCCTGGGTGTGGACCATGTTGCTCACGCCGGCGCCGGTGCCGCCCACAGGGAACTTGTAGGAGCCGCCGTCGAACTTGCGGGAGTTCAGGTCGTCGCGCAGAGCCTTCATGGTAGCTTCGTCTTCCACCATGAACTCGATGTTGTTACGCGTAGTCCAGCGCACATAGCCGCCGCAGTACTTGTCGGCGATGTCGCAGATCTCGCGGATGTTGGTGATGGACATGGTGCGGGTGCCGCCCACGCGGACGGTGTACACCTTGTCGCCGCTCTCGGCCACGTGCAGCAGAACGCCGGGCTCGAGGATCTCATGATAGAGCCACTTGCCGAAGTTCTTTTTGATGACCGGCGGGAAGTATTCGTCATACTTGTGGGGGCCGATGTCGGTGATACGGCCTTCCATCGGTTTTTCGGGATTGTACCCGGAAGAAATAAAAGCCATGTTCTTCTCCCCCTTAAACTAGCGTTGATGACGGTTGCGGTAAGC
>NZ_CALVHE010000155.1 GCF_944327235.1 uncultured Desulfovibrio sp.
ACGGCAAGCGTACTTGTTTTTCATTGTCATAACTTGCTTTTAGCCTCTTTATGGACTCTCTGCTAGTCATGACCCAACGAAAAAAAGGCCGCGCAGCGGCACGGCCTCCTGTAGCGGGACTTATTGGGGCGTCAGGCGCTGCTTGACGGCTTCGGAAAGATGCTTGCCGTCCACACGGCCCTTGTGCGTGGCCATGATGGCGGAGATGACCTTGCCCATGTCGCGCGGCGAGGCCGCGCCCACGGCGGTGATGGTCTCCTCGATGAGGCGGCCGAGCTCTTCCTCGCTCAGGGGCTGGGGCAGATATTCCTGGATGACGGCCAGTTCCTCGGCTTCCTTCTGGGCCAGATCGGGACGGTTGGCGGCGGTGTACTGCTCGATGGAGTCCTGACGCTGCTTGCCTTCCTTGATGATGACATCCATCATCTCTTCATCGCTCAGCGTGCCGCCGGGGCGGCGCAGCTCCACCAGCCGGTTCTTGACGGCGGTCTTGAGCAGACGCAGCACGGACAGACGCACGGCGTCCTTGGCCTTGTAGGCCTGTACATAGTCTTTATCAATCTGTTCAAACAGGCTCATGTCGATATCCTCACGGGCCACGACCCGAAAAAAATCAAAAAGCGGGAAGCCCACGGCAGGGCCTCCCGCAAACGGACAGCGTCGCTTGCGCCCCAAGGGACGCGGGCGCGACATTACGCCGCGTTCATCTTGCGCATCTTCTTCATCAGGCGCTTACGGGCAGCGGCCTTCTTCTTCTTGCGCATCACGCTGGGCTTTTCGTAGTGCTGACGCTTCTTCATTTCGGACAGCACACCGGCCTTTTCCACCTGCTTCTTGAAGCGGCGGAGCGCGATATCAAAGTTGTAATCGTCTTCGTTCAGGAATACACCGGGCACAGACATCACCCCCTTTTTTCAGGGCTCCGGCCGTGGCCGGGCACTCGGCGGCCGAGACCGCCGTCGTTCCGAAGGAACGGAAAATCCCTTTACGCCTCTTTTGCAAAAAAGGCAAGTCTTTTTCGGAAAAGCCCGGCACGACCCCCACGGCGGCGGGCCGTCGCGTCCATGTCAACGCTCCCTGCCCAGACGTGCATATCGTTCGCACCCTTCCTCGCAGCCCTGTTTGCAGGCCCTGTCGTACCACTGGCGGGCTGTGTCGGGATCGCGCTTTACGCCCTTGCCCTCTTCGTACAGGATCCCAAGATACATCTGGGAGGCAAAAAAGCCCTCTCGCGCGGCCTGTTCCCAGTAGTTGCGGGCTTTTGCGTAATCCCGCCGCACGCCGCGCCCTTCATAATAGAAATAGCCGAGATTGTGCAGGGCTTGGGGATTGCGCCGCGCGGCGGCCTTTTCCCACCAGATGCGCGCCCTGGCGTCGTCCCGCGGCACGCCCCAGCTCTCGGCGTACAGGACGCCGAGGGCATACTGGGCGGTATCTTCGCCCTTTGCGGCGGCCTTTTCCCAGTATGTGTGCGCCTTGGCATGATCCTGCTTCACGCCGAGACCTTCGGCATACAGGCGGCCGAGATTGTATTGCGCGCCCGGATGGTCTTGTGCGGCGGCCTTTTCAAACCACTGGCGGGCAAGAGCGTAGTCCCGCTTCACCCCGACGCCGTTGGCGTACAGGAGGCCGACGGTATTCTGGGCCGGGGGTAGCTCTGTTCGGCGGACTTCTTGAACCAGCGGAAAGCTTTTTTGGCGTCCGGCGCGACGCCTTCTCCCAGGCTGTACCGGGAACCAAGCTCGAGTTGCGCGGTTTTTTCTCCCTGCTCGGCCTCTTTTTTCACGTCGTCGAACGAGGCCGCAACGGCCGCCGTGCCGCCGAGGAGCTGTGCCGCAAGCAAAAACGCAAGACAGAGGATCTTCATGGGAAAAACTCCTTTGGGTAGTCGATGCCCTCGCCTGGCCGCCGCGCGGGCGGCCTGCGCTGGACAAAGTGGAGAGCAGGGCACGCATGGCACGGGCATGACGCCTCTGCCTGAACAAAGCGGGCATACGCGTGAAACGTATGCCCGCTTTGGAGCATCCTCAGTTTGAAACGCTGCCCAGACGCGCGGAACGCTCGCACCCTTCTTCGCAGCCCTGTTCGCAGGCCCTGTCGTACCACTGGCGGGCTGTGGCGGGATCGCGCTTTACGCCCTTGCCCTCTTCGTACAGGATCCCAAGATACATCTGGGAGGCAAAAAAGCCGCCATTCGCCGCTTGTTCCCAATAGCTGCGGGCTTTTGCGTAATCCTGCGGCACGCCCCGGCCTTCGTAATGGAGAGCGCCGAGATTGTGCAGGGCATAGGGGTTGCGCCGCGCGGCGGCCTTTTCCCACCAGATGCGCGCCCTGGCGTCGTCCCGCGGCACGCCCCAGCCGTTGGCGTACAGGTTGCCGAGGGCATATTGGGCGGCATCTTCGCCCTTTGCGGCGGCCTTTTCCCAGTATGTGTGCGCCGTGGCATAATCCTGCTTCACGCCGAGACCTTCGGCATACAGACGGCCGAGATTGTACTGCGCCTCCGGGTAATCCTGCGCGGCGGCCTTTTCAAGCCAGTAGCGGGCAAGGGCATAGTCCCGCTTGACCCCGACGCCGTTGGCGTACATGCGACCGATGATATTCTGGGACGGCGCGTGGCCCTGTTCGGCGGACTTCTTGAATCCGAAGAGGGACTCGTCCTCGTCCGACGCGAGGTCTTCGTCCCGGCTGTCCTGGGAACTGAGTTCAGGTCGCGCGGTCTTTTCTCCCTGCGCGGCCTCTTTTTTCACGTCGTCGAACGAGGCCGCAAAAGCGGTCGTGCCGCCGAGGAGCTGTGCCGCAAGCAAAAGCGCAAGACAGAGGATCTTCATGGGAAAAACTCCTTTGGGGGGGCGATGCCCTCGCCTGTCCGCCGCGCGGGCGGCCCGCGCTGGACTAAGTGGAGAGCAGGGCACGCATGGCACGGGCATGACGCCTCTGCCTGAACAAAGCGGGCATACGCGTGAAACGTATGCCCGCTTTGGAGCATCCTCAGTTTGAAACGCTTGGCGTCCCAAACCATACGGCCTGGCCTTTCGCGGGAAAAACACGGCTTTCCCGCTTCCTTTGGGCCGGGCGTGCTGTGCCGCCGCCCCGCGTTTTCCCTTTTTCAACGGCAAAACGCTCCAAGGCCTGTCAGCACTGATTTTACAAATAATTTCAATATATAAGGCTATCTCCCGTACACGCTTCGCTTGTCATGGAGACGGGCTTGCCCCGTGTCCCTGACTCTTCCCCCAAACAGACAGCGAATAGCGTCAACAGGCCCTAGTCCTCAAGCACATCCTTGAGCATCTTGCCGGGACGGAATTTGATCATCTTGCCTTCAGCGATGGTGAGCGTCTCGCCGGTGCGGGGATTGCGTCCCTGCCGGGCCTGCCGGGTCTCCACGCTGAACGTGCCGAAACCGGTGAGCGTGAGCTTGCCTTCTTCCGCGAGGCTCTCTTCCACGGCGGCAAGAAAGGCGTTGAGCACCCGCTCGGCGGCGGCCTTGGTCAGATTGGATTTGGCCGCGATCTTTTCGATAAAGTCTGCCTTGGTCATGAAACTATCCTCCTAGAGCATTTCCAGTTTGAAACGCTTCGCGTCCCAAACCATACGGCCTGGCGTTTCGCGGAAAAAACGCGGTTTTTCCGCTCACTTTCGGCCGGGCGGCGCTGCACTGCCGCCTCGCATCTTGCCTTTTTCAAAGGCAAAATGCTCTAACACATATCCCGGCCCCCCCGGCCAGGTTTCTCGTACGGCAGGAAAAAAAGGAAGCAACAAAGGACCGTACAGGAACAGGGGAACAATTTTTCAGGAATCTTGTCAAGCTTTGGCGGCCAAAAGAGCGCTCAAACGGTGAAAATCCGCCACGGAAAGCTGTTCGGGCCGCAATTCCGGCGCAAGTCCGGCCTCTTCCGGCAGGGTGAGCAGGGCCGCGTCCCCGCAGCGGCGGAAGATCCCGCCGATCTGCTTGCGCCGCTGCTGGAAGCAGAGCTTCAGCAGGCGGGAAAGCTGGGCCGTGTGCGGCGGACGCGCCGCCTCCGCCAGCGGCTCGAAGCTCAGGACGGCGGAGTCCACCCTGGGCGGCGGACTGAACGCTCCCGGCCCCACGATGAACTCCAGCCGGGGACGCACGAAACTCTGTACCCAGACCGACAACGCGCCGTAATGCGACGTGCCCGGCCGGGCGGCCAGCCGCTGCCCCACCTCCTTCTGCACCATGAAAACGCCGCGTTGCAGGCCGCGCGCCTGCGCCACCATGTCCCAGAGCATGGGAGAGGCCACGTTGTACGGCAGGTTGCCCGCGATCTTCCAGGGATAGGCGGGCGTGATGCGCGACCAGTCGAAGCGCAGCGCGTCAGTGAGCACGGCCTGCGTGTGCGCCCCCGCCTGCCGCTGCCGCTCCGCCGCCCAGTGATCGTCCTTTTCCAGCAGCAGGAGGCGGGCGTGCGGCTGGGCCTCCAGCGCGCGCGTCAGCGCGCCCGGCCCCGGCCCGATCTCCAGGACGCGATCTTCCGGCCGCGGCAGCAGCAGGGCGGCGATACGCAGGCAGATATGTTCATGCTTCAGAAAATGCTGACCAAGGCTTTTCTTGGCGGCGGGCTGGGCGGATGCGCCGCCGGGATGGCGTGACATGATCGGTCTCCCGTGTGCGCCCGTCAGGGCAGGTCGAAGCGGTCAAAGGAAAGCATGAGCCCGGCCCGCCCCTGCGTGACCGATCGGAGCTGGGTGGAAAAGCCGAAAAGCTTGCGCAGCGGAGCCGTCGCCCGCACCTGCTTGAGCCCCGCCCTGTCCTGAAGGTCGTCCACCTTGCCGCCGCACGTCCCCAGCAGACTGATGGCCGCGCCCAGAAAATCGTCCGGCACGCTGATCTCCACCGTCATGATGGGTTCCAGCGTCACCGGCGTCGCCTCGGAAACGGCCTCGCGCAGCGCCTGCCCGGCCGCAAGATGCGTGCCCGGCACGGTCGTCAATCCCTCCGTGCGCTCCACCAGCTCCAGCCGCACGTCCACGTCCTCCAGCGGGTAGCCGGTACGCTCGCCGCTCTGCAGCGCATCCCGCACCCCGGACAGGGCCGCCTCCAGCAGCGCGCGGGGCAGCTGCCGCGCGGCCTCCTGCGGGTCGGCGGGCAGGAAATCGCCCACCGTGACCGCATTGCCCGTGCCGCGCTCGCGCGGGGCCACGCTCAGTCGCACATGACCCTGATGATGCTCCTTGCCGAGGTCCCGCTCAAAGGTCACGTCGGCCTCGCCGCTCTTGCGCACGCTCTCGCGCAGGATGACCTGCGGATGCCCGGCGCGCGGACGTATGCCGTACTCGCGCTGGATGCGCTCCAGCAGGATGTCCAGATGCAGCTCGCCCATGCCGGAGACCATGCGGCAGCCGGATTCCTCATCCTGCCGCACCAG